>JAKSCD010000504.1 GCA_022360775.1 Sneathiellales bacterium | reverse complement strand
GTCTTTCCAATCTTGATCTGTCAACTGACGCTCAAGCAACATTGACACTGGATAATACAGCAGAATTTGCTGCTGCTGACACTGTGACACTTACTCTTGCAAGTGGTGACACACATACCTTCGAATTCCTGGACGAAAATGGTGGTACACCGGCTTCTTCCGTTGACGAGGCAAACGGTGTCTATGTTCATGTTGTAACGATCGACTCTACAGCTTCAACTGGTGAGCATGTTGGTAACCTTGTTGCTGTCATGCGTGAAGAAGGTTTTGCTGTGGATGTTGGCGAAGATGGTGTGATTACCGTTTCTGATGGTGGCGCGACCATTACAGCAGGTTCCACTTTGGCAACAGGTACAATTACGGCTGGTGCTGTTGGATCAGGCGGTGCATATACTGCACTTGATAATGCCAAGTCAGCGATTGGCGATATCCTGACGAACTTTGGTACATTTGCCAATCGTCTGGAAGCACAGGCTGACTTTACCAAGACACTGACAGATACCCTCGAAGAGGGTTTGGGAATTCTGGTTGATGCCAACCTGGCTGAAGTTTCTGCGAAACTGCAGTCAGAGCAGACGAAAGAACAGCTGGGCATCCAGTCTCTTTCAATTGCGAACGCGGCTTCTCAGTCTATCCTGGGTCTGTTCCGTTAATAAGCCGATTAGGAAAGGTGATCCCGTCAGGGGTCACCTTTCTTTTTTTGCTCTTACCTTTTTGAGCATATCTCTCGCTTACCCATACGGATCAGGAGTTTTCCCATGTATTTTGAAGCCTATAAAAAAGCCAATCTTGCGACAGAAACCCCTGCTCAAACCGAGTATCGTCTCTTCGCTGAAATTACGCGCGAGCTGGAAAATGCAAACAAAGAAGACGCAAACAGCAAAGACCGCGTTAACGCTTTGTTTAGAAATAGCCAGCTATGGTTGACCCTCAAGATTGATTTGATGTCAGATGACAACAAGTTGAATACCGAAACCAAAGCAGGTTTGATTTCATTAGCGATATGGGTGGAGAAATTTAGCGCCGCTGCGTTCAGAACAAAACAAGATTTAATGCCCCTGATCTCCGTGAACAAAGATATCATGCAGGGTCTTTCAAACGCCGCTAAAACTGCGCGCTCTCAATCTACTGCTGAAAGCCCTGGCGATTTTTCCCAGCTGTCAATTTAGGGCGAAGACCAATGCAACTCTCAAGCACAAGTTCACTTCTATGGTATAAACTGGCTGTTGACCAGGAAGAAGCCCACATGAAAGTGTTTGAGGCTCAGCCGACAACAGCGAGAGATATTGAAACTTTCAAAGAGGAGATCGTAAACGTTAAATCCGTTGACGATCTCATGAAAAACAGAACGCTTCTGCAAGTCACCCTTTCGGCATTTCAGCTTGAAAGTGAAATTGACAAATATGCCTTCGTCGAAAAAATGCTGTCAGAAGATCCGGAAGATGATGATAGCCTTGTCAATCAGACTCTGGAACCTCGCTGGACTAAACTCTCACAGGCGATGTATGGATTAAATGAAGATCCGGACTTTTTCCTAAATGAAGCCAATGTCAACGCGATCCTTGATGGTTACAAAACCAACGAGTTTGAAAAATTCGAAGGCCAGAATGCAGAAGGTATTCGAGAAGCGTTGTATTTTAGTCGTGCCGCTGGTGGCGTTGAGGAAATCTCTCAAATCCTTGCCGATAAAACACTTATGCATGTGGTACGTGTCGGCTTAGGTCTTCCGGAAAGTTTCCAGTCTCTGGAATATGAACAGCAAAAAACTCGCCTGGAGAAAGCTGTCGACGTAGAGGACTTCAACGATCCTGCAAAAGTCGAGAAAATGATCGAACGGTTTTTGATCATGACTGAAATCAACAACACTGATCCTGCAGCGAACCCGATGCTGTCGCTTTTTCAGCCTGCCTCAACGGGCAATGCCATTGGCCCAGCGCCAATGTCGATAAATCTTTCCGTTTAACGGCACGTTAAACTTCGCTTAACCATACATTTGATATTCTGTGCCGAAAGCAGAAGTGCGGCGACATTGGTACGCATTTCGATATGCGTTGGTGTTGCATGAGGCCGTATGTCAAAAAAGAAAAAAATCGATCCCGCTTTAAACTCAGCGCTTAAGCAAGCTGTTTCTTTGCAGCAAGCAGGCAACCTGCCTGCTGCGGAAAACATCCTTAAAGGGATTTTGCAACAACATCCCAAAAACCCTGATGCCTTCCATCTGCTTGGCGTTTTGTATCACCAGGCCGGAAAAAGCCAGTTTGCGGTTCCCCTTATTGAAAAAGCGATCAAATTCGATAGCAAACGCGCCTATTTCCACAACAATCTTGGAAATGCCTACAAGGAAATGGGAGAAATCAGAAAAGCCGAGCTATCCTTTAAGCGAGCCCTGAAACTGGATCCCAATTACATTGCTGCACGAAGTAATCTCGGGAATGCCTATCTCAATCAGGGTGAAGTTGATAAAGCAATCCGGGAGCAGGAAAAGGCGATTGCTCTTGATCCGTCAAGCTATACTGCTTGCTAAAATCTAGGCAACGCTATGCTGGAAAAAGGGGAAAAAGAGAGAGCGATAGATGCCTTCAGGAAAACGATTGAAATCAATCCAAACTACGTTCCTGCTTATCGAAATATCGCCGAAACCCGAAGATTTACTGAATTTGATAAAGATCTGGAAATTCTGGAAGAGCAGATCAGGTCAAATGTTTCCCTCACTCCTGCGGACCATGTTCAGCTCCATTTTGGGGCTTCAAAAGCCTATGAAGATCTAAAAGATAAAGAAAAATCCTGGTATCATCTTAAACGGGCAAATGACCTTCACCGAACAAGCTATAATTATTCCGTCGAGGATGATTTAGCACTTATGCGCGGTATGAAGGAAGTCGTCACAAAAGAATTTCTGGTTAAAAACGCTGTCCAATCTAAAGCAAAACCAAATCCGATCTTTATTTTCGG
>JAKSCD010000500.1 GCA_022360775.1 Sneathiellales bacterium | reverse complement strand
TCACTGTTTTCGCCTACGAAATTCAGGAACGGGAAGACCTCGAATACCCCAATTGCCCAGTGCAACCTCGTCAATCACCACAAATGTGGTGGAAGGGTCTTTCCCCAGTATATCCGACAGGAGATCTGTCACACCCGCAATAAGACGGGCCTTGTCTTCGTCGCTTGGGCCAGTTCCTTCCGGCCCGCCTTCCCGGGTCACCTTGATATTGACATATGGCATTTATCCGGCCTTTCTTGGAATATAGGTGAAAACCTTGGTTACAATGCGCCATTCATCGCCGTCGCGTATCAGTGTGAGAAAATCGAGATAATCCCGACCCATCATGCTCATCCGCGCCGTTACCCTGGCGATACGATCAGAGCCAAAGGCCACGTCAAGCAAAGCCTCCTCACGAGGCTCGCCGCGTTCCGATGGCGGGGTGCGGGTATCAATGCGGGCCATGTAGGTTTCAAGATCGAGATACAACTCATCTCCTTCTGTTGCGCAGATATATGCAAGCTCAGGATGGAACACCTTGCGCAACACGGTGCTGTCAGCATGATAGAGGCCGTCACAATAGAGCCCGATCAGCGAGAGTATCTGTTTATGATCATTGGGAGTCATTGGATCAGTCCCTCCGCGCGCATGGCTATCTGAGAAGAAGGTCTGGAGGCCACGCGCCCGACAAATGCAGCAATATTTGGCCAATTGGCCAGATCGATATTGGTGAAGTTTGCCCAATTGGCGACAACAAAAAGATAGGCATCTGCGACCGAGAAAGTTTCTTCCACCAGCCAGGCCCGACCGTCTGAAAGTTGCTCCTCCAGCACATCAAACTTTGATGCAACCGCTTTGCGGGCATCAAGTTTGCCTGCTTCAGTGGTCTTTGCATTAAAGAGAGGGGAAAAGGACTTGTGAAGTTCAGAGGACGTCCAGTTCAGAAATTCCTGAAGAAGCGCCCGGGACAAAGTGCCTGCTTTCGGTGCCAGATTTGCCGCGGGGAATATCTCGGCAATATGCTGCAAGACGGCGGCGCCTTCCGTCAGCAGGACATCATCGGTCAGTTGCAGTGTAGGGACATATCCTTTTGGATTGATCGTAAGATAATCCTCTCCCTTTTCGGTTAAGGCAGCTTCTGTATCGACAGCTTCCAGCACGAAAACGGCCTTGGCTTCGATCAGGGCGATATGGCTGGCGAGGGAGCATGCCCCGGCTTTGTAATAGAGTTTCATAAGGGTCTCCGGTTATTGACTAGACCTCCTATCTAGGTTGCGTATTCATCTATTGATAATATTATGTTTATATATAAATGATCATATAATGAGATCAATACTATGAAATATGACCAGCTTGTCGCTCTCGAAGCCATTGTCTCCACCGGCACATTTCGCGGTGCGTCTGACCGTCTTAACAAAGCGCAAAGTGCCGTGAGCAACGCAATCCGTCTCCTGGAAGAGGATCTGGATTTCAAGATCTTCAATCGCCAGGCCTATCGGCCAACCCTTACTCCGGAAGGAGAGATTTTCTATTCAGAAGCGCTTGCTGTTCTTCGGCAAATGAGGGAACTCAAGAAAACCGCAAGCCGTTTACGTGCCCATGAAGAAGCGGAGCTCCGTCTTGCGTTGAGCATTACCTTTCCGCTCCACTCTGCACTTGATGCTCTCAAGGATATTGGAAATCAGTATCCAGCCACACGCCTCCATGTCGCCACGGAAGCCATGGGCGGCCCCATCGCGCGCCTTATGGAAGGAAAGGCGGATATTGCGATTGCCAGCCTGGATGGTGTTGATCTGAATAAGGTGGATACAAAACCTGTCGGAGAAATCACGATCCGAACCATGGCCTCTCCTGAATTTGCAGCCAGATTGGGCACCGGCACTCTCTCACAAGCCGCACTGCGCGGACATGCCCAGATTATCGTCACCGGAACCGGCGGTTCACAGTATAACCAGAGCCGCGATCTTCTGGAGGGCGGCAAAAAATGGACAGTTTCCGACTTTGCCGCCAAAAAAGATGTCATTCTGGCGGGATTAGGATGGGGCGGCCTTCCCGATCACCTCACGGCTGACGAACGTAAAAAAGGCATGCTTGTACCGATCACCATCGAAGGCTTCGCCCCGCGCCACACAACTCTTTACGCTATCCGAAACCGGGAAGCCGACTTTGGCGTCGTCGCCCATGCACTCTGGGACAGGCTCGGGAAATAAGGCTTTTCTCGCGGCAGATCCATCATCGAGTTTTTGACCGATGCTCTGTTCATCCGTATTTTTATTAGACGTGACCCCAGCCAGAGAACACTGGATGGCTGCATATTCTGCACCTTTCTCACCCCCTCGCTGCAAACGGTTTTGTGCAAGAGATATTCCCACCGGATAAGCTTACCCTTCCCCTCTTCTGGTCGGTTCTATTCGTCGGTGTTTTTCCCTCT
>JAKSCD010000499.1 GCA_022360775.1 Sneathiellales bacterium | reverse complement strand
TTCATTACAGTGATCACTGTCGGAGCATACGAACATCCTGTTTCCTTCATCATCGAGGATGACCTCATCCAGGAATGTGTGGGTTGCCCCGCAAAGACCACAGACATCTTCCCAGCTTTGTATGACAAATGGATGATCCTCAAAATCGAGGCTTTTTACCTTGGTATAGGGCGGAAGCGCGTAAATCCGTTTTTCACGCCCGGCACCGAAAAGCTGCAGGGCCGGCATCATATCCATCTTCGGATTATCAAACTTTGGAATGGGCGAAGGATCCATGACATAGCGGCCGTTCACCAGTGCCGGATAGGCGTAGGTGGTGGCAATATGACCATGGCGGGCGATGTCTTCGTAAAGCTTCACATGCATGAGCCCATATTCCTCAAGCGCATGCATTTTGCGGGTTTCGGTCTCTCTGGGTTCCAGAAAACGAAGGGGCTCCGGGATCGGGACCTGGTAGACGAGGATCTGGTTCTCGGTCAGTGTTTTTTCCGGGATGCGGTGGCGGGTTTGTATGACCGTGGCCTCCGCTGTTTTATCAGTTGTCTTTACATTTGCCGTTTTGGCAAAGAAGCTTCGGATGCTCACGGCATTGGTCGTGTCATCCGATCCCTGATCAATCACTTTCAAGGTATCTTCCGGGCCGATGACAGCCGCGGTCACCTGAACGCCGCCGGTACCCCAGCCATAGGGCATAGGCATTTCACGTCCGGCAAAGGGGACCTGATAGCCGGGAATGGCCACCGCCTTGAGCAAGGCCCGGCGGATCATGCGTTTGGTCTGTTCATCCAGATAGGCAAAATTATAGCCGGTGATATCCTGTTCTGACGCCGTCATGATATCATTCCTGTTCCTGGTTTTTTGTATTGGCTTCGATTTCCCGGCGCATTTTCCGCACCAGTTCTAGTTCAGACTGGAAATCCACGTAATGGGGGAGCTTGATATGCTCGACAAAACCGGTGGCTTCCACATTGTCGCTGTGGGAGAGGACAAATTCCTCGTCCTGGGCAATGCCCATGATTTCCTCACCAAGCTCGTCGGCCCTCAACGCCCGGTCAACAAGCGCCATGGCAATGGTTTTGCGCTCGTTCTGACCAAAGGTAAGGCCGTAGCCGCGCGTAAATTGCGGTGGTGCCGTTTTCGATCCGGTGAACTGATTGACATTCTCGCATTCCGTCACCTCGATATCCCCGATCTCGATCGGGAAATCCAGCTCTTCCGGTGTGATTTCAACACTGACACTGCCAAAGCGGATTTCGCCCACGAAAGCATGATTGCGGGCGTAACCGCGCTGGGTGGAATATCCAAGGGAGAGAATAAATCCTTCATCGGCGCGAGATAGATTTTGCAGTCGTATATCCCGATCCACGGGAAAGGAAACCGGATCGCGGGTGAGATCACCCACCGGGATTTCCGCTTCATTTTCCGGGACGGTTTCCTGCTGGATCAGTCCTTCGGATTTCAAGAGATCATCCAGCACCCTTGGCATTTTTTCATCCAGCGGGGCCGCCGCTTCAGGAGCCTCAGATATGTCCTCGCCATTGGCTACCAAAGTGAAATCCAGCAGGCGATGGGTGTAGTCGTAAGTCGGGCCGAGAACCTGGCCCCCTGGAAGATCCTTGTAAGTTGCGGAGATCCTCCGCGAGATATCCATCCTTGAGGTATCAATCGGGGAAGAATAGCCAAAGCGGGGCAGGGTGGTGCGGTAGGCGCGCATCAGGAAGATGGCCTCAATCAGATCACCGCGTGCCTGCTTGATGGCAAGGGAGGCAAGCGCCGGATCATAAAGCGATCCTTCGGCCATCACGCGGGAGACGGACAGGCTGAGCTGTTCTTCGATCTGGGACGGAGAGATTTCAGGAATGTCCGTAGAACCCCGGCGCTTTTCAGCAAGATACGCATGGGCATTACGGATTGCTTTCTCTCCCCCTTTTACAGCAACATACATGGTTACACCTCGATATGTGTTGTGCGGGGGAGGGCGGCAAGCGAAGTGGAGGTGGTAAAGATCAGGTCCACCCCGCATGGGAAGAGACGCTGGTTCGCTTGCGCCCAAAGGATCAGATCCTCAGGCAGAGGATCCGGTGACAAAGTCTGTTTCATTTTGATACCCGGCCCGGTAAGGGTCATTTGACGCGGCCCTGTAAATCCATCGACCATGATGATCAGGGTTGCAGACTGGTGCGGCATTTCCGCTGACCCGATTGAGAGATCATTCAGAAAGGAAAAGTCCGATGCATGATGCGCAACGGCGAAAGCAGCGTCCGAGGCTTTATCCGCAACCGGGCAACCGGTGTGAAAACGAAAATGTTTTTTCACCTGATCTGTTGCCAGTTCCGGGCTGAACCAGACCGGTGTTTCCATATCCGCAAGGGACAGGAGAAAGCCTGTTGTGGCCTTGTTAAGGCCGGTCGGCGTTTCCAGATT
>JAKSCD010000255.1 GCA_022360775.1 Sneathiellales bacterium | reverse complement strand
TCGTTGGTGCGTCAACCGAAGGATATGTAAACAGGCAGCATTGCCTGGAAAATGCGATCCGAAATGGATATCCGTTCGAGGATTAATCCGGCATTCGAAAGCACTTGAGGAGCAAGTTGCTTTTGGGCTGGATTTGGTCATACTGACAGCCAAAAAAAGGGTGTTCCATGACCGCTAAAACGATCCCTGAAGGCTTCAGGATATCAAAAAATCGCGGGCCTTTTGCTGACAAAATCGGCCCGCTCTATTTTAAAAAAGAAGATGATGGCAGTTTTCGATACGGCTTTTTACCGGATGAAAGCCATATGAATTACAATGGTATTACCCATGGCGGCATGATGATGAGCTTTCTGGATGAGATGATGGGCCAAACCATCTGGCTTGCCATTGGTAAAAAACGCACAGCGACGATCAGTCTGAATTTTGATTTTATCGCCAGCGCCAAAGTTGGTGAATGGCTGGAAATGCGCTGCGAGATCGTACGTCAGGGTATTTCCGTTGTTTTTATTCGCGGAGAGCTTTTCTGCGGTGAGAAAGTTGTCATCACCGCAGATGGGATCTGGAAGGTTATCGGCAAGTAATCATGGCATCCTGCGCGTGAGCTTTCTCGGCACAAGCAAATCATCGAAAACCGGCTCACGCTTTTCTGCGTTGGCCTGTGCCGCTTCGAAGAGATCATTGGAAAAGAACATGCCCGATTGCCAGACAGTCATATAATTCAGTGCATCATCGACACTGTGATCCCTGGTGTAATTCAGCATTTCCTTGGTTCCATGAACAGCAAGGGGAGATTTGGAGGCAATCATCGCGGCAATCTTCATTACGTCTACCACCATCGCCTCTGCATCTGTGTATACTGTATTGACGAGGCCATATTCCTTTGCCTCCCCTGCCATCATCCGTCGGCCGGTATAGGCAAGCTCTCTTACAATACCTGACGGAATAAGATGGGGAAGGCGCTGCAAGGTCCCGACATCCGCGGTCATGCCAATATTAATTTCCTGAATACAGAAAAAGGCATCTTCTGTGCAGTAACGCATATCACAGGCGGAAATTAAATCCACACCGCCGCCAATACATCCTCCCTGGACAGCCACAAGAACAGGCAACCGGCATTTTTCAATAACTGTAAAACTCTCCTGCATCTCACGCACATTATTGCGCATTTGCTCTCTCAGCCTTGCCGGGTCCGTTTTTGATTGCATATCCGCCGCTATCGAGCCGAAGGCATTAAGATCAAGCCCGGCTGTAAAATGTTTGCCGGTTGAAGAAATCACGACAACACGGGCACTCGGTTCTGCTTCAATTTCGGCAAAGGCATCAATCATTTCCTGCCAGAATTCCAGAACCAGAGTATTCAGTTTACCGGGCCGGTTTAGCTGGATGTGAGCGATATGATTATTGATCGTCAATTCAAGCGTTGTGTATGCCATAGCCTCGTCCTTTTTGGTGTTATCGCTATTGATTTGTGATTATTTTGAATGGCAGTATAGACCGTTCTTTCAGTCCTTCTCCACTATTTCAGGTTCAAGATATGAGTAAAGATTTTTCCTCGGATGATTTTACCGCCGCACGCAAGCGCCTTGCCCCTTTCGTTCGGAAGACACCGATGATGGATCTCAAGCTTGATACGGGTCATGACGTTAAGGTGAAACTTGAAAATCTGCAGCTCTCCGGCTCCTTTAAAATTCGCGGAGCTTTAAACACTGTTTTATCTCTGGATGAGGCCTCTTTAAAAAAAGGACTGGTTACAGCCTCTGGCGGTAATCACGGCATGGGTGTCGCAACTGCAGGCGCCCTAACAGGGACCCCTGCCAGCATTTATCTTCCAGAAAATAC
>JAKSCD010000142.1 GCA_022360775.1 Sneathiellales bacterium | reverse complement strand
TGTGGGATGAACCAAACGTTTCAGTTAAGGTGCCTAACTGGTCGCTCATCAGACCCCATAAAGGGTGTTGATTGATATAAACAGCAGGAGGATGACCATGGAAGTCGGTATTCCCTCAGGAAAGTGTAACAACTCACCTGCCGAATCAATCAGCCCCGAAAATGGATGGCGCTGGAGCGATCGACCTATACTGGACCGTCATTGCTGAAGCAGCCACTGTGTGTCTACTAGGCATATTGGGGCTCGCCAGGCATTGACGAGTAGGAGAGTCGTGTTGGAAGCATTGACGGTGTCGGCGTAGGCCGTGCCAGAGCAACCAACAGTGCAGATCTTGGTGGTAGTAGCAAATACTCAAGTGAGAACCTTGAGGGCTGAAGTGGAGAAGGGTTCCACGTGAACAGCAGTTGGACGTGGGTCAGTCGGTCCTAAGCCAACGGCAAATGCCCTTTGGACAGTGCCATACACTTTTACCAGTGTGTGCACAATGGCGAAAGGGAATGGCGTTAATATTCGCCAACCTGGTGTACGGAGATTGGCGTGCGCTTCTGTGCGCGTCTGGCGCGGCAACGCAAACCACCTTGGCTACACCTCGCAGTGCCCGGGGTAGAGTTCTCTTTTCTACTTGAAGGACGGACTCCCTGGAAACGGTTCATCCGGAGATAGGGATGTTGTGCCTGCAAAACGTCGCGGTTTTTGCGGCGTCCCGTGTGCACTGTGTGGTCCTTGAAAAGCCAAGCGAGGCCATTTGATTTTCGTCCCAGACCGTACCCATATCCGCAGCAGGTCTCCAAGGTGAACAGCCTCTGGTCTTAGACTGATGTAGTCAAGGGAAGTCGGCAAATTGGATCCGTAACTTTGGGAAAAGGATTGGCTCTATGGGTTGGGTCGTGACGGGCTGTGCTAGAAAGCGATGCCTGCTACTAATGCTTCGGGTGCGATTGGTAACGATCGTGCCTAGCGTTGGTCGGCGGCGCGTGGCCTGGCATGGCTTCACCGATTGCTCCTCGGAGTTGTCGGCATCGTCCGACGAAAAGCAACCATCATAGAACTGGTACGGACCAGGGGAATCTGACTGGCTAATTAAAACATAGCATTGCGATGGCCGCAGCCTGGTGTTGACGCAATGTGATTTCTGCCCAGTGCTCTGAATGTCAAAGTGAAGAAATTCAACCAAGCTCGGGTAAACGGCGGGAGTAACTATGACTCTCTTAAGGTAGCCAAATGCCTCGTCATCTAATTAGTGACGCGCATGAATGGATTAACGAGATTCCCACTGTCCCTGGCTACCATCTAGCGAAACCACAGCCAAGGGAACGGGCTTGGCCAAATCAGCGGGGAAAGAAGACCCTGTTGAGCTTGACTCTAGTCTGACTTTGTGAAGAGACATAGGAGGTGTAGCATAGGTGGGAGCCGCAAGGCGATCTTGAAATACCACTACTTTTATCGTTTCTTTACTTATTCAGTTAAGCGGAGACAGACCTTCACTGGTCTACATTTTGGTTCGAAGCAAGACACCTTGTGTGCTTTGCGATCCGCTCTGAAGACAGTGTCAGGCGGGGAGTTTGACTGGGGCGGTACATCTGTCAAATGGTAACGCAGGTGTCCTAAGGTGAGCTCAGCGAGGACAG
>JAKSCD010000496.1 GCA_022360775.1 Sneathiellales bacterium | reverse complement strand
GGCTATTCGGTTACGGATTTTGACGCGTTGCTGCAGACGACTTTCAATTCCCTTTCGATCTCCATCGGGGCCGCTATTCTGGTTATGCTGATCGCCTTTTTGATGGTTCTGGTCGTGACCTACAAGAACCATCCGGTTCTTAATATTCTGACCGCAGTTTCAGCAACCGGTTATGCCTTTCCAGGAACTGTTCTCGCTATCGGCGCCGTTTCCTTTGCCGGGCTTGTGGATGACGGCCTGCAGAAGCTCGTGCAAGACTGGCTTGGTATTTCCTTTAACGGTTTTCTTTTGGGAGGCACCGGGATCCTGCTGGTGGGGTATGTTGTTCGTTTTCAGGCTGTCGGCTATGGCGCGGTGACTTCTGGCGTTAAAAGATTATCGCCCAATATCATGAATGCGAGCGCTAGCCTGGGCCAGAATTTCTCCTCCAGCCTTTTTCTTGTCGCAACACCCTTGCTGCGTAAATCCATTCTGGCAGGAGGCTTGCTGGTCTTTGTCGATGTGATGAAGGAACTACCCATGACATTGCTGCTCAGACCGTTCAACTATGAAACGCTTGCAACCTATGTCTATCAGTTTGCCAAAGACGAGCTCCTGGAACAATCTGCTCTCGCTGCCCTGATGATCGTCATCTCCGGCGTCGGCCCCATCGCCATCATGAACGCGTCCCAGCGGGATTAGTAAAATCCTTGCTCTCGCCGGACTTCTGTTTCAGACTTTAGAAAACAATAAAAACAGTAAGGGGAATTGCGATGCCACTCTCACCGGAAAAACTGATGGAAACCTATCTTATCGAGGTGGGCGGAAAAGGGCGGATGGAGATTATTGAGGAGATTGCTCATCCCGATATGATTGATGAAGCCAATCAGGCCTTTAACGGTCCTCCGGGGCGTGATGGACTAATTGCGCATGTTAAGGGCTTTCGTAAAAATGTCGGGGATCTCAGCGTTACGATTGACCAGATTGTTGGCGGGCCGGATAAAGTGATGGCGCAGTGGTCATTCAGGGGAAAACATGTGGGACCCTGGCTCGACCGTAAACCGACAGGTGAAGAGATATCCGGGACTGTCTTCAGTTATTTTGATCTGGTGGATGGGAAAATCAGTTTTTACAGGCTTTGGCTTTGCGCTCATTTTGATGAACCTTTCATTTTTGATTCAGCCAAACCCTTTGCCAAATAGGGAAGGGACACCTTGTTTTTTCCCGGGAAGTATCCTGCAATTCCTAGCCTTTTTAATCAGTTTTCACTTATTTTGATGATTTTTTCGCACGCCTCTCGCCTTACCCTCTTCTCTAGAACGTAAATCAGGCCCTGCTTGCTGTCGGGTCAAAGGCTATCAGCCGTGAGGGTTTAGTCCCTCCCGGTTAAAAGTGAGAGGGGTGAGAAATGATCAGTACCAAGCAATGTTTATCTTCTGTACTCAGGGGAGCCGCTTCGATAGCTGTTGCCGCAGGTGTCATGATCGGGACTTTAGCGACGGCGCAAGCGGTCAGCGTCTGGGATGAGGATATTGACGGGGATTTAAGAAACAGTTTCGGCGCGCCGTCATTGATTGGAACGTTAGGGGTCGGGGAATATGAGATTTATGGAAGTATGGCGGATCGGGATGCCGATATCTTTAACTGGAACCTTTCCGGTGCAAAGCTGGATGCAGTGACCCTGATCAAGTGGGATACAACCCATCCTGGCTCAAGCTTCTATTTTGATGGTGCTAATTCGCATACTCCACCCGCAAAAGATACT
>JAKSCD010000493.1 GCA_022360775.1 Sneathiellales bacterium | reverse complement strand
CATCTTCCGAACGGATATCTCTCGGCGCTTGTTCAGGGGGCTGACACCTCTTGTCTCGCGAATTCCCGGTCAGCTTCTTCACGCTAATATCCTCGGCTGCACTCTCTTTGCTGCGGTGAGTGGATCCAGTACAGCGACTGCAGTGACTGTTGGTAAAATTTCTCTCGAGGAGCTGAACAAGCGAAATTACGATCAGATGATTGCTGTCGGATCCCTGGCTGGTGCCGGAAGCCTCGGCCTGCTTATTCCGCCGTCCATCGTGATGATCGTCTACGGTATTCTTGCCGAAGTCTCTATCGTCCAGTTGTTCGCAGCAGGTGTTTTCCCGGGACTTATGATCGCAGGCCTTTACACGCTCTACATAGCCGGGCGGGCAGGGATCAATCCGTCCATCGTGGAAAACAGTACGCATGAACGGCAGCGCTTCTCTTTGGAAAGCCTGAAGGATTTGTTTCCGGTGACAGTGCTTATTCTTGTGGTTCTGGGCTCGATTTACTCAGGTCTGGCAACTCCTTCAGAAGCTGCAGCCATCGGCGTGACCGCGGCACTGCTTCTCGCCCTTGGTATGAGGCAGCTGACACTTAATCTGTTCAACGAGTCTCTGATGAGTGCTGTGAAAATGTCCGCAATGGTGGTTTCGCTCGTGGTCGCGGCAGCTCTTTTGTCCACCACAATGGGCTATCTGCATTTGCCTCAGAAAATCGCCAGCAGCATCGCCGGGATGGAACTGTCTCCTTATGCCCTGATTGTCATGCTGGCGGCTTTTTATGTCATGCTTGGCCTTTTTCTTGAAGGCATCTCGATTACGGTTATGAGTTTGCCGATCACCTTGCCGCTTGTTGTGCAGGCAGGGTTTGATCCCATGTGGTTTGGCGTTTTTCTGATCCTCATGGTGGAACTTGCCACCATTACACCACCGGTCGGTTTTAACCTTTTTGTTCTTCAGGGGCTCACGGATATGTCGATCAGCCGAATTGCCAGAGCGTCTTTTCCGTTTTTTCTGCTCCTTGTCGTCGGTGTCGTTCTTCTAACCCTGTTTCCCCAGATTGCCTTGTGGTTACCACAACAGATTGCAGGTAAGTGATGACTGATTTCATGGATTTAAAAACACTGATGTCTGAAATGGACACCCTTTCTCTCGCCATAAGTCAGGGTGAGGAAAGATCCGTGACCTGGCTAAAGGCTGATCGGGCCTATAACAAATTGATCGGGCACCAGCTTTTTACAGCGTTATATTATAACCGAAAAACAGGGGAGGTTGAGCGTCTCTATTCCAGTGATCCCACCACCTATCCTGTAGGAGGTACCAAGAAACTGGAGCAAACCCCCTGGGGGAAACTTGTTCTGGATCAGGGGGAGGTTTTTCTTGGAAATGGCGAGCAGGACTTGCGCTGGGCTTTCCCTGATTATCAGGTCCTTAAGAAGATGGGACTGGGGTCAGCCCTGAATATCCCGATTACGATTAAGGGACGGACGTTCGGGACAATTAATCTTCTTCATAAGACCGGTCATTTTGTTAAAGACCATAAATATTTTGCAACCATTTTGGCCGCTTTTCTCGTTCCCCTTTTTCTCGATAGAAATAAAGGAGAGGTCGCACTGCTAGGGGAGTATGTGCGATGAGAAAAGCAACGCAGAGCATAACGCTGGAAAATGCAGATCTGCTGGATATCCGGTCGGGCCGTTATGCTGGTCTGACTAATATCTATATCGATCAGGGCATTATTCGGGAAGTCTCTGCGAATGCGGTTACGCGCGGTGATCGTGTCCTGGATTTAAAGGGTCTGACGGTTATGCCGGGGCTTTGTGATGCGCATGTTCATGTGGTCGCGGCAACTGCAAGTTTCCCGGAGCTTGAGCGCTGGTCTCCAACCTATGTATCCGCAAGGGCCGGTCAGATCCTTTCGGGAATGCTGTCTCGCGGCTTTACAACAGTCAGGGATTGTGGTGGGGCGGATTTCGGGATTACCAAAGCGATCAATGAAGGATACCTGATCGGCCCCAGAGTGTTGTTCTGCGGTCATGCGATTTCTCAGACCGGCGGACATGGCGATATGCGTGATGCCGGCGAAAACTGGGAGAGCTGCACATGTTGCGCAGGGCTTGGAAAGGTCGTTGACGGAGTGCCGGAGGTAAGAAAAGCCTGTCGTGATGAGCTCCGAAAGGGCGCTCATTTTATCAAGGTGATGGCTTCCGGCGGAGTATCCTCGCCAACAGACCGGATCGGAAATACCCAGTTTTCCCTTGATGAGCTCACGGCTGCGGTTGAGGAAGCCAAGGCAGCGCAAACCTATGTGGCGGCCCATGTTTATACGGCCGAAGCTGCTAATCGTGCCTTGCAATGCGGGATCAGGTCTTTGGAGCATGGCAACCTTATCGATGACAGTACGATTGATTTAATGCTTGAGCGGGATGCCTTTCTTGTTCCCACCATGTCCACCCATGAAGTGCTGAAAACAGAAGGGCGTGCTGGTGGTCTGACGGAGGCAATGCATGAGAAAGTACATGAGGTAGTCGAGGCAGGGTACCGCACACATGCACATGCGCATTCGCGGGGTGTCAAGATGGTTTTCGGCACGGATCTTCTGGGGCCAATGCATCGCCACCAACTGCTTGAATTCGAAATTCGTAGCCGTTTTCAGACACCGCTTGAGATCTTGAGGTCAGCGACAATTACCGCTGCGGAACTTTTCCAGATGGAAGGAGAGGTTGGAGAAATCATTCCTGGTGCAAGAGCAGATATTCTGGCGCTAGGAGGAGATCCATTGATGGATATCGGTGTCATGCAGGATCCGGATCGTTATCTGCGCCTGGTGATGAAGGACGGGCAGGTTTTCAAAAACACAATTTAGTTGCGTATTTCAAAATAATTTTAAGGGTCATTTATTCTCAGAAAGGAATTTTTAATGTTAAAATCCTCGAAAACAGGGATTGCTGTGCTTGTTACTGCCGGTCTATTGGGCGCCGGACAGGTGGCTTCCGCCAAAGATTTTAACGCGAACATTTTTTTTCCTGACCAGCATCCCCTCGGCAAACATGGGTATGTTGAATGGGCGAAATCTCTCGATACACTCTCCAACGGTAACCTGAAAGCCAAGGTCTATACCGGCACAGTTCTGCTGCCGCCGCGTTCCAGCTTGAAAGGTGTTCAGGATGGTATTGTCAGTGTTGGATATCATGCTGCAACCTATACACCGGCTGAACTTCCGATCTCCAATGCCATTCAGGAAATGGGACTGAATTACAGTGACCCGCTCGTGATGATTGCGGCTGCAACTGATTTTAACATGAACAATGCTGCGGCGAAAAAACAGTGGGACAAGGCCGGCGTTGTCTACGGGGGCGGATATAGCACGCCTCCTTACAGCCTTATGTGTAATGCTCCGATTAAATCCCTTGCTGATCTGAAGGGGAAAAGGCTGAGAACGGCCGGTGCGGCAATGTCCCGCTGGGTTGAGAGTATAGGGGCGGTTCCGGTAAATGTCCCTTCCAGTGAAATGTATCAGGGGATTGAAAAAGGGGTCTTGGATTGCGCCGTGAATGTGGCGTCTGACCTTAAATCCCGGAGCCTTTGGGATGTTGCAAAACATACAACGCTCGCACCACTCGGTTTATACTGGTCTGGCCCCATGTGGGCCTATAACAAGTCTTTCTGGAATGACCTTTCTGCTGAAGAAAGAACCATTTTCTTCAATGCTGCGGCAAAAGCGATGGCCAACCTGTATGTGGGATATTCATCCGCAGTGAATACAGCTTTGTCAGAAGCGAAAAGCCATGGGGTAACTGTTTACCAGCCCGGCACTGATGTTCTTGAATCGATCAAGAGTTTCGCCAATGAAAACCTCTCTCAGGTCTATAAAACCGGATCAGAAAAATATGGTGTTAAGGATGCAGAGACTGTACTTGGCCAGTTTGATGAAACGGTTAAGAAGTGGGAAAAACTGTTTGCTGATGTTGATCGTAAGGACGCCGCGGCGATTGAGGCAATCATCAAGGCAAATATCTATGACAGGATTGATGTGAAAGCCTATGGCGGTCAGTCCTAGGGGAAAATCGGGCGGGGGATGTCCTTTCTCCCGCTTTTCAATTCGTTGGTTCAGTTAGGATGTTTATTTCACGGTCCTAAATATTCATAATGTATCTGATTTGAATAGGATTTGTTGTTTGTGAAAGGATTGTTATGGACGCCGTTGTTAAACCCAATAAGCATGTAGAACGGTCAACCCGCATGAAGGAGAAGATCCTGAAAGCGACGCTTGATTGTATATACGAGTACGGGTTTAACCAGGCTTCAACGACGGAAATTGTCAAACGCGCCAAGGTGTCCAGAGGAGCGATGCTTCATCATTATCCGGTCAAGGAAACACTCATCGCGGCAGCAGTTGGAAAATTGCTGGAAGATGAAATTGCCGACTTGAGAAAAATCGCGGCTGCCTATGCAGAAGGTCACAAGACGATCGATGATTTCGTTGATTATCTGTGGGAGCGGTTTTCCGGACGTCTTTTTATGATCACAATCGATTTTCTATCCAATTCGAGAACCGACGAAAAACTGAGAGAAGCTCTTATTCCGGTGAGTTTGAATTTTCATGACTCCCTAAACGAGATCTGGTTGCAGTTTTTCAATCACCAGAAAAAATCGCCGGAAGAAATCAGACTTCTCCTGAATACGACTTTATGCCTTTTGCGAGGAATGGGGGCACAAACCATCATTCGCAAGGACAAAGCCTATTTTGATGAAATTATAGAGAACTGGAAATCCCTTCTGCACAGCCTTCTTGACTGAAAGGATCTTCCAGTGAACAGGGAAGAAACATGGTTGCGAATGATCATCCGGTATTCTCCAATACGGAGGCTATCGTTGTCGGTTTAACCAGGGCACTGGTGGTATTATGTAGTCTTTTTCTTGTATTGATGATGGTGCATGTGGGAAGCGATATAGCAATGAAGCTTCTATTCAATGCACCTATTACCGGGACGCTTGAGACCGTTTCCTATTATTATATGGTCAGTATCGTCTTTCTGGCTTTTCCATTTGTAGAACTTCGGCACGAGCATGTTTCGGTCGATCTTTTCTTTCAGAAATTCCCTCACGCCTTGCAGATCGGCGTTTATGCGCTGGGATCTGTGCTTGCCATGATCTATTACAGCATTTTCTGTTATCAGACGACGATTGACGCCCTGAAAGCGACGGCGGAGCTGGAAACAGTGATGGCAAATATCCTGTTTTATGTCTGGCCCAGTCGCTGGGCCCTGCCAATCGGCAGCGGTATTCTTGTTCTTGCTATCCTTATTAACGGCTTGCGTGCCCTTCTGGAACGACATGTTCCTGATCTTGGCGATACGGATGCAGCGTCATGAGTGCCGGTGTCATTGGAATTGTTGGTGTTTTCGCAACATTGGGGCTGATGGCCTTTCGTCTTCCCATCGCGGTTGCGCTGGGCGGTGTTTCCCTGATCGGGATCATGATGATTATCAATGTGCCTGCCGGCATGGGGATAATATCCAGTGTTCCCTTTAACTTCATTGGCAACTGGTCGCTGACAGCGGTCCCCATGTTTCTGCTGATGGGGTATATTTGCACGACGACGGGCCTGACCAATGGCCTTTTTCGGGCGATGAGGATCCTTCTGGCCCGAATGCCGGGTGGTCTTGCTATAACAGGTGTTGCGGCAAGTGCCCTCTTTGCCTCTGCCTCCGGGTCCAGTGTGGCGACAGCCTCTGCCATGGCCAGAATAGCCGTTCCGGAGATGCTTCGGCATCGATATGATGCAGGCCTTGCAAGCGGTGTTGTTGCGGCTTCAGGAACCCTGGGATCCCTGATCCCGCCCAGTATCCTGATGGTGCTTTATGGAATTTATGCAGAAGTTTCCATCGGTAAATTGTTTATCGCGGGTTTCCTGCCCGGGATTATTTCGGCTGCGCTTTACATGGGCATGATCATGATCCGGTGTAAGCTCAATCCGGAGCTGGCCGGCGGAAAATCTCAGGAAATTGAAAAAACAAGTGTCTCCGAGAAACTGGATGCCCTCAGGGAAGTCTGGCCTTTGCCGGTTTTGATCTTCTGTGTGCTTGGTGGTATTTTTACAGGGCTTTTCTCCCCAACCGAGGCCGGTG
>JAKSCD010000511.1 GCA_022360775.1 Sneathiellales bacterium | reverse complement strand
GGTGAGAGAGCCCTCACTTAAAGGGTAGCCTTCATGGGGACAACGATTGTTGCAGGCGAGGACATTATCCCCCGATTGGAAAAGGACAATCTGTTTCCCGTGAGTTTTCACGACCAGCGTTTTTCTAGCGTTCAAATCCGCCTTTGAGGCAACCTTGACATATCTCTCGCTCATTCTGAATTCCTTTTATAAAGAATTTTCTTTAAAAATAAATAGAAGAGATGTTTGAGTTTTTCAATTTTTTTCTTTAAAAAATATCTATGGCAAAAAAATCCAAAGTAAACGGGGCCTCCACCCGGATGGCCATCCTGAGTGAGCTTAAGACAAATGGTCCGCAGGATGCGGAAGCACTCGCGGATCGGTTTGGGCTGACCGGTATGGCAATCCGTCAGCATCTTTATGCACTTCAAGAGCAGGGAGATGTGGAACATGTGGCGATTCGCCAGGCGAAAGGGCGGCCCCGGAAAAAATGGGAACTCACCGAGCAGGCCAATAGTCATTTTGCCAACAGCCATGCGGCGCTGGCGGTTGACCTGATCGATGCCATGAAACGGACTTTCGGGGATCAGGGGCTGGAACGCCTGGTGGCTGCAAGGACAGAGGATCAGATAGCCGCGTATCGGCTGGAATTAAAGGATGCCTCAACCCTGTTTGAGCAACTTAACCGGCTTGCAGAGATCAGAACCCGCGAAGGCTATATGGCTGCATTGACTGAAGGGGAGCAAGAGGGGGAGTATCTTTTGATTGAAAATCACTGCCCCATCTGTGAGGCAGCCCGATCCTGCACCAGTCTTTGCTCGTCCGAGCTTTCCGTCTTTGAAGCCGTACTCGGCGACAGGATCGAGCTGGAACGGCTGGATCATATTCTTTTGGGGGCGAGACGATGCGTGTATCGCTGCCGTGAAAAAGCGGCGCTTTAACCTCTCTCGTCGCTTTTTGCATAGAAAAACTGCTTTTTAATTTCGCTTCTCTTCAGCGCCCCCCTTCGCTAGCATATTTCAAAATAATCAAGAAAGCCGGTTCCCGATTTCGGGGAAGCCGGAAGGGAGGATGCGCATGGAACCTTCACCTGCTGAACTGGAGGAATTCCGGTTAGAATTTAAAAACTGGTTAAATGATAATAAACCGGAAAATACAGCTTTTGTGCTGCCTCAAAGCTTTATGGAGGTGGGAAGTGATGAGCAGTTTTACTTCCTGCGGGATTGGCAGCAGAAGGTGTATGAGGCCGGGTATCTTGGGATGGCCTGGCCAGAAGAATATGGCGGCAGGGGAAAATCACAGGCGCTTCAGGATATCGTCACCCAGGAAATGATCGCCGCGGATGTACCTTTCATGATCAATACCATCGGCCTGAACTGGGCCGGGCCGCTGATCCTGAAAATGGGAACGGAAGAGCAAAAGAAAAAATTCATCAAACCTATCCTGAGCGCCGAGGAAATCTGGTGCCAGGGCTTTTCAGAGCCCGACAATGGATCGGATCTTGCCAATGCGCAAACCCGGGCCGTGAAGGAAGGGGAACATTATGTGGTCAATGGATCGAAAATCTGGACCAGTCTCGGCTCCTACGCCAAGCATATGATCCTTCTCGCCCGGACAAACCCGGATGCCAATTCCAAATATGAGGGCTTGAGCTTTTTCCTCTCCCCCATGGATGCAGAAGGGGTTTCCACCACCCCTATTCGCAAACTGACAGGGGAATATGGGTTTAACCAGACTTTCTTTGATGACGCTAAAATCCCGGCTGACGGCCTGGTTGGTGCAGAAGGGGAGGGCTGGAAAGTTGCCATGGTCACCCTGACCTTTGAGCGGGGCGCAAGCGGCGGACAGGCAGGGGGACATTCAGCCAATGCATCCCGGATAGCTGATGTGATTGAGCTGGCCCGTAATGCCCGGCGTAATGGCAAGCCAGCCATTAAAGACGCCCGCATGAGGGAGAAACTGGTGCGGTTCCTGACCGAAGACCGGATCATGAAACTAAATGCCCAGCGGGCCAAAATTCCCGAACTTGTGAAAGACAGACCGATGGCCCTGCCGCTTTCCAGCAAACTGGTAAGGTCAGAATTTTACCGTCGGGTCAATCAGTTCGCACTTTCCTTGCAGGGAAATCGGTCCGGATATTATGTCGGAGAAGAAGCCTCCTTTGATAACGGGAAATGGCAGCGGGCCTATTTCCAGGCTTTTTCGGCCACTATTGGCGGAGGAACGTCCCAAATTCAACGCAACATTGTCGGTGAGCGCGTGCTTGGCCTGCCAAAAGACTGAGGAGGAAGACATGAAAACAGAATTTGACCTGGCCTTCTCCGAAGAGCAGGCGCTGATGCTGGAGACGGCTGAGGCTTTTTGCGCGGATAAATCCCCTATGGAATTCGTTCGGGAGCAGCTTGGAAAACCTGCCGCTTTCGATAGGGAAGTCTGGCAAGAGATCACAGATCTGGGCTGGCCTGGTATTGCGGTGCCCGAGCAATATGGCGGCGCAGGACTTCGGCTTGCAGATGCGGTTCCGGTCCTTGAAGCCATGGGACGCAACCTGATGATAACGCCCTATATGGGAAGTCTGCTGGGGGCGGAGATCGTTAAGCTGAGAGGAAGTGAAGAACAGAAAAATGCGTATCTACCCCGTTTTTGTACAGGAGAGATTGTCTCGGTTGCTGTTTTTGAGGAAAACGGAGACTGGGATTTAAATGCTGCGGAGGCGAAAGGGCGTGTAGACGGGGATCAGGTGAGTCTTGAAGGGGTAAAAGTCTTCGCTAATGATCTTGAAGAGGCTGCGCTTGTTCTGGTTTCGGTTCAGATTGACGGGGAGGTTGCCTTTATCCTTCTCAACCGGGAGGAAATTGAACCGGATAGAATAGAGCGCGAGGGGATTATTGATGAAACACGGCGCAGCTACCGTCTTAGGCTGGAGAAGATCACTGTCCGTAAGGATCAGATCCTGAGCCAGGGGGACGCACGTTCCTGCATGAAGCAGATTGAACTCATAGCCTGCCTGTTACTGGGCGCAGAAATGTGCGGCGGACACGGCGCGGTTATGGATCTGACGGTGGAGTATCTGAATACACGTCAGCAATTCGGGCGTTTTATCGGCGCCTATCAAGGCTTAAAGCATCCTATGGCGGATATTCTCACCGATTATGAGGGGGGACGGTCGCTGCTTTATCATGCGGCAACGGTTTTTGATCAGGAGGAAGAGCGCGAGGAAGCGGTCCGGATGCTCAAATCCTGGGTCGGGGACGCTTTTATTCATGCCGCAGACCGGTCTGTTCAGTTTCACGGCGCCTTCGGGTTTACCTATGACTGTGACGCCCAGCTTTTCCTGCGCCGAGCCCTTTGGTGCCAAAGCCAATATGGGGATAGCGATTATCACAGAGAGGCGCTTGAAGAGTTGCTTCTGGGGGCTGCGTGAACATTTTCTAGCGGCGTTTCAGCTGTTGAATGGTGTTTTCAAGTGCGTTTAGAAACTGGGAACGGTCTTTCTTTGAAAAGGCGGCGTTATAGCCGGAGATTTCACCGATATCCCGAAGATGGGTATTCAGGTCCCGCATGGCCATGGACATACCGATCGAATTTGCCGTGAAAGGCTTGCCTTTGGGAGAAAGGACTGTTGCCTGTTTTTTCAGACAGCGATCCGCCAGCGGGATATCAGAAGTGATAACAATATCTTTTTCTGTTGCCTCGTCGGCAATCCAGTTATCGGCTGCATCAAATCCACTATCCACTGTCACCTGCTCAATGAGAGGGGACTGGGGAATACGGAGCCAGCTGTTACTGACAACAAAGGTCATCAGCTTGTGCCGACCGGCAACGCGGTAGGTTTCGTCTTTCACCGGGCAGGCATCTGCGTCAATAAAAATCCTGATCATCAGGGGGGTATATCACAGGTTTTTTAAATCCGCAGATCTAATTGGCTAATACCGTTATTGCCTGCCCGGCACTCGCTTATTCTGTCAAAGAGCGCAGCATCCAGGCTGTTTTCTCATGGATGCGCATCCGATCAGAGACCAGGGCTGCCGTGGATTCGTCATCGCCATCCTGCGCAAGTTTCAGGGCCTTGCGGCAGGTTTTGACGATCTGTTCGTGACCCTGTGTCAGGAGATCTACCATTTCTTCTGCGGCGGGTACCCCTTCTACTTCCTTGATGGCGCTTAGGCCAGCGAAGGATTGATAGGTTCCCGGTGCTGCGACGCCCAGCGTACGGATACGTTCGGCAATCTCGTCAACGGCTGTTGCCAGCTCTGTATAATGTTCCTCGAACATCAGATGCAGATCGCGAAAACGCGGGCCCGTCACATTCCAGTGGAAATTATGGGTCTGCAGATACAGGGTATAGGAATCAGCCAACAGGTGTTTCAGCCCCTCAGCGATGTTTATCCGGTCTTCTGAATTCAAGCCAATATCGATCTGTGCCATGTGGTCAACTCGCATATATTTTTTAGAATAATTCTAATCTAATCCATTTTGGAAATTTTTAAAGTCCTGATCAAAATTTTTTTTCACATTTTTTTATCCCGTACGTCATTTGAGTTTTGATGCGGAAAAATATAGTTCAAAAATAGAGAACATATCATGAACAAATTATAGGATTAGTAGTTCGTGGCAAATTGGACACAAGGTCTAGGGGGTGCGAATTTTTGGTTAAGAAAAGGTTAAAAAAGCAAAGTCTGTGGTCCATTCAAAGCCTTGGAAAACCAAGGTTTTCAGATGAAATGGCATTGACTCCCATAAGAATCCATGATACTCCATAAAATTCCATACAAGTCCGAAAATCTGGCTTTTGTAGTGGGAGAGGGAAGTTTCTATTTTGGGGTGAAGGCTGAATGGCCCTGTTTCTGTCAAAGTTCACAAACAAGATCGATAAGAAGGGACGGGTTTCTGTGCCGGCTCGCTTTCGGTCTGCGTTGGCAGAAAAAGGCTTCTCTTCCGTTGTGTTATTTCCAACCATCAATGGGGATGCGATTAACGCCTGCGGTATGGATGTGATGGAAGAGCTGCTTCAGAGGATGGGGGGGTTTGATCCCTATTCGGAAGAGCAGGATTCTGACGCTGAAGTTCTCATGGCCGAATCCGTCGAACTTCCTATCGACGGGGATGGCCGCATTGTCATTCCGCTGGATATGCTGGCCGATGCCGGGATCTCCGGATCCTGTGTTTTTGCCGGACGCGGTGACAGTTTCCGGATCTGGCAGCCGGAAGCCTATGAAGCCAACGCAGCACGCGCCAAGGAAAAGGCACGGGCAAAGCGGGCGGCACGGGCTGCCGAAAAGGAGCGGGTCAATGACTGATCGCCCGCATATTTCCGTTCTGCTTTCAGAAGTTCTTCAGGCGCTGTCCCCTAAGGATGGGGACGTGATTGTCGATGGGACTTTCGGTGCGGGCGGGTATTCCCGTGCCCTTCTGGAAGCGGCGTCCTGCCGGGTTTACGGGATTGACCGGGATCCGACTGCTATCGCCTTCGGGCGGGAGATGGAAAAGGAGTTTTCCGGCCGCCTCAAGGTGCTTGAAGGCTGTTATGCC
>JAKSCD010000492.1 GCA_022360775.1 Sneathiellales bacterium | reverse complement strand
TTCTTCAGCAGCCCTCCATTTCAACAGATAAACTGCTGCACGAGAAAGATCTCCCTTAACCAGATCATATTTAGCGTCAGCGAGCTTTCCAAACCGTTCCTGAACTTCAGACAATGCTGCTGCTTCTATGGTCTTTTGATACTGGTCCTCAAAATGTGGGAGCTTCGTTTTATCCGAGATAATTTTTTCGACGGTAAAAAAAATCAGCTTGGAAATCATCAACCGGATAGACAAAGACAGATAGCAGGTAGGGATTAAAAAAGACCAACATTTGTAGTAATCTTGCAGTTCTTTTTTGAAAGCAGTACTGAGACAGTATTGATCAAGGGTTTTCCTAACGATCTCTCCACGTCGTTGCCTCTCTCCTCGAGGAAGACCTTTTAATGAATAGGCATAAAGCTGAACCGCCAGCTCCAGATCTCCCTTTTTAAAAAGACGGTACCTTTTCTCCTTAAAAAAATTTCTGCAGTCCTCCAAAAATCCCGCGCGATGCGTTTGACGCAGTTTTTCGTGATAACTTGCTTTGGCAATAACCCTTATTCCGTTTTCTATCTCGACTGCCGCTTCTTCCTTATCAGGATATTCGCCCTTTTCCCGGTTACAGTATATCTCAATCATCCTGACCGATTTCACGGATTCAAAATTGTCTGTTGAGTGGATTAAAAAAAACATCTGCGCTCTCCTCATTCCTTTGAAGTAAGAGCGTTGTTTTCTGGAATATGTGAAGAAGAGACAGACGCCCTTAATCATAAAAAAAACCGCTCATGAATGAGCGGCTTCAAAAGGATCTTGATCTGCTTCAGATGTTTTTTGCAGCCCCGACATGCAAAACCGCCATACGCTGCCCGGTATATCTCCAGAGAGCAGGGTCTATTTTCTGCTCCCGGTTTTCCTCACTAATCTGATAATTGCGGTCAGACATGTTGATGAGTGGATCACCAGGCATTCGCAAGGTCCATAGCCCGACTGAAATACAAAATTGCACACCATTGGTTCGGCTACTAAAGGTCACATAAAGCGCCAGAGCTTCACTTTCCTTCAGGAGGCGGGTTTCATTGCCAATTTTTACAGGTTTTCGCGGCCAGAAGCGGTATCCGTGATAAAAAGCTTCGATCTCATCAAATGTCAGCCCATGCAGCGATATCCGGCCTCCGTCAGTTCTCCCGGCGATAAGATCTTCCTTCTCAAGAAGCTTCATCAAGGCATTATGGAAGTTTTGAACGGATTTGTGTCGCTTTTTTTGACGGCGCAGTAAGATCCGCGCCTTGCTCTCAATCTCATCAGCGTCTTGGATTACACTCCCAGCCATAGTTAAAAAATCGTCCGGAATGGTTTTGGACGTTATAAGGATGATATGCTCAGATATTTTTTTGCAGCACGCTTCCAGCTTATCCGGCAGATTTTTTTCATCTAATGACAAGACCACAGACGATCTGCTTTGGGTCTTTGATGTTTCTTTCATTGTCTTCAGCCGGGCTGCAACAGTGTTCAGCTCATCAAGACGAAACTCCAGCCCCTGACGCAGGCCTACAAGTTTCAACTGATGGATCAATTCGGTATCACTTTGCTTAATTTCCGGCGCTAAAGGGCTCGTTTGAGTGTCAGTCTTAAAGCTACGTTCTTTCTCCAAAATCCTTTTTTTATCTGCTTTACTGTCAGTTTTTCCCCCTCTCTTCTGCCTGGATGGCCTCCATTTCTTTTGCTCAATCTCCTGCATCAGGCTCTGCATCGCTGTATCCGCAGCTTCCTGTGCCTGTTGGCGGGCCGCTTTATCCTTTTGTTCCAGCGGTTTCTCGGTGTCGAACAGCATCTCTTTCAAATCCGAAATCGAAAGGTTCCTGTTTGACTGCAATATCTTCAAACGCTCGTAAATCGCTGAAATACCTTCCAGCCTCTTTTTGTGAAGATGTTGCAAGATTTGATGATTACTTTCCACCATTGCGCCTGAAAAAAAGCCTGTATCCAAAAACTTACAGATATTGGCGAGATTTCCTTCTCTTTCTTTTGCATCCTCTGCATCGACTTCTTCGGTAGAACGGTGCCAAATGGGTGTCATTTCCTGGGGATTGGAAGAGCAGGCCAATAAGTCTGGTAAATTCCGAAACAAAATCCGAAACTCTCTTTGCTTGTCGGCTTCAGAGAGGTTTTTCCGGACCTCAGCAAGGAATTTCTCGATCTTGTTAAATTTCTGATCAAGCAGGACAGATTTTCTGGATCTCCCTTTACCTGACCGCTTATATTCCTGAAAACAGTTACTCTTGATTTTGCCTAACTTTTCTTCAATTGCTTTTTTGGTTACCTCTTCACTACTCCAGAGGGCGCAAACCATTGCGATTTCTTTTAGTTCCTGACTGGATAGTTTCGTAGGTACAATTCGGCCATTCTGCGGGAAAGCGTCCTTAAGCCATTGCGAGACAAACTCTATCCTATCGCCTATTTCCAGATCCGCTTTCTTTCTCCATTCAGGGTCATATACAGTGTGCATATAGTTTTCCAGCACATCCGGAATTTGTTTATGATAGGCGCTAAGGCGCAAAATTCTCCCAACTTCGCTGCGAACACTGCTTTTCAGAAATGCTGTTGGATATACAAACCCAAAAGCACCAAAGTAAGTCAGCATCAGCATTTTAAATTTTGTGGAAAAACAGGAGTCATTTATCTGGCTGGCGATCAGATGAGCTCTCTTGTTTCTCTCAGATATATCCATCGTCAGTGAATAGATGTAAAGCTGAATGCCCAGCTCAATCCCATCCTTATCGAAGAGAAGACACCACTTTTTTTCATCGAGCTTGCGGACCTTCTCCAGAACCTGTTGCTTATCCCCCTTATAGGGACGCAACATAGGGCTTTGTGAGGTCAATTCCTTAACACAGCGCCGAAAAATGGATTGCCGGACCTCCATTTCTTTAGCGGGCACGCCATTTACTTCATATTTTGCGTATATTAGCTCACTCACGAGCCTCTGACCGCTGCCAGGTGAAAAACCAAATTTTAATATACCGAACATTTTTTCCTCTTTGCGTTATTGCTCGTAAACGCATGGCAAAGAGGGGATGTGAGGCTCCTGTCAGACGATAAAAATCACAAATACCGCACCATTCCCGGCGCGGTTTTTTTCTAAGGTTACCCGACTATCGTCATATTCCCTGATCCTTAAACGGATCAATTTAGTCAAAACGTAAATTAAAGGCTTTTTGCAGCACCCACATGCAAAACCGCCATACGCTGCCCGGTATATTTCCATATTGCCGGATCTATTTTGTTTTCTCGGTTTGTTTCACTGATCTGGTAATGTCTGTCTGAACGGCTCGCTTGAGGATCATCGGGAAGACGCAACGTCCATAAACCAACCGAAATACAAAAACTTACTCCTTCAGTCCTGCTGCTGAACGTAACATACAGAACGAGGGCCTCATTCGTATTCAGAGGGCGTAATTTCCCAGCAATCATGACCCTTTTTGTGGGCTTGTATCGATATCCGTGATACCGCTCAGCGATATCTGCAAAAGTCAGCCCGTGAAAGGAAAGTCGCCCTCCATCCAACCGACCGGCAAAAAGAGGCTCACGCTTCAATAAGCCCATCAAATCAGAATGAAACTTCCGTTCTGCCTGTTCTTTTCGATTTGCGCGGGCCACCCGATGAATAAATTGCCTTGCATCTGCAATAACGTTATCCGCAAGGGGGATCGTTTCCGCAGCTTCATGCATCGCTTGATCAGACACAGGATCAGCTTTTAGAGACTGCATTTTTTTTATCAAAGAGGCCTTGCAGTTTTCTATTTCTTTAAGGCAGGCTTGAAACGGTTCCGATTGTTCCTCTGATATCTTTTTAAGGCGTTCCTGAAAATCACCGTCAAGCTGAAGAGAAGCCCCTCCCAATTCATCGATCCGAAACAGAATACCCTGCTGTAAGCCCACAATCTGAAGGTTTTTCGCGAGGCGGGATTTATCCGGGGCTGACTTTTCAACCTCTTTGCTCTGCCGCCTGGGTTCGCTAATCACTTTTTCGGATGATACCGTGCTTTTCCCTGCCTTTCTTTTTTTCCTGCTTCTACTCCTTTCCAACTCTTTTTCACGGGCGATTTCATCCAGAAGTTCCTGCATGGCACTATCCGCTGCTGCCTGCGTCATCATACGCTGCCGTTTTTGGGTTGCGTTCATTTTCTCAAGAGGTGCTGTCAGCATTTTCTGAACATCTAAAGGTTGCAATTTCACCAACGAGAAAATCTCGTTAAGTGTTGCGTTTGTCTGACTTTCCCGGTATTGCGCCATTGATTGTGCAACTTGCCGACATTGTTCCACAAGAACGCCGGTAAAAATGTCACGCTCCAAAACAACAATAGTGGCCCCCATCGCCCGCTGAACTCTTTGGATTTCATCCTCTTCGGCGAGAAGGGTGACCTTTTCAAAAGTTTCCTTCATCTTGTTTTTATTATCTGAGTATTTAAAAAATAAAGGCAGATAGTCCAGCATCATACGCTGGATTGCATGGGCGTTTTTGGCGGCAAGTGTGTCGTGAACAGAATTTGCAAATTGACAATAGCTTGTATATCTCTTCAGCAAACTTATCTTTTTGCCACTTTTACTCGTTCCCTTTTTTCTTCGCCTGCTCTGTAAAGGTTTTGGTTTTTGGACGATTGAGACTATCTTTTCAGCATTGTTTTTCGTCTCATTAAATGAAAAAGAATGCCCGCTCCGCATAACAATATCATGTGTCAGGTTTGATGCAGCCTCAAGATCAGCCCGTACTCTCGGAACAGCAGCTTGCAGGATTTTTTGAATAGCATCACACTGCTTTTTATATTCGGCTCCAGCCGCTATTTTCCAACCGTCACCCAACTGGTATTTCGCTCCGCCTGTGCTCGCTTTCTTACCCGTAAAACGTTCTCCTCCTATTGTTTTTAAAGCAACCGCAACCAAAAGCCTGATTACCCATTGCAATGATCCAGTCCGATAGAGAAAACCCCAGTTGTCAAAGAAATAGTGCAGAGTTTTTTGTAGTTCATTTGTAAGGCATGATCTCTCGATCTGTTCATCAACTATTTTCTGCCTTTTGATCTTTTCTTCTGGGCTGATTGCGTGAGAATAAATATAAAACTGAAAGGCCAATTCCAAGTTTTCAGGACTAAACATGTGACTCCAGCTCTCTTCGTCCATGGCGTGGAGTTTTTTTAAAATCGCGGCCTTATTATTTACGTTACAATGCCGCCAGATAGGATGGTCATTTATTTTATCCAGTTGTTCCCTGAAGGCTTTTTTTCGCTGTTGAAGGAGGTTTCCGTCCTTATTTTCCTCAAACAGATAGTTTTCGAGCGTATAGGCATGCAACTCTATAGTGCCGTTATCGTGACCCTTGAATTCTATAATTTCAAACACAGTCTCTCTCCCTAGGCTATAGGGTCTAAACGGTTTGAAAAGGTCGTTCGTGATCGTTTCTCATACGACATGAATCATAAATAAAGCCGCCCCGTTTCCGGAGCGGCTTTATTTTCTCGGCGATGATCCGGTTGTCGGATCAGGCGGCTTTTTTCAAATATTCCCGTCCAACCAGCTCGGCGATCTGCACAGTATTCAATGCAGCACCTTTGCGCAGGTTATCGGACACGCACCAGAGATGCAGGCCATTTTCAATGGTTGAATCTTCGCGGATACGCGAAATAAAAGTCGCATAATCTCCGACGCATTCCACAGGTGTGATATAACCGTTCTCTTCGGGGTTATCGACAACCATGATACCGGGGGCTTCACGCAGAATATTCCGTGCTTCATCCGCGCTGAGCTCATTTTCAAATTCGATATTCACCGCTTCCGCATGGCCCACAAAAGTCGGCACCCGAACGCAGGTCGCTGTCAGTTTAATGGCCGGGTCGACAATTTTCTTTGTCTCCACAGTCATTTTCCATTCTTCCTTGGTGAATTTATCATCCATGAAGACATCAATATGCGGGATCACGTTAAAAGCGATCTGTTTTGAAAAGGCCGATGGAGTCGGTTCATCATTGACGTAAATGCCTTTCGTCTGGTTGAACAGCTCATCCATGGCTTCATTACCTGCACCAGATGTGGACTGGTAGGTGGAGACCACAACACGCTTGATCTTTGCCCGGTCATGCAAAGGTTTCAGAGCAACCACCAGCTGCGCAGTTGAGCAGTTCGGGTTGGCAATGATGTTTTTCCTTGTATAGCCGGCAACATCCTGCGGGTTAACTTCCGGCACGATCAGGGGCACATCGGGATCCATCCGGTAGAAGGAGGAATTATCGATGACAATGCAGCCCTGCGACGCCGCAACCGGGGCATATTTTTCTGAAACGGAACCGCCTGCAGAAAACAATGCAAAATCGGTTCCCGTGAAATCAAAATCATCCAGTGCCTTGACGGTAAGGGTCTTGTCACCGAAGGAAACCTGTCTCCCCGCTGACCGTTTAGAGGCCAATGCGGTCACTTCTGAGACAGGAAATTGTCTTTCGTCCAGAATGTTCAGCATTTCGCGACCCACATTCCCTGTGGCGCCGACTACAGCTACTCTATATCCCATGATTTTGATCTCTCATTTGATCCTGGCGACGCCCTATGCCCCGCCAGAACTGGGTTACTCATAATTGAACTTGATAGATAGGTTACCCGTTCAGTTTATCAAGCTCGCGCAAAATGGCATCGCCCATAGTCGTGGTTGATACCTTGGCCATGCCTTCCGCCATGATATCGGCGGTCCGCATGCCACCTGCAAGAACGTTCTGAACAGCTTTCTCGATCAGATCGGCCTCACCAGGCATATCGAAGCTATAGCGAAGGGCCATAGCATAAGAAAGGATTGTTGCGATCGGGTTCGCAATATTCTGACCGGCAATATCCGGGGCAGAACCATGTACCGGCTCGTAAAGGGCCTTGCGGCGACCAAAGTCATCCAGATCCCCAAGAGATGCTGAAGGCAACATTCCAAGAGATCCTGTCAGCATGGCGGCACAGTCAGAAAGAATGTCACCAAAGAGATTGTCTGTAACAATCACATCAAACTGCTTGGGTGCCCGGACCAGCTGCATGGCGGCATTATCGGCATACATGTGAGAAAGTTCCACATCCGCAAACTCACTTTCGTGAATTTTGGTCACTTCCTCGCGCCACAGAACGCCTGATTCCATCACATTGGCTTTTTCACTGGAGACCACACGGCCGTTTCTCTTCTGGGCAAGCTCAAAGGCAACACGGGCAACACGGTGAATTTCCGGTGTTGTGTAAACCTGGGTGTTGACGCCTTTGCGCACACCGTTCCCCAGATCCTCAATACCCCGCGGCTCACCAAAATAGACACCGCCAGTCAGCTCACGCACGATCATGATATCCAGACCACTGACCAGTTCAGGCTTCAGGCTGGACGCATCGACCAGTGCATCAAAGCAGATGGCGGGGCGCAGATTTGCGTAAAGTTCCAGATCCTTGCGAAGGCGAAGGAGCCCGCGTTCAGGCTTGATCGAGAAATCCAAGTTATCCCATTTTGGTCCGCCAACCGCACCAAGCAGAACAGCATCAACATTCTGGGCTTTTTCAACAACAGCGTCGGTGATCGGAGCTCCGTGAGCATCGATCGATGCACCGCCAACCAGATCTTCATCCACGTCGAATTTGACCGCGCGTCTGTCCTGCATCCAGTCGACAACGCGGCGCACCTCTGTCATGGCTTCCGGTCCAATACCATCACCTGGCAGGATAAGAAGAGATTTGTTAGACGCCATTGTTCCTTACTTCCTTTTTCAGTTTGTTATTGGCGGCGACCAGAACGGCCGCCCCGAATTATGTGGGTCGGCCATCTCCGGCCGTCGGCAATTACGCCTGCAGCCAGGGCTGGGACAGTTTCTGCGTTTCTTCAAAACTGTCCACTTTGGTTTCCTTCTGCAGGGTGAGCCCGATATCATCCAGTCCGTTGAGCAGACAATGCTTGCGGAAAGGATCCAGTTCAAAGGAAATCGTTCCTCCGTCCGGACCTTTAATTTCCTGGGCTTCCAAATCAACTGTCAATGTTGCATTGGAACCACGGTCAGCATCATCAAGCAGCTTGTCCAGCTCTTCTTGCGAGACACGAATGGGCAAGATCCCGTTCTTGAAGCAGTTATTATAGAAAATATCAGCAAAGCTTGTTGAAATGACACAGCGAATACCGAAATCAAGAAGCGCCCAGGGCGCATGTTCACGGCTGGAGCCACACCCGAAGTTATCGCCGGCAACCAGAATTTCTGCATTACGATAGGCAGGCTGATTGAGGACAAAATCCTCTTTTTCGCTTCCGTCATTTTCATAACGCATTTCAGCAAAGAGATTCTCGCCAAGGCCTGCGCGCTGAATGGTTTTCAGATACTGCTTTGGAATGATCATATCCGTATCGATATTGACCAAAGGCATGGCAGCGGCAACACCGGTCAGCTTTGTAAATTTATCCATGGATCAAGCTCCCCTTACCCGAGTTCACGCACATCAGTCAAACGGCCGGTCAACGCAGCCGCAGCAGCCATGGCCGGGCTCACCAGATGGGTCCGTCCACCACGGCCCTGACGGCCTTCAAAATTACGATTGGAAGTAGAGGCACAGCGGTCCCCTTCATCCAGACGGTCAGCGTTCATGGCCAGGCACATGGAACAACCGGGTTCCCGCCATTCAAAACCGGCATCTGTAAAGATCTTGTCCAGACCTTCTTCTTCTGCCTGAATTTTAACAAGCCCCGAACCGGGAACGATAATAGCGTTCACACTGTCCTTGATCTTTTTGCCTTCGACAATTTCAGCCACAGCGCGCAGATCCTCAATACGTCCATTTGTGCAGGAGCCGACGAAGACATGATCTACTTCAATGTCCGTCAGTTTCATGCCCGCAGTCAGGCCCATATAATTGAGCGCACGTTCTGCTGCGATCTGCTTTCCGCTATCAGAGAAATCAGAAGGTGCTGGCACATTTGCAGTAATCGGCAGCGCATCTTCCGGACTTGTCCCCCATGTTACATAAGGAACAATTTCCTCCGCTTTCAGGATCACCTCATGATCGTAATGGGCGCCTTCATCTGTTACCAGAGTTTTCCAATATGCGACAGCCTGCTCAAAAGCAGCCGCTTTTGGTGCGTAAGGACGGCCTTTTACATAGTCAAATGTTGTTTCATCCGGCGCAATCAGACCGGCACGGGCACCGGCTTCAATAGTCAGATTGCAAAGGGTCATCCGTCCTTCCATGGAAAGGGAACGAACCGCTTCACCGGCATATTCGATCACGCAGCCTGTACCGCCAGCTGTACCAATTTTGCCGATAATTGCCAGCGCAAGATCTTTTGCTGTCACGCCAACAGGAAGTTCCCCATCAACCCGCACCAGCATATTTTCCGCTTTCTTCTGGATAAGCGTCTGCGTCGCCATCACATGCTCGACCTCGGATGTCCCAATTCCGTGAGCCAGAGAGCCGAAGGCGCCATGTGTTGAGGTATGACTGTCACCACAAACAATCGTCATGCCAGGCAGGGTCAGCCCCTGCTCCGGGCCAATGATATGGACGATACCGCGGCGGTCATCCGTCATGGAGAAGTAATTTACGCCAAATTCCTTGACGTTAGCCTCCAGCGTTTCCACCTGAAGTTTGCTTTCCGGATTAGTAATTCCTTTATCCAGATCCTTCGTTGGAACATTATGGTCCGCTACGGCGAAAGTGGCGTCCGGGCGGCGAACTTTACGGCCAGCTGCGCGCAGTCCTTCAAAGGCCTGCGGGCTTGTCACTTCATGAACCAGATGTCTGTCAATATACAGCAGACTGGCACCATCTTCCTGCACATCTACCAGATGGCTATCCCATATCTTGTCATAAAGGGTTCTTGCTTCACCCATTGTCGCCTTCCTCTCAAGCCTGGTTTGTTATGTGATTATACAGCAAACCCCGGCACAGGCCATCCCGTGCCGGGCAATACTGCCCCAGAATGGCAGCTTAACTTAGCCGTTGGTGCTTTTCGCGTTCCGGTCTTCGCGGCGCTCTTTAATACGGGCCTTCTTACCACGCAGCTCACGCAGGTAATACAGCTTCGCACGGCGAACGATACCCTGACGGACAACTTCGATCTTGTCGACCCGTGGAGAGTACAGCGGGAACACACGCTCAACGCCTTCACCATAGGAAATCTTACGAACTGTGAAATTTGCATTGATGCCGCCGGAGTTGCGGGCAATACAAACGCCTTCAAAAACCTGAATACGCTCGCGGGATCCTTCAACCACTTTAACGTGGACACGCAGGGTATCACCAGCGCGAAAATCCGGAACCGGACGTTCTGCAGTCAGCTTTTCGATCTGCTCTTTTTCCAGCTGTTGAATAACATTCATAGCTTTCACCTCTATTTCAATTTTCGTCTGACCAACGGTCCCAAAGGTCCGTCCGTCGTTGTTTCGTTACGTCCTCGGAACAGCGCTGCCGCCATTCCCTGATCTTTTTGTGATGGCCCGAAAGAAGAACTTCCGGAACATCCCGGCCTTCCCAGACCGGTGGCCGGGTATAATGTGGATATTCCAGCAACCCGGTCTCAAAACTCTCTTCTCTCAGCGATTCCTGGTTCCCGGTTACCCCGGGAAGCAGACGAACCACGCTATCCAGCAAAGCAAGCGCGGCAATCTCCCCTCCCGACAAAACGAAGTCACCCAAACAGACTTCTTCCATTTGCCGGGCTTCAATCACCCGCTGATCAATTCCTTCAAATCGCCCGCAAACCAGGATAACACCCGGTCCTTCTGCGATCTCCCGCACCAATGTCTGGTTCATCACCCGACCGCGGGGGCTGAAGTAAATCAACCTTTTCTCTTCACCGGATACAGCTTTCGCTGCATCAATGGCACTGCCCAGAACATCCGGTCTCATGACCATTCCGGCGCCACCGCCAAAAGGGCTGTCATCCACCACATGATGCTTTCCCGCCGCATGATCGCGGATATTACTGACCTTCAAATCCCAGGCCCCGTTTTCCAGACCCCGTCCTGCCAGTGATTGGCCAACGGGCCCCGGAAACATATCCGGATACAAGGTTAGAACATGTGCTGACCAGATTTTCTGGTCTGAATGCCCTGTCATTCCTTTTCCTTTCCCGGTGATTTCTGATCCCGCTCAGGGGTATCAAAAAAATCATCGGACAAGGACAATGTCACTTTTCCTGCTTTCAGATCGACCACCGGAACCATCTCTTTTGTAAAAGGAACAAGGATTGACGCCTTTGCCCCTTTCCCTTCAGGGATAATTTCCAGCATGTCACCGGCACCAAACTCGAAAACCCGGGTTATAGTGCCAAAAAGATCTCCTGCTTCCTCTACCGCTGCCAATCCGATTAGATCGGCGTGATAAAACTCATCCTCCTCGTCCGTCTCGGGCAATTTCTCGCGTGAGATATAAAGTTCCAGCCCCTTGAGGCTTTCCGCTTTATTACGATCATTGACCCCCTTGATCCGGACAACAGGTGCGGTCTTCGCAAATCCAACGAGGGACAGATCATAATGAACTGTACCATCCTTGTTTTCCAGCGACCCGTAGGAAACAATATCCTCCGGACTTTCCGTAAAGGTTTTCACCTTCACTTCTCCCCGAATTCCCCGGGGGCTGGTTACGACACCCAGCAGCAGCCGATCCTTGTCAGGCATGCGACTTGATCCTTAAGCTTCTGCAGCTTCCTCTGCAGGTGCTTCTTCAGCTGGTGCTTCCGCTTCAGCAGCTGCTGCTTCAGCCGCTTCGCGTGCTGCTTCTTCAGCTTCACGAAGACGTTCCTGAGCTTTCGCTTTCGGTTTAGCTTTATTCGGATTGTTCCGTTCGATCTTCTCGCCCAGGCTCGCAGAAGCGAGGAAACCGGAAACACGATCCGTTGGCTTGGCGCCAACACTCAGCCAATGCTTGATACGATCTTCTTTCAGCGTTACACGATTTTCATCGTCTTTAGCCAGCATCGGGTTATAGGTACCCAAAATCTCAATATACCGGCCATCACGAGGGCTGCGAACGTCTGCGACTACAATACGGTAGAAGGGACGTTTCTTAGCACCCTGACGGGTAAGGCGAATTTTCAATGCCATAACGTACGTTCTTTCTCTTCAATAAACAGTCAATTACTCAAAATTTCATACCAGGTGGAAGAAGCCCCTGAAGACCGCCACGCATGACGCCCTTATTGCCGAGCTTCTTCACCTTTTTCATCATGGATGCCATCTGCTTATGCTGTTTCAGCAGGCGGTTGACATCCTGTACGGACAGACCGGCACCCGCTGCGATACGACGCTTGCGAGATGCGGCAATGATCTGTGGGTTCCGACGCTCTTTCGGCGTCATGGATTCAATAATAGCGATCTGGCGTTTGAGCAGCTTGTCATCAAGGTTCGCCCCTTCAAGCTGCTTTTTCATTTTGCCGATACCGGGAAGCATGCCAACACGGCTGCTCATGCCGCCCATTTTCATCATCTGACGGAGCTGACTTGCCAGATCATCCAGATCGAAAATGCCCTTTTGCATCTTAAGGGCCAGTTTTTCAGCTTCATCCTTCTCGATGGTCTCTGCAGCTTTTTCCACAAGGGAGACCACATCACCCATACCCAGGATGCGATTGGCAATCCGGTCGGGATGAAACACTTCAAGTTCGTCCAGTTTTTCACCGGTACCCAGAAGCTTGATCGGACAGCCGGTTACCTCACGCATGGAAAGCGCTGCACCACCACGGCCATCACCATCAATACGGGTCATCACGATACCAGTGACGTCAACCCGTTCTTTAAACTGTTCGGCAACATTAACCGCGTCCTGACCGGTCAGACTGTCAACAACAAGCAGTGTTTCTGTGGGGGCAGAGATCTGGTGAACCGCCTTCATTTCGGCCATCAGCTGCTCATCCACATGCAATCGGCCCGCGGTATCGAGCATGATCACGTCAATGCCCTGAAGCTTTGCCGCCTGCAAGGCACGGCTGGCGATTTCAACAGGCTGCTGGCCTTCAACAATCGGCAAGGTGGCGATATCGGTCTGCTCACCCAGAACTTTCAATTGTTCCTGAGCGGCTGGACGACGAACGTCCAAAGACGCCATCATGACTTTCTTGCCAAGCTTTTCCGTCAGGAATTTCGCAATCTTGGCTGTCGAGGTTGTTTTACCGGAGCCTTGCAGACCCACCATCATATAGACGACAGGAGGAACCGCCATCAGGTTCAAATCCTGGCTATCCGACCCAAGGGTTTCCACAAGCTGGTCATGAACCACCTTGATCACCATCTGTCCCGGATTAATAGATTTCAGGACTTCAGTTCCGACCGCCTTGGCTTTCGCTTTCTTGACGAAACTTTTGACAACCGGCAGCGCAACATCGGCCTCCAGCAAGGCAACACGCACTTCACGCATAACCTCGGAGACATCCGATTCTGTCAGGGCACCGCGCTTGGTCAGTTTGCCAAGAACATCGCCCAGTCTGCCTGTCAAATTTTCGAACATATGCTCGATCGCCCGTTCAAAACCGTTTAAAACCTCACTTTCAGAAACCCGAATCACACAACGCAAAAAACGCCAGTGCGCGAAACTCGCGGGCTGACGGATACCTGTTTAAGGTACTTTTTTGTATGGCTCACATTTCTGGAGTGGCCTGAAATAGCCATAGACGAGCAGTTATGTCAAGGTTTACGGGGATCAAGGTCACATATTTCTGGACCCGTTGCCGATTAACCCCTATATCGCGGCATATGGAACAGCTTTCATTTATAAAGATGCATGGTCTTGGCAATGATTTCGTCATCATTGACGGCCGGGAAGAAAATCCGGGTCTGACCCCTCCCATGCTGCGCGCAATCGGTGATCGTCATCGGGGAATCGGATATGACCAGCTTGCCGTGCTGGAACCTTCCGAGAAGGCTGATGTGTTTATGCGCATTTATAATTCAGATGGCACAGAAGCCGAGGCCTGCGGTAATGCCACACGCTGCGTTGCCTATCTGATGATGAAAGAGCTCGAAAAAGAAGAGGTGGTGATCGAAACCGTCGCCGGACTTCTGCCCGGTGAAACACTGCCCAACAGCAATATCATGATTGATATGGGTGTTCCGCGCATGGACTGGCAGGATATTCCGCTGACAAAAGAGCAGGACACCCTTCATATCGATATCGAGGCAGGCCCCCTTAAAGATCCCGTAGGCGTCAATATGGGTAACCCCCATCTCGTTTTTTTTGTTGAGGATGCCGATGAGGTCGAGCTTGAGAAATGGGGCCCTGTTCTGGAACATGATCCTATGCTTCCCCAGAAGGCCAATATCAGTGTTGCCAGTCTGAACGAGGATGGCAGTATTCGCCTCCGGGTCTGGGAGCGGGGCGTCGGGATTACGCTCGCCTGCGGTTCGGCGGCTTGTGCAACAATTGTCGCCGCCTCCTTGCGCGGTCATGCGGATGGCGCAGCGACACTGCATCTGAACGGCGGCCCTCTGGATATGAGATGGGAATGGGGGGGATCTGTCCTGATGGCAGGCCCGATCGCCTATTCCTATATCGGGTTTATGCATCCCGATATGTTCAAAGGAGCGGTTTGATGGGCAACCAGAAGCCGCTCTCTTCTCCTGAAATTGTCACGTTTGGATGCCGGCTCAACAGCTACGAATCCGAGGTTATGCGCGGACACGCCATGGCAGCAGGCATGACCAACGCGGTCATTATCAATACCTGCGCGGTGACCAGCGAGGCGGAGCGCCAGGCACGTCAGGCCATTCGTAAAGCCCGGCGCGATAATCCGGATGCAAAGATTGTTGTAACCGGCTGTGCAGCCCAGACCAATCCCGATCAATTTCGTGAAATGATTGAGGTTGACCAGATCCTTGGTAACCTTGAAAAACTGGAGGCGTCTTCCTTCGGCC
>JAKSCD010000368.1 GCA_022360775.1 Sneathiellales bacterium | reverse complement strand
TCAGCCCTGGGGTCGTTTTTTTGAAGAGAAACCCGGACCATCCTTTTCACTCAAGCTTGCCATGGAAGCCGTTGCGGATATACAGCAGGATCCGAATATCGATAAAAACCGTATTTATGTGACCGGGGCATCCATGGGCGCAATCGGCACTTTTTCCGCAATGGCTTACTATCCGGATATTTTCGCCGCTGGCATGCCCGTAAATGGCCGCTGGACGATGGCGGATGCAAAACGCTTCAGCGGTTCAACACTTTCGGTCTTTCAAGGCAAGGATAATCCTGTTTTCCAGGCCCATAAAACCCGCGAACTGATCAAACGCATTCGCGAAGAGGGAGGCGCGGCCAACTATTTCGAGCTTCCCGACCTTGGTCATACCAGCGAACCTGTCTACCGCGAAACCGGCGTCTGGCAATGGCTGTTTGATCAGAAACGGAGTTCAGACTAAAGCATATTTCAATATCTGAGTGAGCCGAATGGGGAATTTACCCCAATTGAAAAACAGTGGGCTTCAATTAGCATCCAATCAATTTTTTCACTCCTTAAAGAACAACTTCTCCTAAGTAATTTTTTTGATTTTGGAACTAAAAATGTTGGCTCGAAGTTTTTACAGGATCTTCGCGATTATTGTTTTCACAATTGTTTCAATCGCTTCGGCTTTAGCAGAAAACAATGTCCTTTTTGTTTTTGATGCCTCTAATTCCATGTGGGGAAAGGTAGAAGGCGTCGCAAAGATCGAGACCGCTCGGAAATCCTTCCATGAAATGTTGAGCGGTCTGAAAGAAGACGTGAATATCGGTGTGATTGCATATGGTCATAATCAGAAGAAAAGTTGCGAGGATGTGCAAACCCTGGCACCCATAGGTAGCGAGATATCGTTAATCAGTAAAAAGGTAAATGAAATTGTCCCGAAAGGAAAAACGCCAATTGCTGCCGCCTTGAAAGCTGGCGCTGAATCTTTTCCAGAAGGAGATAACATAAATTCCATTATATTGATTTCTGATGGAAAGGAAACCTGTCACGCAGATCCCTGTTCAGTAGCTGCAGAACTCGTCTCGCGGGGAATTAATCTTAAAATTCATGTAGTTGGGTTTGATATCTCAGAAGAAGAACGAACACAATTGCAGTGTATTGCGCATGCAGGAAAAGGACGATTTTTTGATGCAACAACTGCAAAAGAACTTCAAAAGGCAGTCAACTCAGTCAGCAAAGAGGTCACATCAGCGGGAAAAACGGTTTTGACAGAAGTTTTCAGAGATGATTTTGAAGGGAGAGAAGTTCAAAAACACTGGATGATACAGAATGCAAATTCTGAGACATTTGTTGTAGAAGATGGTGCTCTTCTTGGAATTAGCGGTTTTCCAGACAATGAAAATAAAGGAAATGCATGGTTTGAGAATATTTTCAGTCTTCAAACCGGACTGCCAAAAGGAAACTGGACAGCAACTGTGAAATTGAAAATTGAGTTTTCCACAGGGTACGACACATTTACCCTTGCATTATATAAGGATGGCGACAATTGGCTGGGCTCACAAATCTATTCATATCACGATAACAGAGGCAGTAAACTGATGCTGACGGCCGTGAAAAAGGCAAAAGGGAAGATAACAGCCAATAGTGGTCTATTTGTCGAGGAAGACAAATCTTTTCCTGCCATTCAGGCCCGTGCAGTCCAACCGCTATATTTACGTCTGGAGAAATCTGGGCGATCCTATACAACATCAGCAAAACTAGATGATATGGATGACTGGATCGTTATTGATAAGATCTCGTCATTGCGCGCGCCGGACACACTTGGTTTCTCAGCCAGTCAGCATGACCAAGGCTGGGGCATCAATAAGTCTGGCGAAACTGTATGGAAAATGGACTGGATTAGAATAGAAGCGCCATTTTTGCAAAATCAATAACGTTTATAATGGGCTTTAGCAGCATTTGAGCATTAATATATTTTCCATAATATAAATTATGCGCAAAAATATATTAACCGTTTCAGAAACCTGTTCAGCGCCCTTACCGCATCCATGGTGGATTTTTTCCTATTCTTTCAAGCAGGAAATCCATAAACACTCTCACCTTCGCCGACAAGATATTTGATTGCGGATAAATCAGCCAAAGCACGGTGCCGGAGACGCACTCATAGTCCGGTAGCACGCGCACCAGTTCTCCGGATGCCAGTTCCTTATGAACGCTCCAGAGCGAGTTTGCGGAAATTCCCGCTCCGGCAAGTGTCGCGATCTTATGGCTGTGCCCATCGTCTATCACAAGATTGCAGTGTCCTGCATTTGGATCAAACTCGGCATATGTACCATCCACCCCGATCATGTCCAGTGGTACGCTATTCTCGAACGCAAGAAGATGATGGTGAGCAAGTGCTTCAGGTGTTGCCGGATTTCCGTGTTTGTTCAAATATTCTGGAGATGCGCAGAGAATACGCGTGTCATCAGCAAGTTTTCGCCCTCTTAGACTACTCTCTTCAAGGGGGGCATTACGCAGGGCAAGATCAAAGCTGCCTTCAATCAGATCAAATTGCTTGTCCGAAAACCGTAGATCCAGTTGAAGCCTGGGCTGCAATTTTACGAATTCCGGCAATAGTGGCGCAATATAGAGCTGGGCAAAGCTGCTGGGTGCAGTAAATCGCAAGGTTCCGGCCACTTGTGCATGGCCTTGCCCAAGAACAGCGCGGGCTGCATCTTCCCGCGCAAGGATATCCCTTGCATAAGGCAGAAACTCAATCCCTTCGGTGGAAAGGGCCACTTTTCGCGTTGAACGATGAAGCAAATCTGCCCCAATGGATTTTTCCAGCTTGCTCATCCATGCGCTGGCAACTGAAGGCGCAAGACCGAGTTCCCGTCCAGCCGCACTGATATTCAGCTTATCCGCTGCGAGCACAAATAAACGTAACGTATCTGTATCCATATTATATCCAATTTCCGAATTCTGATTTCAGATATAGGCAGTTTTATTCGGAAATCGCAATATATAAGTTCTTTTTATTCCACACATCGAAAGTAAGGAGATTTTATATGACTTATTATTCCGTTCTCGCCGTTAGCCCATCTACTGAAGACTGGATCCCGGGTTATCTGCCTACTGCTAACAGACTGGTTGAAAAGCATGGCGGCAAATATCTGGCGCGTACTGCTTCCCATGAACAGGTTGAAGGTCTCGAGCAACCTGCCGCGTTACGCATTATACTGGAATGGCCGTCAAAAGAAGCCGCGATGAATTTTATGAATGATCCGGACTATAAACCGCATCTTGAAGCCCGCACCGCTGGTTCAGAAAGTTATCACTTTATTATCGAGGGTAAGGACGATCTCGCTTAACCCTGCTTTAAAGCATCTTAAGAAACCCCCTGCCCCTCTTTCTAAAAGACTGGAATGAAAATGTTTGAAAATCTTGGCTGGATTGTTGAAGCACAAATCAAGGAAGGTCGTCTGGACGATTTTAAAAAGATCGTTGAAGAAATCGTAACCGCAACCCGCGCCGAAGGCGGAACACTGAATTATCAATATTATGTATCTGATGATGGTGCCGTCATTGTCTATGAACGGTTCGCAAATATTCAATCGGCTCACACCCATATTACAAACTGGGATAATTTCGCAGAACGATGGCTGGACGCGGCACCATCTACTCGGATGGTATATCTTGGTGATATTCCAAAGGAAATCCAGGATCGTCACGCTGCGATCAGCCCAAAGCTGTACAAGCCTTTTAACGGCTTTGCGCGCTGACTGAAGGTTTATGAAATGACATTTCAAGGGAAAATAAAATGTCCGATCAAATCTCTATGAAAGCATTTCCTAAGCTGAACCGGGCCTATAACTCTGTCTTCCAGCCGGATGTATTGAGCCTGGGCCTGGTTGTTCCTCTGGACGCACATCACGGCACACCAGTAGCAGACATGACAGATCATATCGAGCGCGCAAAACTCGCTGATGATCTGGGCTTTGGTGCACTCTGGCTGAGAGATGTCCCTTTCAATGTTCCAAATTTCGGAGATGCTGGACAGCTTTTTGATCCGTTTGTGTATCTTGGGTTTCTATCCGGCGTGACCCGTGAAATTGCCCTCGGGGTCGCCAGTATTATTCTCCCCCTTCGTCATCCTGCTCATGTGGCCAAAGCTGCGGCATCAGTTGACCAGTTATCTGGCGGGCGATTGCTTTTGGGCGTGGCCTCTGGCGATCGGCCGGAAGAATATCCAGCATTATCCATGTCTTTCCCGGATCGCGGGGAACGATTTCGCGACAGTCTTTCCTATATTCGGGCAATGGCTTCAAGCTATCCCGGTTACAAGGGACCACATGGGACACTGGACGGAACAATCGACATGCTGCCCAAACCGGTAAATGGGCGCTTGCCGATCCTGATTACAGGTGGGGCACAGCAACCCCCCGACTGGGTGGCTGAGCATGGTGATGGCTGGATGACCTATCCACGCAATGTCGCCGAACAGGCTAAAGTCGTACAAAGTTACAGGTCTCGTTCAACAGCTGCAGGCAGCCCTTTGAAACCTGTCATGCAATCTCTTTATGTGGATTTGCTTGCCAGGGCAGATGCGGATCCGGAGCCTATACATCTTGGTTTCAGATCGGGGATCACCTTCCTTAAATCCTATCTGATGAAAGCTCAGGAAATCGGTGTGAACCATGTGGCACTGAACCTCAGGTTCAATCATGCAGATATTGACGATACACTAAAACGGCTCGCAGATGAGCTTCTCCCTGAATTCCCAAAGCGAGGTATTACGAAATGACCAAAACCGTTCTAATTACAGGCTCAACTGACGGAATTGGCCTGCTCACCGCAAAAAACCTTGCTGCCAAGGGTCACAGGGTTATTTTACATGGCCGCAACCCAACCAAATTGCAATCTGCTGTAAAAGACTTAGGCGGCAAGGTGGCATTTTATGCTACGGACCTTTCTTCCCTTAAAGCGACAGCTGCCCTGGGGAAAAACATTCTTGAAAAGCGTGATCATATTGACGTGTTGATTAACAATGCCGGTATTTACAAAACCGGAAATCCTGTCCTTGAAAATGGCCAGGATGTCCGCTTTGTGGTCAATACCCTCGCCCCTCACATCCTCACATCAATGCTCCTGCCGATCCTTCCAAAGGACGGCCGTATAATAAGTCTTTCTTCAGCTGCCCAGGCAACCGTTGATATTGCTGCATTAAAAGGAGACGCACGTCTTGATGATATGGGGGCCTATGCGCAAAGCAAAAGGGCTCTTACTCTCTGGTCACAAGAGATGGCACGTCAGCATCCGTCCGGGCCGGTCTTTATTGCTGTT
>JAKSCD010000518.1 GCA_022360775.1 Sneathiellales bacterium | reverse complement strand
TCGGCGGCCGTCCGGTCGCGGGCCGCTCTCTTTGCTTCCGCCCGGACCGCAGTCAGCGCTGCAACAGCTTCATCCACCAAAGCCTGCTGCAGTGCTTTTTCTTCAACAAGGCGTTCACTTGCCGCTTTTGCGGCATCTAGTGCAGCAAGACGTTGGGCGAGCCGGGCTTCATAATGCTCAGAATCTATACGAAACAGAAGATCACCAGCTTTCACTGACTGATTGTCATGAACAGCAACCTCGGTTACGTACCCGGATACTCTTGGCGCTACGGCGACAATATGACCACGAATATAGGCATTGTCAGTGCTCTCGATAAACCGGTTTTCAAACCAGTATGCGCTTCCATAGTGACCTGCAGTTCCCAAAGCAACGATTGTCAGGAGAAACAGGACCGCAAATTTAAGAACGCGCTTCCACATTGTTGTTCTCTTCATAAATTGGCCAAAAAAGGCAAGAAACATATTTTACGGTACGGTACCGTACCATTGACATATACGGTACGATATCGTACACGTCAAGCAATCTGTTACAGGACTGGAGAATGTCAGTGACGCTTGAGCTTGAGCAAACCACCAGAAAAAGCGCTGAAAAACGGGAAACAATCCTTGTTGCCGCAACGGAAATTTTCATGAGTGAAGGCTATGGACGCGCCAGTATGGATAAAGTCCATGCAAAGATTGGGGGATCAAAACGGACGCTGTATAACCATTTTCCAAATAAACAAACTTTGTTTGAGGCTATTGTGATAAGGGTTTCAACGCGTGCTCTAGCGGCGCTGGTGCCGCCTGCAGGGGAAACTGATCTTCACAAAACCCTTTTCAAGATGGGGACAGATTATTTGAATGTGCTCCTTTCCCCTGATGGACTTGCTCTTTACAGAGCCATGATTTCAGAAGCGCCTCATTTTCCAAACCTCGCCCAAACTTTTTTTGAAAACGGGCCGGGGCGTGCAAGTCGCTATCTGGCTGAGTTCTTTCGCGAGCAAAAGGCCAAGGGAATTGTCGATGTTGCCGATCCCCAGATTGCGGCAGAGCAGTTTCTCGGCGCAGTCCGTGCGGATGTACATCTTGCTGCCGCATTAGGGGTAAGGAAGCCCTCCAAACATATGGTAAAAACAGCTGTTTTGCAGGCCGTTGATACATTTATTCGGGGAACTGCCCCGTTATCAGAGGAAAAAACGGAATAGGATCTATATCTGTTCTCTCCTCTCTGCAGTCGCAGCTAGTACGATTTTTGAACACCAACCTGCTCACATAACCAAATTCTCATTTTTTTGTGAACCATTTCCCTGTATGACCGACCAACAGTCATGACATCTGCCTTTTCTGCACATCTTTGGGGGCATGCTGTCTTTCATTTCATACATGTAACGGAGCAAAAAAAGCATGTGTAAGAGTAAAATGAAGCACCGACTGTTATATGGCATCGCCACAGCCTGCGTCATGGTGGCGGGCACAGCCTATGCCTGGGGACCTGAAACATATGGTGTGGAACTTCTGGATATCCGCGGCGTTGAGCCAGCGCCGGTCATGAAAGTTTCAACAAGTGACGGGCAGGCTTATGACACTGCAGCCGATCACGATTTGTTTTTTAATGTGGAAAGCAAAGCGCAGTGCAGGAAACTCAACTACCTGAAACTGGCTGAAGTCGTTATTTATCCGAAAAATGTTCAGTATCGCAATGAAGCCCTTGGCGAAAAGGTCTACATCAGTAAAGCGAAATTAAATCAGCGCACTCTTTCCACATCCTGGCTGGCAGCAAGCATTCGGGTTAAGCCGGACAGCTATCTCAAAGAGCATGCGATCAAGGCCTGTAACAAGGAACTGAACAAGCGTATCTCGCAAGGCCAGAACAAATTCTATATCCTTAAAACCGGTTTTAATGTCAGTATGACAAAAACCACCCATCATCAGTTCAATCTGAAATGCGGTGGTTTGTCTGGGGATCTGACGGGTGCTAGCTGGACCAAGAAAAATGACCATCCTGTAACTGTCAGATGCGGCTCGTTTCAGCCTAAACAGGTCTCTCTCGATCCTAGTGCCTTGCCCTCCTTTAAACTGATCAGTGCTGCAGTCAGCATGCAGCAAACCAACTATAAAGGGAAATGTCCTGCCGCCCTTCCAGTTAAAGCAAAAATTACCAGCAGTGACTTTGGCGGCGAGTTCCAGTATCGCTTTCTGGAAGACGGAAAAGCTGTAACACCTTGGAAAAACAAAAGCGTTGGAAAAGGAAAAACAGTCACTCAACTTTCCCATACCGTGGTTATCAAGAAACCATCTGCAAATCCGGGGCAGGGAACTCCTGGTTTCCAGGCAGGTATCCAGAACCAGGGGAATGCGCAGGTCCTTCCTCAGTTGCAGGAAGTGCCAAAACGTAAAGTCAGTATTCAGGTCAAACGGGGCAACCAGCAGATTTCCAATTTCAAGGAATTCCAGGCAACCTGTAAAGAGATCAAAAAAGCCACTTTTGTTGGCGGAAAAGCCAAGGAAATGACGCTGGCTTTGCCTGATCTGATGTCCCGCACCGGGATCACAATCGGCACACAATCCAGTTCATGGGGTGGATCGCTTAACCTGAAGAAAGAAGATGCCATGGCTGTTACGCCGCGCGGATGTAAATTCCGTTTCAAATATGATGTACGGAATATTGGTGATGCAAATGCAACTGCCAATCACAGACTGCGTGGCAAGGCAAACGCACCTTTGCATACTGCAACCAATTTCAAGGTCGATAAAAAAGATACCCGTAATGTGAGCGGTCATATCTTCCTGAAAGCTGGCAGTTACAAGGTCAAGGCGTCACTTGATGACACAAAGAAAGTGACCGAAAAGAATGAGAATAACAATAAATACAGCGTAAATGTGAATGTGGATGAAGATTGCGGTGGGCAGTCTTCCTCCCCGAGACCAACAGGTTCAAGCCCGAGGCCGAGGCCTCAACAACCTGCTGGTCCGCAATAGGGTTCGATGATAAAAGCCGGGATCTTAGGGTCCCGGCTTTTTTCTTTGTGATCAACATTTGTAAGGTTAGTTTTTTCCGACCTTGAAAATACCTTGGCGAATTTATTCGAAAGAAGGGGCTGCTACAATTAGCGTCCATCCGCACAGAAAATGCATTGAGGCGCAAATACCGGGGCCGCACTGGAATGAAGATGGCACCCCTAACAACCGGACAACAAGGAAACTCCTTCTGGATCAGTGACTGAAAATCGACTAAAAAATTTTTCTGCAAGATAATTTTCCGGCCTGTTGCACTTAAAATGTTCATGTTTTATTCTCCTTCTCAAAACAGGAGGAGTTTTATGTCAGTGATCAGTCACATAACACTTGGCACCAACGATATGGAACGGGCAGGCCGGTTCTATGATGAGGTTCTGGGCGTTCTTGGTTTCGAACGCCTCCCCAAACCACCGGGAAAACCGCCAGCCTATGAAAAGGGCGGTTTGCCAACCCTTTATCTTTATACGCCAGAAGATGGACGCCCTGCGACCTGGGGAAACGGGACCCATATTGCGTTTATTGCGGAGACAAAGAACGCTGTCAGGGAATTTCACGCAGCAGCATTGCGTTTAGGTGGCAGCAGCGAAGGGGAGCCGGGTGATCGTCCGCATTACGGGGAGAACTATTATGCGGCTTATATCCGTGATCCCGATGGCAACAAGCTACAGGCGGTATGTTACGCAACAGACGATTAGATACAGGTCCATTAAACCTCATCCAATAGTTATCGCTTTTTCTACATCTGGGAAAAATTTGTTCCGAACAGACCTTGCTAAACGGCGACGGATCGCGTGATTTTGTATCAATAATATCCTTCTCAAAGGTCTGTTAGCTTCAAGAAATAATAAGAAGAAATTTGATTTCTATATTGAAACCTCGCCAGCTTTTGCTGCTGCAATGACGCCTTCACGGTTCTCTCGCCATAACTTCGCAAAGCCAGAGGGCGCATTCGACAGGGTGTCATGTTGCTCACTCCAAGCCGCTATCTCTAACAAAACAGGCATAAGGTCGATCCCCTTGCTCGTAAGTGAATAGTCATATGCAGAGAGATTTTTTTTAGAGATCCTTTTTTGAACGATGCCGTGCTGCTCAAGTTTTTTAAGCCGATCAGCCAGAATGTTTGTGGATATGGCTTCGGTAGATGCCAGAAATTCCCGAAATCCACGTTTCTTTTTGAACATCAAATCTCGAATTATTAGTAACGTCCATTTGTCACCGAACAACTCGAGCGCGAAGTTGATCGGGCAATGGGATCGAAAGTTCTCAGAGTTTATAGCCATAGTTATACCAATAGTGAATGCACTTGCGAAAGGCAACTGCTTGCGTTAGATAATGTGCTTGCAAAATGCAACCACAGGAGAAGTCATGTTGTTTCGCAATGTCCTCATCAGTCTGGGGGCGGCAATCGCCCTAATGATTGGATTCTTCGCTTGGTATGATTGGCCGGCAAAACCTCTTGAACGGGAGGAAATCGAATTCTTTTTGAAAAAAATTTCTCAGCAAAAGCAACAACCAGGTGGTCGTCACGACTTAACTGCGCTCCGAGATCTCCTTGAATCTGATAACGGAAACGCAATTTATACCGTCAATCTCTACAAGTTCAGGGATCGGGCCGAGTATCTTGCAGGCAAAGGCCCAGACATCTCAGGTCAGGAAGCTTGTGACAAGTTCGCGCAGTTTATGATCCCGCAAATGATCAAACGCGGTTCTCATCCAGTCTTTGGCAGCAATTGGTCTCACCTTCTCGACAGCGATTGGGATAGAATTGTACTTGTCCGATACAGAAGCCGTCGAGATCTGGTTGATTTATTTGCGATGGAAGAGTTCGCTGACGCATCAAAACACAAATGGGCCGCGTTGGAAGCAAATGAAAGAATGGTCGTTGAAGCAACCCACATTCCAAGCGCGAATTGGCCAGCCGGGCTTTTATCAGTTTTCATAGGATTGTTGTTATTTTCCATTCTAGAAAGGCGTCGCAAACGTAAAATCGACGTCAACAGATCATAGGAGCCGGTGGTTGCTTTGTCCGCAAAGCCAACATGCAGATCCGATAAACTTTATATGGTCTGCCCCTTGGGGCGGGCCTTTTAAAGATTTAGCTTCTATTTCTGATGATGAAAAAATAATGGCGGAGGGAGAGGGATTCGAACCCCCGGTAGGTCTCCCTACAACGGTTTTCAAGACCGCCGCTTTAAACCGCTCAGCCATCCCTCCGCAATTTTTCGGTGCGAAATTTATGGCACCTATAGAACAGATCGTTGTTACGTTTCTGTTGAAGCAGACGTTTACTCGCATCGGACGGGGACTGTCAATAGGCATGATAGCGAAAAATTGAATTCGTCGTTAAAAATAAAGGATTATCCACAGCTTTCTTTATGCAAGGATTGCACGGGCGTTAAGGCTGTGGCAAAAAGGATAAAAGCAAATCTTATGAGGGGGCTATGCCGGAAATTTCCAGAACTTTAGGAACATTAGCAATAGTGGCAGTGACCCTGCTGTTCGTGAACACCGCGCAAGCCGCACAGAAAGAATTTGGCCTTTGGCTGGAGGAGCTGAAAACCGAGGCGAAATCCAGGGGGATCAGCCAGCCGATTATTGATGAAGCTTTCAAGAATGTGAAATTCAAGGAAAAGATCATCAAGCTGGATCGTAAACAGCCTGAAGTAACTCAGACTTTCCAGCAATATATGTCCAAACGCCTTCCCAAATCCCTTGTGGACGCAGGCAAGAAGCGCCTTCGGGAAAACCTCGCGGAACTTGAGAAAGTGGCCGCTAAATACGGTGTGCAACCCCGTTTTATTGTTGCCCTTTGGGGAGTGGAAACCCGCTATGGCCGCTATACAGGCGGCTTTAATGTTGTCGAAGCCCTGACGACCCTTGCTTATGATAATCGCCGGGCTGCCTATTTCAGAAAAGAGCTGTTTTTCGCCCTGCAGATCCTGGAAGAGGGGCATATTAAACCGTCTGATATGAAGGGTTCCTGGGCCGGAGCGATGGGGCAATCCCAATTTATGCCTTCCAGCTTCCTTAATTTTGCTGTTGATCATAATGGTGACGGAAAGCGGGATATCTGGAAAACAAAACCGGATGTTTTTGCGTCAGCCGCCAATTATCTGGCACAGTCCGGCTGGAGGGGCGATCAGACATGGGGCAGGGAAATAAAACTTCCTGCAGGTTTTAACCCGGAGCTGATCTCACTGAAAGTCCAGCATCCGATGCAATACTGGCAGGATCTTGGTGTTCGAAAAGCTGATGGAACAGATCTTCCTGCTCGCCAGCTCATGGGATCTCTTGTGCAACCGAAGGGCGGCAACGGACAGACTTTTCTCGTTTATAATAATTATCGCACCATTTTGAAATGGAACCGGTCCACCTATTTTGCCATGTCCGTGGGTCATCTCGCGGATAAAATCGGCGCCCCTTAACAGGAGAAGAGAATGTCGACCTCTTTCACGATGAAATCGATAAAACCTCTCCTGCTGGGAGCTGCCCTTATGGGCGCCGGATTTTTAACCGGCTGCGCGGAAATGAGCCTGCTGAGCCATACGGCCTCTGAAATCAAGGGGCCAGCAGGATCAACAAAAGGCAAGGTCAATCGCGGATCTTATAAGGTCGGCAAACCCTATCAGGTGGATAATATCTGGTATTATCCGGCCGAAGACCCCAATTATAGTGAAACTGGTCTAGCCTCCTGGTATGGAGAGCCTTTTCATGGCCGCAAGACCGCCAATGGCGCTGTTTATGACATGAACCAACTTACAGCAGCCCACAAAACCTTGCCGATGCCCACAGATGTCCGGGTGACCAATCTTGAAAATGGTCGTTCGCTGGTGGTCACTGTCAATGATCGCGGTCCGTTTGTGCATGGCCGGATTATTGATCTTTCCAGAAGGGCTGCACAGCTTCTCGGCGTTATCCGCAACGGAACAGCGAAGGTAAGAGTTGAGGTTATCAAGCCCGGTGATGTGAGAATACTGGCAAAAGCTGAAACGACTGAAGAAGAAAAGAAAAAGGTGACAGCGGCACCTCAGGGGCAGGTCCAAACGGCATCGCTGGAACCTCCTAAAAATGTGAAATCAGCGGAAGCTAAAGCGGCAGCTCCTAAAACACAGCCTGTGCAAACAGCACCGCTGGAACCGGCGCCTGTGAAACCACAACAGAGTGTGGTCACCACAAAGCCGGTTGCTGAAAGCGAGATCTTTATTCAGGCAGGCGCCTTTATAGAATACAACAATGCCAATAAACTCAGTGCGAGATTATCCAATCTGGGTCCAACAAAGATCAATCAGGTTCTGGTTAATGGACAGGATTTTTACCGCGTTCGCATTGGTCCGGTTTATTCTGTTGAGGAGGCGGACAGTTTACTCGCAAAGTTAATCAATTCCGGCCACACAAACGCCAGAATTGTCATAGAATAAGCGCATCCAGGATCATTTGATCTTCAATTATCGGCCCTATATAAACAAAGTTGTCATAGACAAACGAAGTGAGAGAATGTTGACCCTTATTTCAGTTCTTCGAAAATCATTGAGAAAAGCCAGCCTTTTCTGCGTTACTGCCGCCAGCGTAGCCTTTGTTTCATTGGCTGTTCAAGCAATTGAAACACCAGCCAAACAGGCCATTCTGGTTGACATGAATACTGGTGCCGTTCTTCTCGAAAAAAATGCCGATGATCTTATGCCTCCGGCCTCCATGAGCAAACTCATGACCGTCACAATGCTGTTTGAACGGCTCAAGGAAGGCTCTTTGAAGATGGAGGATACCTTTCCCGTCAGCGAAAAGGCCTGGCGGAAAAGTGGCTCTAAAATGTTTGTCGAGGTCAATAAGCGTGTCACAGTAAGCGATCTTCTCAGGGGAATTATTGTCCAGTCCGGTAATGACGCCTGTATCGTTGTTGCCGAGGCGCTTGCCGGTTCCGAAAGCGGCTTTGCCGAAGCGATGACGGCGCATGCCCGTGAAATCGGACTGGAAAAAAGTACTTTTGCCAATGCTACGGGCTGGCCGGATCCAAATCATCGCATGACTGCGAGGGAACTTACAATTCTCTCCAAATACATTATTCAGAAATTCCCGGAATATTACGGGATCTTTAAAGAAAAGAGCTTCACTTACGGAAAGACCGTAAAAGGAGAACCCATCAAGCAGGGAAACCGGAATCCGCTTCTTTATTCCAATAACGGCGCGGATGGGTTGAAGACCGGCCATACGGACGCTGCGGGATATGGATTGACCGGATCGGCTGAACGCAACGGACGCCGGCTTATCCTTGTGCTTAATGGTCTAACCAGTGCAAAGGAAAGAGCACGGGAATCCGAACGTCTCATGGAATGGGGCTTCAGGGAGTTTGATAACTACGCCCTGTTCAAAAAAGACCAGGAAGTCGCGAAGGCCCGCGTGTGGCTCGGCGCAAAAGAGCTCGTGCCGTTGACTGTGGAGCAGGATCTTACGGTCACCATGTCCCGCAAGAACCGCCGCTCTATGCAGGTCAAACTCGTTTATGATGAGCCGATACCCGCGCCAATCCTGAAAGGAACACCGGTTGCGCGTCTTGTAGTTACTGCGCCGGATATGGAAAAAATTGATATCCCTCTGGTCGCGGCAGAAGATGTGGCGCGCCCGGGAATGATTGGTCGGGTGACCGCAGCCATCAAATATGTACTGTTTGGAGCGTCCGGAAGCTAAATCCGGTTTATAGGTTTTTTTATGTCTAAAAAGCATGGCTATCCCGGCATCTTCATTACTCTTGAAGGTGGAGACGGGACGGGAAAATCCACTCAGGCCCGACTTCTTGCTGAATTTATTGAAGAAAAGCGAGGCGAAGCACCGCTTCTCACCCGGGAGCCCGGCGGCGCGCCAGGTGCAGATGAAATCCGCGAACTGATCCTGACCGGTGAGCCAGAACGCTGGGATGTTGTGGGTGAAACGCTTCTTTTTTACGCCTCCCGCCGCAATCACTTGCGCCTGACAGTTTGGCCCGCTCTTGAACGGGGGGAATGGGTAATTTCGGACCGTTTTGCAGATTCAACCATGGCTTATCAGGGATATGGCAATCAGCTTGGTCCGGACAAGGTCCAGATGATCCATGATGTGTCTGTCGGTCAGTTTGAGCCTGACCTCACCATCATACTGGATATTGATCCTGCGAAAGGGATTGCCCGGACACAAGGTCGAACGAACAATGAAGACCGGTTTGAAAAAATGGATCTTTCCGTCCATGAACGCATGCGTGACGGTTTTTATGATATTGCCAAAAAGAACAGCCATCGCTGTGTAATTATCGATGTGGATCGCGACATCGATACCATCCAGAACGATTTACGCCAGATCGTAATGGAAAGGCTTTTCTCTTGAGTGAAGTGCCCATCAGTGACGGTCTGGAAGGATTTCCTCATCCAAGGGAATGCAGAACTGTTATCGGGCATAGTGAAGCCGAACGGGAATTTTTAAACAGCTTTAATAGTGGCCGGTTTCATCATGCGTGGCTCATTACGGGCCTGAAAGGTATTGGAAAATCCTCTTTTGCCTATCGTGCAGCACGTTTTTTGCTCTCCCAGGAGGGGAGTGGCGGTGGATTATTTGGCCCGCCAGAGACACTGGACACCCCTCAAGACCACCCACTGGAAGCTCTTCTGCAAGCTGGATCCCATCCTCAGTTATCTGTTTTACGGCGGCGATATGACGAAAAGGGAAAAAAGCTTTTCAAGGTAATCCGGATCGATGATGTGAGATCGCTTTCAAGCTTTTTCGGCCTGAAGCCGGAAGGGGGCGGTTGGCGTGTCGTGATTGTCGACAGCATTGATGAAATGAACATCAGCGCTGCAAACGCTTTTTTGAAAATTCTTGAAGAACCGCCTGAGCAAACAGTTTTTTTAATGCTTTCTCACCGGCCTGCCGGGCTTTTGCCGACCATTCGCTCCCGCTGCCGTATGTTGCCGTTGCAGCCCCTAAAGAATGACAAGGTTAGGGACGTTCTTAAGCCTTTTGCTGAAGATATTTCTCCGGAACAAATGGACATTCTGATAACATTAAGTGAAGGAAGTCCCGGAAAAGCTTTGTTGTTACAGCAGGCGGGCGGTGCAGACGTTTTCCAGTCTATCTTGCAGCTCTTTCAAAGCTATCCTGATTTTGATCCGGCCAAACTGCATGGTCTTGCCGATAATGCCGCCAAGAAAGACGGAGAAGCACTATACCGGGTTTTAACGGAACTCTTCCCCTGGTGGCTGTCCCGTCTTGTCAGGACAGTGAGCACGCAGTTTGAGCAAACAGAATGCCTCCCGGATGAACAAGCCTGCATGGCAAGGCTTGTCAATCACAGACCTGTTGCTTTTTGGGTCGATATCTGGGAAAAATCCAATCATCTTGTAGAACGCGCGGACAGTATCAATCTGGATAAGAAGCAGGTGGTCCTGGATTTGTTTCTGAGCACCACTCGCTAAGCGCCAATCAGTTTGAGGATAATATGTTAGTTGATAGTCACTGCCATCTGGACTTTGAGCAGCTATCCAGTCAGCTGGACGACGTTCTGCGCCGGGCCGACCTGGCAGGTGTCGGGCATATGCTGACCATCGGTACAAAAATCAGGCAGTTTGATGCAGTTCGGAAAATTGCGTCGGAACATTCCAATATCCATTGCTCTGTCGGTATCCATCCTCACGAGGCAGAGGAAGAGGGACCATCTATCACCGTTCAGAAACTGGTTGAACTTAGTAATGATCCGGCTGTTGTCGCAATCGGCGAAACCGGCCTTGACTATTTTTATGAGCATTCACCAAGGGATATCCAGAAGCAATCCTTCAGGATCCATATCGAGGCCGCCCGAAAAACCGGCCTTCCCCTTATTGTTCATACACGCAATGCCGATGAGGATACGATACAGATCCTGCATGAAGAATATGCCAAAGGCCCTTTCACGGGTGTTATCCATTGCTTTAGTTCTGGATGGGAAGTAGCTGAAAAATCTATGGAAATCGGTTTTTATATCTCCATTTCCGGTATCGTGACTTTCAAGGCAGCACAGGATCTTCGGGATCATGTAGAGAAGATCCCGCTGGATCGGTTACTTGTGGAAACTGACAGCCCCTATCTGGCCCCCATACCAAATCGGGGGAAAACCAACGAACCCTCCTTTGTTGCTCATACCGCTGCTAAAGTCGCTGAGCTTAAAGGGGTGTCTGATCAAGAAATTGCTGAACAAACAACAGCTAACTTCTTCAAACTCTTTAACAAAATTCAGCGAGAGAACTGATGAAAGTTACAATATTGGGATGCGGAACCTCTGGCGGAGTACCGAGGATTGGCAACGAATGGGGGGCATGCGATCCCGATAACCCGAAAAACCGCCGGCGGCGCTGCAGTATCCTTGTGGAAAATGAAGGAACAGAGGTTCTGATCGATACCTCACCTGATATCCGGGACCAGTTACTTGATACCGGAACCACAAGACTGGATGGTGTTGTCTGGACCCACGAACATGCGGATCAGTGTCATGGTATTGATGAGCTCAGGGTGCTGGCGATCCACAATCGGGAGCGGGTGAATGTCTGGGGGAACAAGATAACCCTGGATGTTCTTATGCGTCGCTTCGATTATTGCTTCACCCAGCTGAACGGAAGCCCGTATCCGGCAATCCTGAAAGAACATTTTATTGAAGGACCGTTCTCTATCGGAAATATTGATTTTATTCCGTTTGATCAGGACCATGGCAGTGTTATTAGTCTCGGTTTTCGTATGGGGGCAATCGGTTATTCCAATGACCTGGTAAATCTTGATGATCATGGCTTTGAAATTCTGGAAGGGGTGGATACCTGGATCGTTGACGCCATGCGCTATACTCCGCATCCTACCCATGTGAATGTGGAAACAGCCCTTAAATGGATTGAACGATTGAAACCGCGCCGGGCGATTTTGACCAATATGCATGTGGATCTGGATTATGAAACCCTGAAGAGTGAACTTCCTGAAGGTGTTGAACCCGCCTATGATGGAATGGTTATAGAGGCTTGAAATGACAGAGATAATCATCAGGAAAGCAAAAGAGAAGGATCTTTTATCCGTCGTAAGGCTGCTTGCTGATGATCAACTTGGATCGGTAAGGGAGGATGCCAGCGAGCCAATCGCAGGTTTTTACCTCGACGCATTCAAGCGCATGGACGAGCAAAAAGGCAACGACCTCTTTGTCGTAGAACGACATAACAACGTTATTGGCTGCATGCAACTCACCCTGATCGCTGGAGTTTCCAGAAAAGGAATGACCCGGTGTCAAATAGAAGGGGTAAGGATTTCTGCAGATCATCGCTCATCAGGACTTGGGCAGAAGATGATGGATTTTGCCTTGCAATATGCAAAGGATAACCACTGCGGGCTTGTTCAGCTTACAACCGATAAAAGTCGCGAGGATGCCCATCGATTTTATGAAAATCTAGGCTATAAGGCATCTCATATAGGAATGAAGCTTGATCTGTTAAAGCTTTAATTTTTCTATACTTTTCGCTTATCACGAAAATCAATAAGCTGCTTCATCCGCTCATCCGCACCCCCGCCAGCAACAACCTTAACGTCAAACGGGGTCAAATCCCGACCATCCTCGGATTGCACTTTGACTTTTCGAACAGGCTTTCCGCTGCGTTTTTCAACAAGCTGGATTCTGGGACCATTTCCGGAAGGCATATATTTTTCCCCGAAATCCAGCAGGGATACGATGACGGGATAAACATCCAACCCTTTTTGAGTGAGCCGATATTCAACAGAGCGCCCATCTGTTTTACTTTTCTTTTGATAAAGAATATCGTTTTTAACCATAGATTTAAGCCTGGAACTTAATACTGTAGGTGAAATATCAAGCTCCGTCTGAAAATCTTCAAAGCGGCGGATGCCATGCATGGCATTTCGCAGGATCATCAAGGTCCAGTGTTCACCAATCTGGCTTAACGCCTGGGCGACACTACAATCCAGATTATCAAATTTCTTTTTACTCATAAGAACAACATCTACCGAAATTCTGAATAAATCACAATTCTATTGCCCCAGCTGCAATGCTTCAATATAACTACTATAACAGTAGTGAATTGGAGAAAACAATGAAAACAAAAATTACTGAACTTTTTGGTATCGAACATCCAATTATCCAGGGAGGAATGCATTATGTCGGTTTTGCCGAACTGGCCGCTGCTGTATCCAATGCGGGTGGTTTGGGGATCATTACGGGTCTCACTCAGAAAACTCCTGCTGATCTGGCAAATGAAATTGCCAAATGCAATGATATGACAGACAAACCTTTTGGTGTGAATCTGACCTTCCTGCCTGGCTTTGAAGCGCCGCCCTATCCTGAATATATCAAGGCTATTGTTGAGGGGGGTGTAAAGGTTGTTGAAACGGCTGGCCGCAGTCCGGAAGCCTATATGCCTGCGCTTAAAGATGCGGGCATTAAGGTCATTCACAAATGTACTTCTGTCCGCCATTCCCTGAAAGCTGAGAAAATTGGCTGTGATGCCGTCAGTGTTGATGGTTTTGAATGTGGCGGCCATCCTGGTGAAGATGATATTCCTAACATGATCCTGCTTCCGCGCGCCGCAGAAGAACTTTCCATTCCCTTTGTTGCTTCAGGTGGCATGGGCAATGCCCAGCAACTGGTTGCAGCGCTAGCGCTTGGGGCGGATGGTATCAATATGGGAACACGTTTTATCGCTACCAGGGAAGCCCCGGTACATCAGAATGTGAAAGATGCAATCCTGGCGGCAACTGAACTCGATACCCGTCTGGTCATGCGCCCTTTAAGGAACACGGAACGTGTGCTGAAAAATCCGGCCGTTGAAAAAATAATTGAGATCGAGCAGGAAAAAGGGGGAAGCCTGGGCATTGATGATATCAAGGAGCTGGTGGCAGGTGTTTATCCTCGGGTCATGATGGAAGGGGATATGGACGCCGGTGCCTGGAGCTG
>JAKSCD010000491.1 GCA_022360775.1 Sneathiellales bacterium | reverse complement strand
GCTCGTGAAGGCCAGGTTCTGGACTATGACAAGCTGACCTTGAAAGTGACAACAAACGGTACTGTCAGCCCGGAAGATGCAGTTGCCTATGCAGCTCGTATCCTTCAGGAACAGTTTCAGCTCTTCATCAACTTTGATGAGCCTGAAGAAGTCGTTGTTAAGGAAGAAAATCAGGAACCGGAAGTTAATCGGAACCTGCTTCGTAAAGTGGACGAGCTGGAACTCTCTGTACGCTCTGCGAATTGCCTGAAAAACGACAATATCGTTTATATCGGGGATCTGATCCAGAAAACCGAAGCAGAGATGCTGCGCACACCGAACTTCGGTCGCAAGTCTCTGAATGAAATTAAGGAAGTGCTGGCTCAGATGGGGCTGCACCTCGGAATGGAAGTGCCTAATTGGCCACCGGAAAATATCGAAGAGCTTGCCAAGCGCCTCGAAGAACCTTTTTAGGGCAGCCTGCACTGCTTTGGAGTAGAAAAAATGCGTCATCGTAAATCTGGACGTAAGTTCAGCAGAACTTCATCTCATCGCAAGGCGATGTTCGCCAATATGGCGTCATCCCTGATCAAGCATGAGCAAATCAAAACAACTCTGCCGAAGGCAAAAGACCTTCGTCCGATTGTTGAAAAACTGATCACACTCGGTAAGCGCGGTGACCTGCACGCACGTCGTCAGGCTCTTGCTGTTCTTTCCGAAAAGGCTATCGTGGACAAGCTGTTCTCAACGCTGGCTGAACGTTATGCAGAACGTAATGGTGGTTACACACGCGTTCTTAAAGCTGGTTTCCGTACAGGTGATGCTGCGCCAATGGCGATCATCGAGTTTGTTGAGCGCGATGTAGATGCCAAAGGCCAGGACAGCGGCCCGGTACAGAATGAAGAAGAAGAAGTTCTTGAAGCTGAAGCTGTCGCTTGAGTTTCCAGAATATCGGATCGAAGGCAGCTTTCGGGCTGCCTTTTTTTATGCCTGAAGCCTTCTCCTCATGAAGAAGGTTTAATTCATGGTAAGCTTAAGCTAGATAAAGACTGTCTTGTTGAATAATGACCTCTGAGCTTGCAGATGTCGGGTGCAGAAAATGATGTTCAGGAAAAAAGTTATCACAGCAGTAATTGGATTGACGGTCGCACTGTTCGCATCCGGCTTTTCAGTCGCCGAGACACGTGTTGTTCCAGGCAGTGAAGAGCAGATCGTTCTTTCCTATGCGCCGCTGGTGAAGAAAGCCGCGCCGGCGGTTGTAAATATCTTTACCAAAAAAACCATACAACAACGCGCGCGTCCCAGCCTGTTCAACGATCCCTTTTTTGAGCAGTTTTTCGGAAAGGGTTTTGGCAGTCGCAAAAGTAAAAAACGCACGCAAAGTTCACTGGGCTCTGGTGTTATAGTGAATGCCGACGGAACCATCGTGACAAACTATCACGTGATTGCCGGAGCTGATGAGATAACAGTTGCCCTGCAGGACAGGCGAGAATTTGATGCGGTTCTGGTACTGGAAGATGAACGGACGGACCTTGCTGTTCTTCGAATAGATGGAGAAGGCGAGCCTTTTCCGTTTCTGGAATTTTACAATTCTGACAAGTTGGAAATCGGGGACCTTGTGGTTGCCATTGGTAATCCCTTTGGCGTCGGGCAAACCGTAACCAGCGGGATTGTTTCCGCTCTTGGCCGGACGACCGGCACATTGAATGACATCAAATCCTTTATCCAGACCGATGCCGCCATCAATCCTGGTAATTCAGGCGGGGCGTTGCTGACCATGAGCGGGAAAATCGCCGGCATTAATTCAGCAATTTTCAGTAAAGGTGGAGGTTCCCTCGGTATTGGGTTCGCAATTCCGGCCAATCTGGTGCAATCGGTTTTGAAAAATGGCCTCGCAACGGGACAGGTTATTCGCCCCTGGTTGGGGGCAGATGGGCAGACTGTTACACGCGATGTTGCTGAAGGTCTCGGTCTGGATCGAACTGGCGGTGTTCTTGTCAGCAGTGTTTATGAAGGGAGCGCGGCGGATCTCGGGGGGCTTAAAACCGGTGATGTTATTGTAATGGTAAACGGCTATGAGGTTCTTGATCCTCAGGCGCTTCTCTATCGCTTTTCGACGGGTATTATCGGTGAGAAAGCAGCCTTGCAGATCTATCGCGGCGAGGAAATCAGGGAATTGAATATTCCTCTGATGACTGCACCTGAAACACCTGAGCGGGATTTGATCGCGCTTTCCGGCCAGCAGCCTCTCGCCGGGGCAACGGTTGGAAACCTTTCTCCTGCTTTTGCTTTGGAAATCGGTATTCCTGCCTCTATCAAAGGGGTGATCATAACAGAGGTTCAGAAACGCAGTGTTGCAGCGCGTTATGGCGTGCGTGCAGGAGATCTTGTTCGCTCTGTCAATCAGCAGAAAGTCAGAACAACCCGGCAACTCAATACGCTTCTTTTGGAAGCAGAAGGGCGATGGACGATTACGGTTGTCCGTAAAGGACGATCTCTCACATTCCAGGTGTCTCGTTGAGCGATCTTTTTGGAAATAGTGACCGAACTACGGGAGAGAGACCTCTAGCCGATAAATTACGGCCAAACTCCCTTGCAGATGTAGTTGGGCAGGATCATTTGCTTAAAGAGGGGGGAAGTCTCCAAAGGATGCTGGACGCTGGCTGGCTGGCCTCCCTGATTTTCTGGGGACCTCCTGGTACTGGCAAGACAACAATTGCGCGATTGCTGGCAGAAGCCGTGGATTTGAATTTTGAGCAGATTTCAGCTGTTTTTTCAGGTGTTGCAGATCTCAGAAAGGTTTTTGATGCTGCAAGGATGCGTAAAAGCAATGGCAAGAGCACTCTGCTTTTTGTTGACGAGATCCATCGTTTCAACAAATCTCAACAAGATGGCTTCCTGCCTTATGTTGAAGACGGCACCATAACCCTGGTAGGGGCGACGACTGAAAATCCGTCTTTTGAGTTGAATGGAGCGCTGCTTTCCAGATGCCAGGTTCTGGTACTGGAGAGGCATGATGACGCGTCGCTTTCCATTTTACTCACCCGTGCGGAGGAACTGGAAGGCCGTGCTATACCGCTCACCGACGACGCCAAGGAAGCGTTGTTCCAGTTAGCAGACGGAGATGGTCGGTTTTTCCTGAATATGGTGGAGACTGTTTTTCGAACCGGAACAGAAATCCTTGATCGCGATGGTCTTGCCAATGCGATTTCAAAAAAAGCCCCTGCCTATGACAAGGATGGTGAAGGCCATTACAATCTGATCAGTGCGCTGCATAAATCGCTACGCGGATCGGACGTCAATGCTGCTTTATACTGGTTCGCGCGTATGCTGGATGGCGGAGAAGATCCTTTATATATATCCCGGCGTCTCGTTCGTTTCGCTGTTGAGGATATCGGGATGGCAGATCCTCATGCCCTGGTACAGGCTAACCAGGCAAAAGAAGCGTTCCAGTTTCTGGGAAGCCCGGAAGGGGAACTTGCGATCGCGCAATCCGTGATTTATCTCGCGACGGCCCCTAAATCCAATGCAGCTTATATGGCCTTTAATACTGCGATGAGATCGGCAAAAAAGCATGGTTCTCATATGCCTCCTAAACATATTCTCAATGCACCGACAGCGATGATGAAAGACCTGGGATATGGCAAGGGGTATGCGTATGATCATGATGCGGAGGACGGGTTTTCGGGGCAGAATTATTTTCCTGAAGATATGAAACGCCAGGATTACTACCAACCTGTCGCAAGAGGGTTTGAACGGGATATCCAGAAGCGCCTGGAATACTGGGCTGCATTACGGAAGAAGCGAACAGATGATGAGGGAGAAGGCTAATGGGAATGTATTTGTCTATTGCCCTCGGAGGAGCACTCGGCGCCTGTGCCCGCTACGGGGTGGGACATCTGGCAATACGTTTTCTTGGGCCCGGGTATCCTTTTGGTACTCTGATTGTGAATGTTCTGGGATCCTTCCTGATGGGTATCCTTATTGAATATATGGCTCTTCGCTGGTCACCAAGCCAGGAAATGCGGGTTTTTCTTGTAACCGGCTTTCTAGGGGCTTTCACAACATTCTCAACCTTTTCCCTGGATGTGGCTGTTCAGGTGGAAAAAGGCGACTATTTCATTGCTGGCGGGTATATTGCCCTGTCAGTCATTCTTTGTATCGCAGGACTATTTGCTGGTCTTGCCATGATGCGAGCCCTACTGGCATGAGCAGAGTACAGTTTATAGAAGTCACTGATAGTGAAGCTGATCAGCGTCTGGATAAATGGTTTAAAAAACGCTTTCCCGGCGTCAGTCATGGGCAATTGGAAAAGATGCTCCGTAAAGGCGATATTCGGGTGGATAAAAAGCGGGCGAAATCAAAGGATCGGCTGGAGGCTGGTCAATCCGTCCGTATTCCGCCGCTTCCTGATTATGCTTATACAGGCTATTCCAGATCAGGAGAGAAGATCCAGACACAACAGACGCTCTCTGACTATGATATCGCCGATATCAGGGGCATGATCCTGCATATGGACGAGGATGTCATTGTCCTCAACAAACCTGCGGGCCTTCCCGTGCAGGGAGGGAGCGGCCAGTCCCGTCATATTGATGGCTTGCTGGATGGCCTTCGTTTTGATTATGACGAGAGACCCAAGCTGGTTCATCGGCTTGATAAAGATACATCGGGTGTATTAGTTGTCGGAAGAACAAGGCAGGCAACCAAACATCTTGCAGAAGCGTTCAAGAAACGCACGACCCGCAAGATCTACTGGGCACTGGTGGCCGGTGTCCCGCGGCCGCACCAGGCGACGATCTCCTATAACCTGCATAAAATAGTGACGGCAAACGGGGAGAAAGTCGTAGTTGACCGAAACGGTCAGAAGGCCATCAGTGATTATTCTGTTGTCGCCGTTGCGGGAACCCGTGCGGCCTGGCTTGCCCTTAAACCCTTGACCGGTCGCACTCACCAGCTTAGGGTGCATTGTGCTGCTATTGAAACACCTATTGTGGGCGACGGAAAATACGGGGGATCAGAAGCCTTTCTTGAAGGCGCGATTTCCAAGAAGATGCATCTGCATGCGCGGGAACTCACCATTTCTCACCCAAAAGGAGGGGACCTCACCGTTGAAGCCCCGCTTTCCAGCCATATGGCAGCAACCTGGAAACTCCTGGATTTTCATGAAGGAGATTATGAAGATCCATTTGAGGAGTTCTTTTAAAAAGAGGGGATAAATGGTCCAGTCGATTGTCGCAGTTTTCTTAAGGCTCTCCGGTCTTTACATTCTTCTAAATCTGGGCTGGCACCTCGTTTATCTATTTACGCTTGCAGGGGCGCAAGAGGTTGTGCGCCTGTTTCCAACAGTTCCGGTCGCCCAAAATTTTGTGATGGTCTTTTTTGCCCTTATTTGTGTTCTGATCCCGATGAAAGTTTCAGCTTTTCTTATGAAGGGTATACCGGATCAAAAGTTAGAGGAAAAACCAGGCTTTGATCAAATACAGCATATTATTTTCAGTGCGGTGGGCTGTCTGTTTATTCTTATCGCTATCGACAAGATCCTTGGGGTTTCATTGATTGGATTGTTTGGATTACCAACTGCCAAGACGGTTCCGGCAATATTATATATTTTGGCTGGCTTATGGCTTCTGTTTGGCGCAAAGGGACTGGGAGGAATGCTAAGGAAATTCCGGACAACAGGTACCTGATCTTGTAAAGCGTCGGCATGATGTAGCGGTAATTTCCAGATATTTCTCCTTAAAAGGCGCGAAATAATCTTCACTCCACACCTTTTGGCTTGACAGAAGCGAAGCAATCGATAATTTTTTCCTCATGATTTATGCAAACCGACTTTTAGGCCTACTACGACTTACTGGCCCGGCGCTCTAAAGTTGCCGGGGCGAGATCTGTCCTTTTCCTAAAATGCCGAGATTTTCCAATGTTTGCAAAAATGGCTTCGATAGCCAAATCCAAGACTAAAAATTATCAGAATAAAAACACCGTCTTAGGCCAGGATGATCTGTTGCTTTCATCCGGGAGGCTCTCTCGACTTATGGGCGGTCGCCGCATTGCGTAGTGACCGGCGACTGTATCGAGCTGCATCAGAATATCAAAAACAATTGAACAGTATATCCGCGCACCCAAGAGGAAGCGCGATAAGAATCTGAGGACAAAGAAATGACATTTACACCTGGCGATAAATATAAAGCATTTGAGCCGATCAACTTGCCGGACCGACAATGGCCATCAAAGGTTATTGATAAAGCCCCGATCTGGTGCAGTGTGGATTTGCGCGATGGCAACCAGGCTCTGATTGAACCTATGGGACATGAAAGAAAACTTCGCATGTTCCGCCATCTGGTCGAGCTTGGCTTTAAGGAAATCGAAGTTGGATTTCCATCTGCCTCCCAGACTGATTTTGATTTCGTTCGTTTCCTGATCGACAATAATGAAATCCCTGATGATGTTAAAATTCAGGTCCTGACCCAATCCCGCGAGGAATTGATCCGGCGGACTTTTGAGGCGATCAAAGGCACCAAACAGGCTATTGTTCACCTTTATAATTCTACATCCACTCTGCAACGCCGTGTCGTATTTGATATGGACCGGGAAGGCATTAAAGAGATCGCAGTTGAAGGCGCGAAGCTGGTCAGAAAGCTTGCTGATGAGATGCCGGAAACCCGGGTGCAAATGGAATATTCACCGGAAAGCTTTACCCAGACCGAACTGGATTACGCCTGCGAAGTCTGCGCAGCTGTTATGGACATCTGGAAGCCAACCCTTGAGAACAAAATCATCATCAATCTGCCAGCAACCGTTGAAGTGGCAGGTCCCAATGTTTACGCCGATCAGATTGAATGGATGCATAGAAATCTGCCAAACAGAGACAAGATTATTTTATCTCTGCATCCGCATAACGACCGGGGAACCGGTGTTGCCGCGGCTGAATTTGGTGTAATGGCTGGCGCAGACCGTGTTGAAGGAACCTTGTTCGGTAACGGTGAGCGCACGGGTAATGTTGATGTGGTGAATATCGCCATGAATATGTATACCCAAGGCGTGGATCCGGAACTTGATTTCAGCAATATCAATGAGGTTGTCCGTACGGTTGAATATTGTAATCAGTTACCTGTTCATCCGCGCCATCCTTATGGTGGTGAATTGGTCTTTACCGCCTTTTCCGGCTCGCATCAGGATGCCATCAAGAAAGGCTTTTCTGCTCTGAAGCAGGCCAATAGCGAACTTTGGGAAATTCCTTATCTGCCGATTGATCCGCAGGATCTGGGCCGGAATTATGATGCCGTGATCCGGGTTAACAGCCAGTCCGGCAAGGGTGGAGTAGCCTATCTGCTGCAGGAAGATTACGGCATTGAACTTCCGCGTATGTTGCAGGTGGAATTCAGTAAGGTCATCCAGCAGATCACCGATGAAACCGGAAAAGAACTGTCTTCTTC
>JAKSCD010000236.1 GCA_022360775.1 Sneathiellales bacterium | reverse complement strand
GGAACTTCCTCAGCCCCCGGGCGGGTACTTTCCCCGCCGATATCGAGAATATGCGCCCCTTCATGTGCAAGCTTTCGAGCCTGATCAACAGCATTTTCCGCTTTCAGGAAGCGCCCACCATCAGAGAAACTATCGGGCGTCACATTGACAATTCCCATAATAGCCGGGTTCGGAAGGCCCCAGTCTTCAAGGACTTCCTTTCGCTTCTTTATGTTTTCCATCTGCCAACGGATCTGTTGCTGATGGCCTGAGGATAACCCGGGCCAGGACAACAGAGTATTTTCATCGGCGGAAAAAAAACGGAGATCACCGCTGGCATTTCTGATCACGATTTTGAAGTGATCATGCAAGGGAAGATCTGGCGCGAGATAAATCTTCCCAGACGAGGAAAGGCCCCGCGGAAGTGCGGAGCCTTTTGTCAGTTCTTCTCTCATACCAATCAGGAACCGGGCTGTGGCTCAGGTTCCATACCGCCAGAACCGGTATCCGGTTTCTTGTGGCCATCGGCTTCAGGAACGGCTGATCCAGGTCCCTGATCAACAGGTGTATCATCATCTTCGGGACGGTTGAGATCTCCCCCTTCCATAAGGGTTTTAATCTCGTCACCGGAGAGTGTTTCATATTCCAGAAGACCCTTGGCAATACGGTGTAACTGATCCTCATGGTCCTCAAGGATCTTCCGCGCCGTTGTTTCTCCTTCTTCAACAAAACGCCGAACTTCCTGGTCAATGAGCTGTGCAGTCGCATCGGAAACATTTTTCTGCTGAGCCACAGAATGGCCGAGGAAAACCTCTTCCTGGTTAGCGCTATACATAAGTGGGCCAAGTTTGTCTGAAAGCCCCCACTCTGTCACCATACGACGAGCCATATCCGTTGCCATTTTGATATCACCGGATGCTCCGGTGGTAACCGCATCATGACCAAAAATCATTTCTTCAGCGATCCGTCCCCCCATGGCAACTGCCAAATGAGCAAGGCACTGATCGCGGCGCATGGAGTAGCTGTCTTTTTCCGGAAGGCGCATCACCATACCAAGAGCGCGGCCGCGAGGAATAATTGTCGCTTTATGAACAGGATCGGATGCTTTCATATGCATACCAACAAGGGCATGACCACCCTCATGATAAGCTGTCAGTTCTTTTTCCTCTTCAGACATGACCATGGAGCGACGTTCCGTGCCCATCATGACCTTGTCTTTCGCTTCTTCAAATTCCTGATGGGTTACCAGGCGACGGGATTTTCTAGCTGCGAGTAGTGCCGCTTCGTTCACCAGATTGGCAAGATCCGCACCGGAGAAACCAGGGGTACCACGAGCAATTGTCCGCGCGTTCACATCATGAGCCAGAGGCACTTTACGCATGTGGACTTTGAGGATTTTCTCCCGGCCGATAATATCCGGATTTGGCACAACAACCTGACGGTCAAAACGGCCCGGGCGCAGAAGCGCAGGATCCAGCACATCGGGACGGTTTGTTGCCGCCAGGAGAATAACCCCTTCATTGGCTTCAAAACCATCCATCTCCACCAGCAGCTGGTTGAGGGTCTGCTCACGTTCATCATTACCGCCGCCAAGGCCGGCACCACGGTGGCGGCCAACAGCATCAATCTCGTCGATGAAAATAATACAAGGAGCGTTTTTCTTGCCTTGTTCAAACATGTCGCGAACACGGCTTGCACCAACACCAACAAACATTTCAACAAAATCTGAGCCGGAAATCGTGAAGAACGGAACGTTGGCTTCACCGGCAACAGAACGGGCCAGAAGTGTTTTACCGGTACCTGGAGGTCCAACGAGCAAGCAGCCTTTTGGAATTTTACCGCCAAGGCGCTGATATTTCTGCGGGTTCTTCAGGAAGTCGACGACTTCTTCCAGTTCTTCTTTGGCTTCTTCAATACCTGCAACATCTTCAAAAGTGACGCGGCCATGCTTTTCGGTTAGCAGCTTTGCCTTGGACTTCCCAAAGCCCATGGCTTTTCCGCCGCCGCCCTGCATCTGGCGCATGAAGAAAATCCAGACACCGATCAAAAGAAGCATCGGGAACCAGGAAAGCAGGGTTGCCATAAGCAGGCTGCCTTCTTCTTCCGGTGCGGCATTGATAGTGACGTTATGATTTTCAAGCTTTTCGACAACGTTGCTGTCAGGCGGGATGTTACTGGAATAGGTAATACCCTGATCGGTGCTACCCGTAATGGTTTGACCCTGGATCGTCACATCATTGATAGAGCCGTTTTTCACTCTATTCATGAAATCTGTGTAAGACACAGTTGCGCCGCTACTGCGGGTTGACGAGTCATTGAAGATATTGAACAGGGCAACAACGAGCAGAGCAATCACTACCCAGAGCACCACATTTTTTCCAAAGAGATTCACGAAAAATCTTCCCTTGTACAACCGGCTCCAAGCGATCCGGTATCGTTAAACCACGCCCATTTTCATGGAAACATCTTAAATATAAGTCAATTTTCCCCACATCCAAGGGGATGAAAAGGTCAAACTGATCATAAAAGACATCCTTTGGGATTGAATACCATCTCAAACCGTCCTCGCGCAATGCCTATAGTCTTGGAATTATAGGAAAATAGGGGCATCGCGATCATTTTTCCGTCTGACCATATGGCTGGCAGATTTCTAAGGACCACTGACGGTAAAGTGAACCCTTCTTCGCTCCCTTCGGACTGCCTGAGCTGATCCACACCGCTTTTTCCGAGAATCTTTACCAGGAACTGACTTTTCTTGTCAGTATTTGACGCAAATTCATGATCTGTGACCTGAAACCGGTTGTCCCACATCAAGCTCGCTGTTTCCGTCCAATATGTTTCGGGGAACCCTTCTCTTCCCTTTTCAGCGCAAATATACAGCCTGCCTTTGCGAACAAGGAACTGACATCCAAATCCTGTTGTCGCAATTGTCTTCTTTTCCTTGAGCTGAAAGAGGATTTCTTCCAGTTGAGACAACACCGGACGCTTCACTCCCGGCCGCACATAAAGGCACATTTCCTGCAAGCTGCGGATCGCTATTTCTTCGCTCGCGTCCAGAAGATGATCCACATTCAGGGCAGCATAGCCTAACGGAGAAAAGTCTGATGCCTTAGATAAAAAGTCGCAAGTAGCTTGTCGCAGGGCCTGATCGGCCCGCTGCAAACGATGAACCCCTTTTTCAAGGGCCCTTGTGCCAGATCCCGGCAGATCAGTCAGTTGCTGCAGAACGGCCCCAAGACGGGTTCTTGTAAATTCCGGATTGATGTTTGAAGGATCGTCAATCCAGTCCTGATTGATCTTGCGTAGATAATCCCGAAGCTCTTCCCGATCAATCTTCAGGAACGGTCTTATTAAAAAGATGCCATTTTGCTCACGGGCTGCCTTCATCACCCCGAGCCCCTGAAGGGAACTTCCTTTGGACAGGCGCATCAGGAAAGTCTCAAGCTGATCCTCCAGCTGATGCCCAAGGATGAGGGCGCCTACCCCCTGATTTTTGCATTCTTCAAGAAGAAGCTCATATCTTGCGTCCCGCGCTGCCTGTTGAATACCGTTCCTGGGATAGGGGCCGTGCCATTTAAGAATATGATGATCAATTTGATGATCACGCATCCATTGTTTTACTGTGAGAGCTTCGTCAGCAGCCTCCACGCGAAGACCATGATCAACGGTCAGTGCAACGATAGATACACCGGATTTTTCTGCCCAGGCACGAGCAAGCAGAATAGCCGCCATGCTGTCAGAGCCTCCTGAAACAGCGACTGCAACTTTGTCCGGCTTTGCGCAATGCTCCCAAAGCTGATCTAATTGAAGAAAAAGTTGCTTTTTATCCATTTAAGCCTGCTGGGCTCACGGATCAGGAACAGCCGAACTTCTGTTTTTCCCGGCCAGCTATCCTCTTTAGGCGGGATGCGAGATTTTTGTATTGCTTTTCCAGTTGCTGAAACGTGACACAGGCTTCGTCTTTTTGCTCCATTCGGCCAAGGGTCATCGCAAGTTTAAGAAGATTATCCGCCCCTTTGGAGCTTTGCGGATAATTCTGGTAGCCGTTCAGGAAAGCAGAGGCTGCATTTGGATAGTCACCACGGACATAGTGGGTTTCCCCAAGCCAGTATTGCGCATTACCTGCAAGGCTATGCTGTGAATTCTGCTCAAGAAATGAAGTGAAAGCGGCCTCTGCACCGGCATAATCATCTTTTCTAATAAGAGCGATCGCCTGATTATACTGCTCTGCAGGTGACAGATTGGCTACTGATGGTGCAGCAGCGGTCTCAGAGGCTGAAGGCGTCGCAGGCGGGGTAACACCCGGTGTCTTGCTGGTCGTTGCAAGAGGTTGCCCGCCATCTTTCGGCACCCTTAAAGTCCCGAGAAGCTGTGTTCCTTTTGGAAGCCCATCTGCGGTATTTGACGCTGTCTGACCAGTTGCTGTGCTTCCCCCTTGTGCTGTCTGCGCAGCATTGCCTTCACTACCAGCCTGGCCAGCCGGGCCGGAATTGGCAAGCGGCAAGGACTGCCCGCCATTTAAGCGTCTCTCTATATCACTAAGACGAAAATCAATATCCAGGATAAGCTTATCAAGGCGGTTCTTGAGTTGATCGACTTTGAAGGTCACCTCTTCCAGTGATCCTGTAAACCCGCGCTGTTCTTCTTCCAGACTATCCAGCCGGGAGGAAAGAAGCGCCGCCGCTTCACCTTGCGGAACAACTGTTGAGGACGAACTGGATACGGAAGGGGCTGGAACATCCTGTCCCTGAAAAACCTTACGCTGTACATTGTTCAAATCTGCTTCCAGCCGGTTGATCCGGTCAAGCAGGGCCTGAACATCACTACTTTGCGCCTGGACAGAGGATGCCAGAAGAGAGACACTCACAAAAGCTGCAAGCACAACACCTGAAAGCCGTACCATCATCCCATACCCGTTTGTCATTTTCCAATCACCTCAATAGCGGCGGGCAAAAATTATGCCCCAACCAGAGCAAGATCCAGAAATTGCTCCTTTTATATCTAGTTTCATATTATGACCAAAGAGAGGCGTTTCAAAACCCCCTAATCATAAAAAACCCGTCGCTGACGACAGCCAGCAACGGGTTTATCAGACCATAAAGCCTTTTTTAGTTTACAGCCATCACACCGCGACGGTTCTGAGACCAAGCTGCTTCTGTGTGGCCAAGAGCAACCGGACGTTCTTTACCGAATGAAATCGTTGAAACGCGTGAGGCGGAAATACCCAGAGTAACCAGATAGTTCTTAACCGCTGTTGCACGACGCTCACCCAGTGCCAGGTTGTATTCCCGAGTACCACGCTCATCAGCATGGCCTTCGATCGTTACAGTCACTGTTGGGTTTGCCTTAAGCCAGGCAGACTGACGTTGAACTGTCGCACGTGCCTTATCGCTTAAGTTAAATTTGTCAAAACCAAAGAAAACACGGTCGCCAACATTCAGGACCAGGTCTTCCTGGCTACCAGGCTGAACCTGGCTGGATCCGGAACTTGCTGAAGAGCCGTTATTGGCTGAAGAAGAGCTACCAGACTGGGAGGATGCTCCTCCGCCGGAGCTATCGCCGGAGTCCTGTGGCGCTGTTTCACAAGCTGCGACCAATGTCAGTGCAGCAAACATACTTAAGAATTTAAGGCCAAGATTGAGCCGCATTTACTTAACTCCCATCCTCTGGAAATTTATCTATTTGGGTATCTCAAGTAAAACTTCGCTATCGTAAGACAACGCTGCCTGACACTGAAATATCTATCCCCCGAATAATCTCACGTTATTTACTATACTTCTGCTCACTTACGGAAGCAAGGGCGACCATGCAGGGTCCGACCCATCCCGTGGAGTGAGCACCTCTCTTTCGTTATAGCCTGTCAAATCGACCGACCACAAGCGAACTTTGTCCCCTCTTCCTTCCTTATTTCCGGGGATCTGGCGGAAAAACACCAGAACACGCCCGTTCGGAGCCCAAGAGGGGCCTTCATTATGAAAACCTTCTGTCAGGATCCGTTCCTGGGATCCATCCGTTCTCATTACGCCGATCGAGAACTTACCGCCAGTTAATTTCGTAAATGCGATAAGATCGCCGCGCGGAGACCATACAGGTGTACCATAATTGCCACGGCCAAAGCTGATCCGTTTCACATTGGAGCCATCTGCTTTCATCACATAAAGCTGCTGGCGCCCCCCGCGATCAGATTCAAATGTAATCTGTGTTCCATCGGGCGAGAATGAAGGTGCCGTATCAATACCTGGATGTTTAGTCAGACGTTTAAGCGCTCTTGTTCTCAGATCCATCAGATAAATGTCCGAGTTTCCATTTTCAGCCATACTCATGACAACCTGATTACCGGAAGGCGAAAAACGCGGTGCAAATGTCATTCCGGGAAATTCACCAAGCACTTCCTGCTGACCAGTATCAATATTGAACAGATAAACTCTTGGACGGTTATTGAAATAGGAGAGATAGGTAATTTCCTGCTGGGTCGGAGAAAAACGGGGTGTCAAAACCAGATTGCTTCCATCTGTCAGAAACTGGTGCCTCTCCCCGTCCTGATCCATAATGGCAAGACGTTTTACCCGGCGATCCGCCGGCCCGCTTTCGGAGACATAAACGATCCGCGTATCAAAATAGCCGTTCTCGCCAGTGAGACGCTTGTAGATCGCATCGGCAATCAAATGGGCCGTTCGCCGCCAGTTGGTGGGGGAGCTCCAGAATTGAAGGCCTGTCAGGTGGGTTTCTGAAAAGACATCCCAAAGACGGAACTGAACATTGATCCGTCCATCGGGCATCGCTCTCACCAGTCCGGTGGACAGACCTTGTGCATTAATCTTACGCCAATTGGAAAAAACGGGTGTCACCTGCAGATCTGCCGGTTTTTGCAAAAAGGCACGTGGATCAATGGGAGCAAACAGACCTGATCGTTCCAGATCAGCCCTGACGACTTCAGCTATTTTCTGACCGACCAGGCTCGCCGCTTCGGTTTCAGAATAAAAATCCGTAATGGCAACAGGAAGCGGCTGCACATTCCCTTGAGTGATATCAATGACCAGTTCAGCGCGTGCAGAAAGAGATCCTATAAACAGAAGCAAAGATCCGATGAAGGCTGTTCGGCTCCAGCGGGCCAGCATCCCGGCGTTCATTTTCATTGTCCAAACATCTCCCTTGGATCAAAATTCATTCTAGTATCCCGCCAACGTTCATATTTATCAATTGGCAATTGATAAGGCTGGCAACGCAGGACAGCGCGGATTGCACTTTCTGTAGCACTCCGCTGGAAATTATTGGCAAAAGCAGTTGGCCGAATAACATCAGGCCGCCCCAATACTTCCCCTTTTGTGTTCAACATAATACGTAACGTCACGAGCAATTCTTCCGCATTTACACTTCCGGTCGGCGGGTTCCAGCATTTTTGAACCTGCTGGCGAAATGCATCCTTCTCACTGATACTCAGCGGAAGAGACCTGTCAGCCACCCGATTGGAAGTGCCGGCCACTTTTTCAGCAGAATTGGACTTTTTTGTGTCAGTTTCATTGCTCTTTTGTTGTGCCTTTTCCTTTTTCTTCTTATCCAGAAGGGCCGAAATCTGACCGAGATCGAATTTTTTCTTCTCTGGTTCTTTCGGTTTTTCAGGTTTTTTGGCGATCTTCTTCTTTGGCCGTGGTTTTACCTTCGGTTTTGGAACCGGCTTGGGCTTCGGTTTCGGCTTTTCAGCCTTTTCTTCCTTCTTTTCCTCTACGGGCTTTGTTTTGGGCTCTGGCACAGGCTCCGGTTCGGGCTTTTCTTCGGGAACCGGCTCTGGCTCAGGTTTCGGCTCTGGTACAGGAACGGGTTCCGGTTTCGGCTTTGGTTTAGGTTCGGGCTTGGGCTCAGGTTTTGGTTCAGGTTTTGGTTTGGGCTCGGGTTTCTCTTTTTCTTCCACCGTTGGCCTGTCTTTGGGAAGATTGGTCACTTCAGCAATTTCGACAAACTCAACCTGAATAACTTTTGTCTCATCCAGGATTTCAGGATCAGTGAAAAGGGGTAATCCGGTATACATCAATACCAGAATAACACCGTGAATAACCGCAGAGATTACCGCAGAAACCTTCATCAATTCCCGTCCAACCTACTGTTTTTCCGCTTTTGCTTTGGCCTGATCGCTGGGGCTGCTTGAAATCATTGCGACGCGTGTGAATCCTGCGTCGTGAATTTCTCCCATAACCTGAAGAACACGTCCGTAATTGACGTCTTTATCGCCTCGCACAAAAATTCGCTGATCCGCTTTGGCACCAACAACGGCCTGAAGCTTGGGAACAAGATTTTCAAGACCGACTTCCAGGTCCTCCAGATAAACCTTGCCTTGAACATCCACGCTTATGATCAGCGGCTCATCATTTCCCTGAACTGTCGAGGATTTGGTCTCCGGCAAATCCAGCGGCACGCCAACAGTGAGCAAGGGGGCCGTCACCATAAAGACAATCAGCAACACCAGCATGACGTCAACGAAAGGGGTAACATTGATTTCCGACATGGCCCTATGCCGGCGTTTTCGCCCCTGCCCGGTAAAAGCGTCGTAATTATTACTGTCCATTCCCATTAGTTTTGATCCAGCTGACGGGAGAGAATGGCTGAAAACTCACCAGCGAAACCTTCAAGACGGGTGACCATTCGCTGCAAGTCATTGGAAAATTTGTTATAGGCGACAACTGCCGGGATTGCGGCAACCAGTCCAAGAGCTGTTGCAAACAAAGCTTCGGCAATACCCGGTGCAACAACTGCAAGGCTGGTATCTTTTGTTGCCGCGATGGACTGAAAGCTGTTCATAATCCCCCAGACTGTCCCAAACAGCCCCAGAAATGTAGCTGTCGAGCCCACTGTCGCCAGAAAACCAAGATATTTTTCCAGCCGCTCGACTTCCCGATCTATGGCAACCCGCATAACCTGATGGATACGGGCCTGCAAACCGGAGTGATGGTTTTTCTCAATCCCGTTTTCTGTTGAACGAAGCCACTCCCTCATTGCTGTGGAAAATAGCATCGCAAGAGGATTATCAGGGCTTGATCCCACACGCTTGTAGAGATCCTCGAGATTGCCGCCGGACCAGAAGTCATTTTCAAACTCATCAGAATCTGCGGAAACCCGCCGAAATCTTAGAATTTTATCGATAATAATGGCCCAGCTCCAGAAGGAGGCGAGGATCAGGACGATCATGACTGTTTGAACAACAATATCAGCTCTTAGAAACAGGCCGATCATGGACAGGTCATGGGAAACCTCACCCAGAGCCTGGGCGGCTACCACAGCTTCATTTTCCATTATTTCTTCTTGGCTCCTGATACATCCATTAGTGGGGCGAATTTATCTTTGATTTGCGGCGAAAAACGGGCAGGTGTGCCATTCTTTTTCAGGCAAGCCACACGAACCATACTTTTATTCAGTATTTCCCCGTTTCTTAAAACAGTCTGCTGCATACGCATGCTCGCTCCTTTAAGGTCACAAAGTGTTGTATGCACTTCCAGTACATCATCCATTTTAGCAGGTGCCAGATACTCGATATGGCAGTCCCGAACGACAAAATTCAGTTCCTCTTCCACCATCATCTGCTGTTGATTGATGCAAAGGGCTCTTAACAGATCCGTACGGGCGCGCTCAATGAATTTAAGATAATTTGCATAATAAACGATGCCGCCGGCATCGGTATCTTCCCAATAGACCTGAACGGGAAAAATATGTTTCATTCCTCCCCCATCAAGGGAGACGAGATGCCCAAGTACAGTGAGATCAGTCGTCACTGCGTGGCTCCTCAATCAGATCCATTTGACCTTGTAGCTGCTTTGGGAAGCCAAGGCCCAAATGTTCAAATGCAGATCTTGTCAGCAATCGGCCGCGAGGGGTCCGTTGCAGAAAGCCCTGCTGAATAAGATAGGGCTCGATAATATCCTCGATGGCATCCCGTGGCTCGGAAAGAGCTGCGGACAGAGTCTCGATACCAACAGGGCCGCCGCCAAAGTCATGTGCAATCCGATTAAGATAGCGGCGGTCCATCGCATCCAGACCCCGCTTGTCAACTTCCAGTCTGTTCAGTGCCGCATCCGCTTCTTTTGCCCCGACAGTTTCAACACCCCCGACGGCCGCAAAGTCCCTGACCCGGCGGAGCAATCGACCGGCCACGCGGGGCGTTCCTCGACTGCGGTTGGCGATTTCCACTGCCCCTTCTTCATTTAAGCGAAACCCGAGGACCCGGGCCCCGCGCGAGACAATCAGTTTCAGTTCATCCGGCTCATAAAAATTCATACGAAGCGGTATCCCAAACCGTTCGCGAAGTGGAGTTGTAATCAATCCTGTTCTTGTGGTTGCCCCAACCAATGTAAAAGGCGGTAAATCAATACGGACAGAGCGGGCGGCGGGCCCTTCCCCGATAATCAGATCGAGATGAAAATCCTCCATCGCCGGATACAGAATTTCTTCTACAGCCGGACTGAGACGATGAATTTCATCAATAAACAGAACGTCATTTTCTTCCAGATTAGTCAGCAGCGCCGCCAGATCCCCGGCCTTGCTGATGACAGGCCCTGCTGTTGCCCTGAAATTAACACCAAGCTCCCTGGCGACAATCTGTGATAGAGTCGTTTTCCCAAGGCCTGGGG
>JAKSCD010000531.1 GCA_022360775.1 Sneathiellales bacterium | reverse complement strand
ATGAGAAGCGGGGGGTCAAACTGGTCGATCAACTGTGTGATCGATTGCGGGTACCCAATGAGCATCGCACCCTGGCCAAACAGGTAGCCGAATACCATACACGCTGCCACCGGGCCTTAGAGCTAAAGCCAGGCAAGGTTCTGAAACTATTGGAAGTAACCGGCAGCCTCCAGCGGCCGGAACGTCTGGACGCATTCCTCACCGCCTGCCAGGCGGACATGCAAGGCAGAACCGGCTTTGAACAAGCCCTCTATCCCCAAGCAGACTATCTGCGTGCTATGCACAAAGCGGCCCACCAGGTAGAAACACGCGGCCTTATTTCAGAAGACATGAGTGGAGAGGCGATCAAACAGCGCATCACCCAAGCACGTGTGCACGCGATTGCAGCAGCTAAACACCAATACGAAGCCAGGGATTAACAGCGGCTCGCTATAGCCGCTCACGCTCTTCTCGCACTGAAAAGCCTATAAATGGGCCATCTACCCCTTTTGAGAGCCCCAGCACCTTAAAGCGCTCACCCATCTCAGTAGGCAGGGTCAATCGCTTCACCCCTTGAACCAGGTCAAGGTAACCGGCCGCATCACTCTGGTCCGTTTCAGCAACAATCTGATCCAGACCACAGCCCATCAAAAAGAAGGCCTGAGAGCTATAGCCCGCCAAGGCAAACCCCGCAGCCAAACCCGCTTCAGCCACAGCGGTAAAATCGACATTGGCAGTAATATCCTGCAGCCCGGGATAGACCAACGGATCATTATGGGCGCGGTGGCGGTAGTGACAAATTAGGGTCCCTCGGTCACGCCGGGGATGGTAAAACTCAGGACGGCCGTAGCCATAATCGATCAACAGCACTAAACCGGACGCCATTACTTCGGAGAGTGCTTCTACCCAAGGAGCCACCTGAGGATTGAGTTCAGACTCATAATCATTCGGCAGTCCATTCGGAAACAACTGCTCAATGTCCGCTTTAAGTGACGATGACTGCACAGGCTCCCACCTCAGCGCAAAGCCTTCACCATCAACAGCCACAAATTGCTCAAACAGCTCACCTTGATCGACACGAAAACGCTGTACCGGCATGGCATCGAGCACCTCATTGGCGATCACCACACCGTTGAAAGTGTCGGGGAGGCTATCCAGCCAGACCACACGTTCAAACAGCTCCGGCACCTCTTCCCGCAGGCGCTGCTGTTGACGATGGCGCAGTTCGGCACTCAGCTCCAGAATCAGATAGCGCTCAGGCAGATCATCCAAACGCATCAGCTCTCGCAGCAACGCCACAGCCAACGCACCGGAGCCGGCCCCAAACTCCAGAATCTCCGGTTGTTCCAACTGAGTAAACACCTGCTGACACTGCCGCGCCAAACATTGCCCAAACACCGGTGAGATCTCAGGCGAGGTGACAAAATCCCCCTCGGCGCCAAATTTGCACGAACCACCGCTGTAGTATCCCAACCCGGGTGTAT
>JAKSCD010000556.1 GCA_022360775.1 Sneathiellales bacterium | reverse complement strand
GCGGATACCAGATAGGCAAGCGCCGTAAAGTTAGCAGACACTGGCTATCCCCCTATTTTTGTTTTTTCTTGTACATGGCGAGCATCCGCTGGGTTACCAGGAAGCCACCGAAGATATTTACCGAAGCCAGAACGATGGCAACAAAGCCAAAGATCTTTGCCAGATTGACATCAGCCGGACCGGCAGCAATCAGGGCACCCACGATAATCACAGAGGAAATAGCGTTTGTCACCGCCATCAGCGGTGTATGCAATGCAGGCGTCACGCTCCACACCACGTAATATCCAACGAAAATTGCCAGAACAAAAATGGCTAGTCGGAAAACAGTAGGATCGACCATATCCATGATTAGTTGCCCCCTTCTGTTAATAGTGGGTGAACGATTTTACCGTCCTTGGTAAGGCCCGTACCGAGAATGATTTCATCTTCCCAGTCCATTTCCAGCGCCCCGTTTTCTTTATTGATCATCGGTTGCAGGAAGTTCAGCAGGTTCTTTGCGTAGAGCGCAGAAGCATCACTTGCAAGGCGGCTGGGAACATTGCGGTGACCGACAATCAACACTCCATTTGATGTTTCAACAATTTCGCCAGGCTTGGATTGCGTTACATTGCCGCCCGCTTCAACTGCCAGGTCGACAATGACTGATCCAGGCTTCATAACAGCCAGCATTTCATCCGTAATCAGGATAGGTGCATCCCGACCGGGAATAAGCGCTGTGGTGATTACGATATCCTGTTTTTTGACATGCTCAAAAACAAGCTCAGCCTGTTTTTTCTTGTAGTCATCAGACATTTCTTTCGCGTAACCGCCGTCTCCATCACCACTTTCATCACTTTCAACCATGATGAACTTGGCGCCCAGGCTTTCCACCTGTTCCTTGGTTGCCGCACGAACGTCAGTTGCCGTCACAATCGCACCGAGCCGGCGAGCTGTCGCAATGGCCTGCAGGCCCGCAACACCGACACCCATGATAAAGGCCTTTGCCGGGGCGATCGTCCCCGCAGCCGTCATCATCATCGGCATGCCTTTACCATATACAGCAGCTGCATCCAGAACGGCTTTATACCCCGCAAGGTTAGATTGAGAGGACAATACGTCCATGGATTGCGCCCGGCTGATACGAGGAACAAGCTCCATTGCATGGGCTTCAATTCCAGCGTCAGCATAGGCCTGAACCTGATCCTTGTTCTGCGTCGGGGCGAGAACAGAAAGGAGGATTGCCCCCTTCTTCATCAGAGAAACCTCATCGGGTCCCCCTTCGGCTTCGGTCAGCGGTCGCTGTACTTTCAGGATAACATCGGCATCTTTCAGGGCCGCAGCAGCGTCCCCGGCAATAGATGCACCGGCTTCCTTAAACTCATCGTCAGAAAAAGAACTGGTCTCGCCAGCACCCGTTTCGACAATGACTTCAGCTCCCAGACCCACAAACTTTTTTACAGTTTCAGGAGAGGCTGCAACACGTTTTTCGTGCTCCCGCCGCTCCTTCGGGATAGCGATCTTCATAATCGATCCTCTTATAATTTATGATTATTAAAGTGGGTTGTCGACGCCCCGCAAACGTCTCTCGGTGTCTGCTCCTGAAACAGAGCAGAATTGATTTACAGCAAGAAAATTGCCATAAGAATCAACAAAATAGTCAAACCGATTGTGCTAACAGTCGTCAGTTTGACAAAGGCATTATAGGCGCCTTTCTGTTGCTCAATATTCATGCTTCCCGGTTCGTGCATTTATCCCTCCATACGTGCAATTACTGTTTTGCATTGCAGTGCAATATAACAAAATTAACGCTATCGGCAACCAGTTGTCTTTAACAAGCCGAAATTTACTTTGATTTAAAAGAAATCACTCTAGCGAATTTAGCAATATTAGTATTTTATAAATCGCCTTTTCTTATAATTCTTTTCCCTCTTATCAGGAGTGATCCCATGTGCAGATGGCTTGCTTATATTGGCCCACCCAGAGTTATTGAAGATCTGGTCTATGAAGGAGACCACTCCCTGAGCGCACAAGCCATGAATTCCAATAAAGCAAAATTAGGGGTTCATGGAGATGGTGGAGGTCTGGGCTGGTATAGCCGTTCTCCTGAGCCCGGGCTTTATCGCAATCCGGGACCCGCCTGGTCAGATCCCAATTTGCGCGAACTGACCCGTCATGTTGAAAGTCACATTTTTTTCGCTCATGTTCGTGCATCGACAGGAGCACCCAATGTATTTGTTAACTGCCACCCCTTTAGGGACGGCAAGTGGCTGTTTATGCATAATGGCCAGATTGGCGGCTTTCCCTATCTGAAACGGGGATTGCACGAACTTCTTTCTCATGAAAGCTATCACGCTCTGGAAGGCAGTACGGATAGTGAACTCCTGTTCCAACTCATGATTACCAACGGGCTTAAAACTGATCCGGTTCAAGCCCTTCGTTCCACCGTTCAGCAAGTAGAGAATACCCGAAAGTCAAATGATATTACTGAGGCCTTCCGTGCGACTTTCGCAATCACAAATGGCGAAAGCCTCTGGGCACTTCGGTGGTCCAGCGATGAATTGGCCCCATCTCTTTTCCAGATGGGGGAAGAAAACTCGGCGCTGGTTGTCTCGGAACCTCTGGATGAAGACATCTCCAACTGGAAAGAAATACCGCCCAACAGCCTTCTTTTTTTTGAACGCCAGCCTGACCAAAGCCTAAAAGAACAGCATCAGTCTTTTCTCTAAAAACTCCTGTTTCTAGGTTAAGTGATCTTCAAGGATCCGACTTTGGAATTGTTCAAAACACAGATGTATGATAGATCTGTATTTCCTCTCTCTCGGGATAGACCTCCCTCTCAGCCCTGGTACTTGTCCCGACTTTCAAT
>JAKSCD010000262.1 GCA_022360775.1 Sneathiellales bacterium | reverse complement strand
TTGACGCCTGCCAGATTGGCGCCTTCGAAATCACAGCCGCCCAGCAAAGCACCGCTGCAATCGGCATTGACCAGGGACGCACCGGTCAGGCACCCACCCGTCAGGTTGACATTCTGCATGTCTGCATTGTCCAGTTCCGCCTGGCTGAGATCAGAACTGATAACCTTAACAGTCTTGCCCGTATTGTTCAGGAGAACACCACGGCGCAAATCGGAATTGACAAGTTTGGTGCCGTGCAAGAGCGCGCGATAAAAATTAGTCCCTCTTAAATCCGATTTGGATAAGTCGCTGTTTGTGAGATCCGCGCGAATAAAGGAGGCGCCAAATCCGTCCAGTTCCTGCATATCGGCACCATTGAGGTCACAGCCTTCCAGGTCAGCGCCAACAAGTTTTGCGGCCCGTAAATTCGTATCCGCAAAGTTAAAACCGCTTAATTCCAAAAAGGTGAGGTCGGCACGAGCGCCTTTATTGTTATCCACAAGCCATTTTTCATGATCATCAAGAAGAGCAACCAAAGTTTGTGGATCCATATCTTCAACCCTTACCTAAAAACGGGACTTTGATCCTATGGCTGCACCGTGAACAAAAAGTTTACAAATTCTTAAAATTTTAGTCGATTATGCTGGAGTTGGCCTTTGTTCGTTGGTGGAAGAACAAAAAAAGGAGGCTCAATAAGCAACCAGAACCTCTCAGAACATGACCGCTTTTTTTCGCTACAAAAACACCCCAATGTCAAGAATAATACTTGCATAAAATCTCATAAATCGCTATAATAACGCCCGTGCACAAATCCCGGTGTTCTATAGGCATCGATCGGCAACCGTCGCCATCCGTTCTTCCATAGATCAAAGCGTTTAAGAAAGGTTTTCCCTTCCATAAGCCTTTGCCCCTGTGGTCGGTGAATGTAAGGCCTGACAGAGTTCAGGCAGTCACAAGGCATGGGTCGCGCGCCGAAAGGAAAAGCCGCATCTGGCAGAGCGTTCTGGCGAAAAGCCTGCAACGACAACAAGAACTGACTTTCATATCCGGTGATGTGAAACATCCAGTCCTTCCCTTAACACCAACCCGTATCAAGTGGTCGATGCATCGCATCCCGGATATGGTTTTTGTTGTTTAACACCGTGAATAGAAAAACTCTTCCGTCCTTGGGCAGGAGAGGGATTTGGCGTGTCCGGGTCTTATGTCCCGCACTTTCAAAGAAAGCAGGGCCGAAAATCAGCCCTGCCTGTCACGCTACTGTTTATCGGCACAATCCGTTGTCTTGATTGGCTTTTCAATGGGAACGCCAAAAGCGCCCTTCAATTCCGTACTATCTGCAAAATCCTTGGCATGAGTAGCCAAGGAAAGGAGGCAGGCAAAAATCACTACAAGATATTTCATGATGTCCCTCGTGTTTTAGCGACCAAGCTATAAGTTGCGTATCCGGATCCAATCCTCGCTGGAGCCGGGTGTTTGGTCGCATAAAACACAAAGGTGAAAAATGCCTCGCCTATTTCCCATAAACGGAGAGCTACTCCATCTATTAGTGCGGGTATTGTATTCGGAAAGACACCCGACCTAGCGGGAATCCTTTGCATTTTTACGCGACCAAGCGTAACCGCCCATTCTTGAACGGTAGGATGATTTTAGGGGGGAATGGGTGGGAATACAAGGGGGGAGTTGTTGGGACATAGTCCCCTAATCACAACTTTAGGGACGATTTGGAAGATAGTCGTTGGGCTGAATGTTACCTCCACTTAATCGCCTACAAAAATCATCTGGGGGCCGGGACTGCACCAACGCAGTTTCTTTCAGCGTTATATCGGCGATTTTTGTTGTGATAATATACTTCAAATGGTTGATTTTCTGTTTTGCAAATGCCTACCATCAATTCTGATGGAGGGATTGGTGAAATAGGGAGCATTATATATGTCTGAGTTCTCAGACTTTATTGTATTTGCTGACGAGAGTGGAGATCATGGACTTGATGGTATTGATGAAAATTTCCCCATTTTCTGCCTGTCATTTTGCCTGGTGGCTAAAGCGGACTATACCGATGTCGTTGTCCCGGCTTTTCAAAAGCTCAAGTTCGATTTCTGGGGCCATGATGTAGTTGTTCTGCATGAGCATGATATCAGAAAATCTAAAGGCTCATTCTCAATTTTGCGAACCGACAGAGTACTGCGTAATGAGTTTTATGAAGCGTTAAATGACCTGATGGGGGACGCGCCTATCTCCGTTTATGCCTCTGTTATTCAGAAACAACGATTGCTGAAGAAATATACAACACCCTGGAACCCTTATGAGATTGCCTTACATTTCTGCATGGAAAAGCTATTAGTCCGGCTGTTGAAAGAGAAGCAACACGGGAAACGAGTTCATGTTCTTTTCGAAAGCAGAGGAAAGAAGGAAGATGCTGAATTAGAAATTGAATTTCGCCGCATCTGTGATAATCAAAATTACTGGGGCTATAAGAGGCTAGACTTTACTCAGATACAGTTTGAGCCTCTTTTTATTAGTAAGGCTACAAATTCAACAGGCTTGCAAT
>JAKSCD010000490.1 GCA_022360775.1 Sneathiellales bacterium | reverse complement strand
GTCTCGATATCTGGCTGAGATACGGAAATATCCGATGCTCAAGCCGGATGAAGAGTACATGTTGGCCAAGCGCTGGAAGGAGCATGGCGACACCGATGCGGCGCATCAGCTTGTGACGTCGCACCTCAGGTTGGTTGCAAAAATTGCGATGGGGTATCGCGGTTACGGCCTACCTGTTGGCGAACTGATTTCCGAAGGCAATGTCGGCATGATGCAAGCCGTTAAACGCTTCGATCCCGAGCGCGGGTTCCGGCTCGCGACGTATGCAATGTGGTGGATCCGTGCTGCGATCCAGGAATATATCCTGAGAACCTGGTCCCTTGTAAAAATGGGGACAACAGCCGCGCAGAAAAAACTGTTCTTTAATCTTCGTAAAATCAAAGGGCAAATTCAGGCCATTGATGATGGAGACATGACACAGGAACAGGTGGAAACCATTTCCACGAAACTCGGTGTTTCTGAAACTGAAGTCATCAATATGAACCGCCGGTTGACGGCACCTGACCATAGTCTTAACTCGCCCATGCGCGCAGATAGCGAAGGGGAGTGGATGGATTGGCTGGAGGACGAGACCCCCAATCAGGAAACAGTTTATGCCGAGAATGAGGAGCTGCGCAATCGCCGGGCCATGCTGGAAAGTGCAATGGACTGCCTGAATGATCGGGAACGCCATATTCTGACAGAACGGCGCCTGCGCGACGATCCGCTAACACTGGAAGATCTTAGCCAGGAATATAATATCAGCCGTGAGCGTGTTCGCCAGATTGAAGTACGCGCTTTTGAAAAACTGCAAAAAGCAGTGAAAGCAAAAGCAATTGAAGGACGTCTTAATTAACCTTCGATTTTAATTTAACCGGTAAAAAGGCGGAATATACCGCCTTTTTATTTGAAGCCATAAAATGATCAGCGCGAGAAGCCTGCTGCTGATGTCATGGCGACATAGCCCATCGGTTTCATCGCTGCGCAGACTTTCTCGTTGGGCGCACCATAAAGTGTTGTTTTAAAAGGCTTGAGTACCCCCATAAAACGGCCCGCAAAGTTTTTGCCGAAATTCCCCATATGGACCATGGTGGCCTCTGAATCTGCGTAGCGCTCGAAAATGTGGCAGACGGTTTCATCTTCGTTAAGAGACCATTCGTAATTCAAAGCGCCAGGCTCATTAGCCATTGTCGCTTCAGACATTTCCTGCATCAGTGCCTTTAATTCATCCAGCTTGCCTTCCTGGACATTGGCTTCGATAATCCAGTAAACGTGATCTGACATGTTTCATCCCTGCTTTTGTTATTTCGGAGAAATCCCCATCCAGCGGGCACTATTGCAGGGATTCTCTGAATTGCCTATTTTTTTGTGCGCTTGGCCATTCCCATGGGCTGTATTTTGGCGTCTTCGATTATTTGACCGCCCCATTCTTCAATCAGTTTGCTTCTCCTGCGCCCCAGTTTGTTAATGGCTTGCCTTGCCTGCACCTCATAGCCTGCCTGTACAACAATTGGAACGCCCCAAAGAAGAAAGGCGGCAACGCCTGCGCTGCCAAACATCAAAAGCCACATAAAGACGTCTGTCAGCAACCTGACGGCCTGATCAATACTATGACCACGGGTCCATAAAAATCCAAGAACCGGGATGACGCCCGCCAGATTAAGCGCAAACATGGCAGCGATACTTCCCCTCACTTTCGAGGTATTCAGAAAAGTTGCAACCACTGTTGGCACCATACCCGCAGCGAGCACAATCATTGTCGGCGGTGCAACAACAGAACATATCCCGATAAAAACCATTAGAGGGAATAATGGCTTGGTATTGCTTGGTGCTTTGCTTTTTGCTTTTGCAGCCATGACTTCACCTAGTAAAAATACAAATAAGACAGGCCCATACTGGCCAGCAAGGCTGAAATCGATAGAACAGATGCGATCCAGTGCCCATATTTCTGTGCAGAAAGTTTCCGAAATTCCGCACCATTTTCCAGCGCTGCTATGCCATTTTCAACGGAGACAAAAGCCTTGATTGCCTGATCATATTCCTTGGCGTCCCGCTTTAAATTGTTTTTTAGATCAACAGCTTTGAGGATTTTCTCAATAGATCCTGATTCCTTGACCTTTTCCAGTTTGCTTTTGACAAACTCTCGCCGGATATCAGAGTGGATTTTGTTGATCAGCGGCGTGATCAACTCAGCAACCCATTGGCAAAGCCCCGGTTTCGGATTGGGGCTCATCAGATTTTGCATGCGCGCAAAAAGATTAATCAAGGCGACCGTATGATCAATACTGCCGTCTTTAAAAGCTGTCAGCTCCTTGATCTGCTTGTTCATCCGGCTGGACCGGGCCGCAATAAAGGCCGCAGTATGACGGTCATAGGGCCTGATTTTCCCTTTTTCCTTTAAAGCTTTGAGTTCCAGTATCTCAATGAGATGCTCCACCGAATTTACATAGGCGCCCGCCAAAACAGAGCTTTGGCAGGATAAAGTCGGGTTAAGCTCATAAAGGCACCGTTCCAGACCGTATCCGGCATGGTTGCGCTTCTCCATATGCTCAAAACAGTCAGAAGCGAGTGAAAGCTTCATCCAGCTTTCATCTTGCCTTTTTTCAAGCCGGTTTTTGCTTGATTCACTGTAGATGATATCGAGAAGGAGCCCGCTTTCCAGAACCTCGGCAATCGTGTTTTTTATGCCGCCACCTTCGCGAAAGGCATAAGCAATCAGACTATTCATACCCCCGCGGGCAAAGGTAATATCCCGGTACCAGAGAGAGCCCTGGCGATCCAGAATGGCACTCGCCCTTGAAATTGCCTGAATTTCGTTTCGTCTCAGGCCGCGAGACGTCCCTTTTGCTCGCGAGACAATTTCATGAAACTGAGCGCCTGCATCCTTGTCATTAAGGGAGTTATTGACCCAGCTTTCCAGCTTTCCATTTTCAAGCAGCGTATATCCCTGTGAGGGCCGCTGGGTCAGCGCAAGCGCCAGGAGCCTTGGTGAGAAATACTCGGTTTCCTCAAAAACGATGGGACCGGGTGCCCGGCGATCACCGAAACCAGGTCTTGGCCGCTCGTAAACACCATCTCGCCAGCGCTTTAGAACTTCAATATTCCATCGTCTGGTCGGATCGTCATTCAACAGACCCGCAAGCAAAAAACCTACACGCGTTGATGCCGGGATTTTAGGGACCAGGACTGCGTAGGATCCCTGCTGCAACTTGGCAGCATAAATTTCTGTTGAAGAACGTCCTTCTCCTGGAAGGACGCCGCCTAACAAATGCACAATCAGAACACCCAGCGCATAAATGTCAGCCATGATATTGGCATCCCCCCTGCCATCAGGGAGCGCATTTGCACTTTCAATCGGTTCATAAACGGCTGGCTGCAGAGACCCGGCAGGCGTGGAAATACACTCACCAAGCGCCAGACCTAGCTGATTATCATCCATATAAAAGATGTTGTCGGCGCGGATACCTCGGTGACTTTCCCCGCGCGCGGCAAAATCGATTAGTGTATCCAGCATACGCGGAACAATTTTCCCCAGGACTTCCTGTTCCGTTAAAGGGCCTTTATCGGGATTGAAGCATTTTCCGAACAAAGGGAGATCAAAAATGAACACATAACGCCTGTCACCCGGGCCAAATGATACAAGCCCATGCGAATGCAATTCGATCATACCCGGAGCGCTTTTAGACGTGAGCCGCTGCGCCATTTCATCGCGAAAAGGCACTGTTGTATCCGAAATCAACGCATAGAGCTTAGCACTTGAATTCTGTCTGTCTTCTGCGGCATAAGCGCGATTACTCCCGCTATCCATATGCGGCAGCGGATTATTGAGATTGATTTTGTAACGATCCCGCAGGAGCCCCGTGGATTCATCCTTTGAATCCTTTTTTCCCTGCGGTTCTGTTTGAACGTCAGCCATAAATAAATTAACCAAATAAAATACTACGGTTAAAATGGCGGCTTGTTGTTAAAATGTAGTTAAATGATTACGAGTTTTTTAAGAGTTAAAAGCCCGTATTATATGTATAATTTTCGCATATACACTCGTAAAAACCATAAAAAAGGCGGCCGTTCAGCCGCCTTTAACGTTCAGATACGCAGTCTTAATCTGAAAAAGGATCTTTAACCAGGATCGTATCTTCCCTTTCGGGGCTTGTGGAAACCAAGGCAACAGGTACCTCAATTAGTTCCTCCACCCGGCGGATGTATTTTACTGCGCTTGCTGGTAAGTCATCCCAGCTGCGGGCGCCAAAGGTGCTTTCCTGCCATCCTTCCAGTGTTTCATAAATGGGTTCTACAGCAGCCTGATCCGCCATATTGGAAGGGAAATAATCATAGGTTTTATCGCCAATACGGTACCCGACGCATACCTTCAACTCTTCCATTCCATCCAGAACATCAAGTTTGGTAAGCGCAATTCCGCTAATCCCTCCCGTTTTGGCAGCCTGGCGCACCATTACTGCGTCAAACCAGCCACAACGGCGCTTACGTCCGGTCACAACACCGAATTCATGGCCTCTTTCACCAAGGCCCTGTCCGATTTCGTCGTTCAACTCCGTCGGGAAAGGTCCTTCACCCACACGTGTGGTATAGGCTTTGGTAATTCCGAGAACATAACTGATTGCTCCAGGTCCGACGCCACTGCCAACGGAAGCCTGGCCGGCAACTGTATTTGACGAGGTGACAAAAGGGTAGGTTCCGTGATCATTATCGAGCATCGTGCCCTGAGCCCCTTCAAAAAGCACGAGTTTACGGTCCCGTTTTGCCTCATCCAGCCTGCGCCAGACAACATCAGAGAATTCCAGAACTTCGGGGGCAATCTCAAGAAGCTGCTGCAAGAGAGCTTCTCCATCAACAGGATCCGCACCAAGGCCTTTACGCAAGGCATTATGGTGAAGCAAAAGCGTTGCGATCTTGTCCTTGAGCAACTCCGCATCCCCAAGGTCGCTCACCCGGATAGCGCGCCTTGCCACTCTGTCTTCATAGGCAGGGCCAATCCCTCTGCGGGTCGTACCGATTTTCACCGCTGCACTGTCATCTTCGCGAAGAGCATCCAGTTCACCATGAAGAGGAAGGATAATGGTCGCGTTTTCAGCAATCTTCAGGGTATCAGAGGTAACCCCGACCCCCTGCCCTCGCAGGGTTTCAATTTCCTTTCGCAGTGCCCATGGATCAATCACAACACCATTTCCGATGATGGACATTTTTCCGCCGCGGACAATACCGGAAGGCAGCAGGCTCAGTTTATAGACGGTGCCATCAATGACAAGCGTATGGCCTGCATTATGACCTCCCTGGAAACGGACGACAACGTCAGCCCGTTCTGATAACCAGTCCACGATTTTACCTTTGCCCTCGTCCCCCCATTGGGAACCGACAACTGCTACATTCGCCATAATTCCTTAGTCCTTAACTACTGAATGATCAGGTAATCTTCTTCACTGTGTTATTTGAATACACATGTGAACAGCCGAGGCGCCTTGCCTCGTTTTCCATGTCCTTTTCCGCGCATAAGCCGGAAAGAGTTGTCCAGCCCTCTCCGCGAAGCTTCTGCCCATCCTGACGGGCTGTGCCATAAGGAAGATAGAGTTTATCAGCGGTATCTTCTGCAGTGACTGCCC
>JAKSCD010000489.1 GCA_022360775.1 Sneathiellales bacterium | reverse complement strand
GGGATACATGATTGATATGCAATATCTCTGGATACACATGTGACGCGTACTCTCTTGATTTTAATTTCAATCTCCTGGGGCCTGCTCAATCTTCCCTTTGCTTCAAAAGCTAAGGCGGAGGAGGTGGATCTATTGCTCGTACTTGCAATGGATGTGTCTTCCAGTGTTAATTTTGATGAATATGGTCTTCAGTTAAACGGATATGCAGGGGCTCTGCGTAGTCCAGAGGTTTTCAATGCCATAGAGAGCGGTGTTCACAAGAAGATCGCAGTGACAGTCACGCAATGGGCAGGGGTGAAGGAGCAATCGATTCTTGTTGACTGGAAAGTGATACAAACGCGTGAAGACCTGGAAGACCTTGCAGAAGTTATTGAATATAGTTCTCGTGCCTTCCCTTATGGCGGCACAGCAATTGCTGAGGCCCTCCAGCATGCAGGTAATCAGTTTGTGAGAACCACCCATAGCGCGCCACGTCGGGTGATAGATATGTCCGGTGACGGCAAGATATCAATTGGACAGGCGCTGGAGCCGGTTCGGGATCGGATCGTCAAAACCGGTGTGACAATAAATGGTCTTCCCATCCTTAACGAAGAGGGAAAGCTCGATGAGTATTACCGGAACCGGCTCATTGGAGGTGTCGGTTCTTTTATCGAGCCCGCCCGGGACTTCAGAAGCTTTGAAAAAGCCTTAACCCGAAAGCTTGTACGGGAGATCAAGGGGCTCTGGTACGGCGTCTAGGCCGTTATTTCATTCGAAGATCCTGTGCGGCCTGATCCGGGCGGTCCAGTGAAAAGACCTCCATAACCGCCGAATAATCCTTGTATCCCAACCGAGCCAGCGGGTGGAATTTAGTCATATCAACCATGCCATCTTTGATGAAGTCGTCATTGATGTGAATGCCTACAACCTGTCCAAGCACCATATGATTTTTGGCGTCCGGATTATTGCAAGGCAGCTCAATGGTCTTAAGATGCACGCATTCCATATTGACCGGACTTTCCTGGACACGGGGTGGCTTGATCAGAGAAGAAGACGCGGCTGTTAGCTTGCCCAGCTCAAATTCATTGACGTTACGGGATACCATCTCGGATGTTGCATTCATCGCATCGCGAATTTCATAGGTCACCACATTACAGACAAACTCGCCTGACTGTTCAATATTATGCAAGGTGTCTTTGGGACCTCCTTCTGTATGGTTCCCGCTGAAACCAAGGACGACAGTTGGAGGATTGTCAGACATGGCATTAAAGAAACTGAAAGGAGCGAGATTCAGGTTGCCATCCTTGTCCATGCTGCTAACCCAGCCAATAGGCCGAGGGGAGACAATAGCTTTGAAGGGATTATGCTTCAGGCCATGATGATTGGCGGTCTCGTAAAACATACGGATAAGCTCCACAGATAAGGGATGATCTGGTGTTTGATTGTGGAGGAGAAAATAGCAGTCTCAATTGAGTTGACGCAAGGGGAGTTTATTTTCTTTATTTTGTCAAAACCCTGTGTTACATCGCAATCATGGTACAGGAGATGAATATACGACGACGACGACTGATCGCACATGCGTGCGTGATCGATTAGTCCTGCCGTATTTTTGTTTTCCCGGCAGGAAAGAAAATTCTCCAGCCAGGAAATAATGATGTACCAGATTAGCAAGGCGCTGCCCGAGGACAAGGCAGCTATTGAAACCCTTCTTGATATTTGTTTCGGACCGGACCGGTTTAAAAAAACCGCCTATCGGATCCGTGAAAGTTTGCACCCGATATCCGATCTTTCGTTCGTTGCCCGCGCAGAAGAAAAACTTCTTGCC
>JAKSCD010000426.1 GCA_022360775.1 Sneathiellales bacterium | reverse complement strand
CTGAAGGGTGCGGAAATCCGTTTTGAAACTGTCTCGGTGGGGGCTACCGAAGATCTACTTATGGCCGCTTGTCTGGCGCATGGTACAACAGAATTGATCAACTGCGCAAAAGAGCCAGAAATTACTGATCTGGTTCGTCTTTTAAAGGCAATGGGCGCTGAGATCGAAGGCGAAGGTACAGGCCGGCTAACGGTTCATGGAAAAAAGGAACTTCACGGCGCGACCTACAATGTCATGCCTGATCGGATCGAAACCGGAACCTATGCAATTGCAGCGGCCATAGCGGGTGGGCGTATTGAACTTACCAATACCGATGCCGGACTGATTTCTTCGGTTTTGGAGGTTCTTGAAAATGCAGGTGTCAGCATTGAAAAAACGGATGAAGGACTGATTGTCAGTCGGGATCCGAAAAGCCCGGTAAAAGGCGTTGATGTCATGACCCAACCCTATCCGGGTTATCCGACGGATATGCAGGCCCAGATCATGGCGCTCATGACGGTATCCAGTGGTGCGTCCATGATTACCGAGACAATTTTTGAAAATCGTTTCATGCATGTACCGGAGCTCACCCGTCTGGGAGCGAATATTAATGTGCACGGCCATTCCGCCCTGGTTCGAGGAGCAGATGAGCTCGTTGGGGCACAGGTTATGGCCACAGATCTGAGAGCATCTGTCTCTTTGGTACTTGCGGGCTTGGCAGCACGAGGAGAAACCGTTATCAATCGGGTATATCACCTTGATCGCGGATATGAGCGACTGGAAGAAAAACTGGCGGCCTGCGGTGCGGATATCACCCGCGTTCAAGGGAGCTAGCAGGTAAGGATCGGAACGGCGGATGATACAGGGGTTAAAACTTAAAGCCCAGGAAGAGGAAGACCTGGCGGTTCTTTCTGCGGCCCTTGAAGGGGCTATCAGCAGCCCGGGCGAACTTGGATATTCCTCTTCGAACCGCGCTTTTACAATGACTGCATCCAGGTTTATGTGGGAACAGAAAAGCAGTTCCTCATCCTATAGAGTGAGAACCGGCCTCTATTGTTCCGGTATATTGTCAGTCAGAGCCAATGGAATAAGTCAGGATCAAAGGGATGTTGCCCTGGAGCTTCTCTCAATGGACTGTACTGCCGGCGAAGACGGTTCTGCGGTGCTGGACCTCAATTTCGCGGGCGGCGGAACAATCCGCATGGAACTCGAATGCATTGATCTGACTTTAACGGATGTTGGCGATCCATGGGAAACCGATAAAATTCCAAGCCATGATACTGAAAATATTAATCCTGCTGCGGATTAATAATCAGGAAATAAAATCAGATCAGGATAGACCTGAACTTTACGGAGCAAAAAAGTGCCGTCGAATGAAGAGTTGGTTATCGCCCTGCCAAAAGGGCGTATTTTGAAAGAGGTTATGCCGCTGGTTCGCGCCGCTGGTATCGAACCGGAACCTGCCTTTGATGATCCATCAAGCAGACTTCTGCATTTCAAAACTAACCATCCGCATATTTCCATCATTCGCGTTCGCTCCTTTGATGTTGCCACATTTGTTGCTTTCGGTGCAGCTCATCTGGGGGTTGCCGGCAATGATGTGCTCCTTGAACATAATTATCCTGAAATCTATGCACCGGTAGATCTGGATATCGGGCATTGCTATCTTGCTGTTGCACAGCCGAAAGACATGGAGGATGACAAGGATCCAAGTCGCTGGAGCCATGTTCGCATCGCGACAAAATACCCGAACCTCACCCATCAGTATTTCTCTTCACAAGGGATCCAGGCGGAATGTATCAAGCTTTCCGGTGCAATGGAGCTCGCACCCGGCCTTGGCCTGTGTCGACGCATTGTCGATCTGGTTTCCTCCGGTGCGACCTTGAAAGCCAACGGCCTGATCGAGGTCGAGAAAATTCTTGATATAACCTCCCGCCTGGTAGTCAATCGAGCGGCCCTTAAGACCCGGTCTGTTGAGATGAACGACTGGATCCAGAAATTCAGGGAAATTGTCAATGAGCGCTAGACTTCTTGCCAAAGACCAGGATTTCGGCATCCGTTTTGAAGACCTTCTCGCCCAGAAACGGGAAACCGATGCGGATGTAAATGAGGTGGTTGAAGGCATTCTGAAAGATGTCCGTACCAGGGGCGACGAGGCTGTCCTTGACTTCACAAATAAATTTGATCGTCTCTCCCTTTCAGGCGGCGAAGAATTGCGTATTTCCAAAGAGGAAATCAGAAGCGCCGTCAAGGCGTGTGATGCGGAAACACTGAACGCGCTGGAAACCGCAGCGGAGAGAGTTCGCGCCTATCATGACAAGCAGAAACCGGACGATCTGCGCTATGAGGAAGAGGCAGGGATTGAGCTTGGCTATCGCTGGACAGCTATCGAAAATGTCGGACTTTATGTGCCGGGCGGCCTTGCAACCTATCCTTCATCAGTGCTGATGAACGCAATCCCGGCAAAAGTCGCGGGCGCCTCCCGGCTTGTTATGGTGGTGCCGACACCGGATGGAACCATCAACCCGCTTGTTCTGGCAGCAGCCGAACTTTGCGGCGTGGACGAAGTTTATCGTATTGGCGGTGCGCAGGCGGTTGGTGCCCTCGCTTATGGAACCGAAACGATATCTGCGGTCGATAAAATTGTCGGTCCTGGCAACGCTTATGTAGCAACAGCCAAGAAACAGGTTTTTGGGACTGTCGGTATTGATATGATCGCCGGGCCATCCGAAATTCTGGTTGTCGCGGACGATAAGAATGATCCGGCATGGATTGCAGCAGATCTCCTTTCACAAGCCGAGCATGATCCTGTTGCCCAAAGCATTCTGATCACGGATAGTGCTTCTTTCGCCGACGAGGTGGAAGCGGCTGTAGCACATCATCTTAAAACCCTGCCACGAAGTGAGATTGCCTCGGCCAGCTGGAAGGATTATGGGGCGATTATCGTTGTAGACAGGATGTCAGACGCACCAGCCCTTGTCGACCGTATTGCACCGG
>JAKSCD010000401.1 GCA_022360775.1 Sneathiellales bacterium | reverse complement strand
TTTATTAACGGTAAGTCGCAGACTTCCTCTTCAGATCAGCAATTTGAAACCTTTAATCCGGCGACAGGGGAGGTCCTGGCGACGGTGGAGCAGGCCTCGGAACGTGATGTCGATGGGGCCATCCAGGCAGCACAGAATGCCTTCGAGAACTGGTCAAGCTGGCCAGGTATCGAGCGAGGCCGGGTGCTCTTGCGTGCCGCTAACATCATGCGAGACCGCCGGGATGAGCTTTCTGTTCTTGAGACAAGAGATACCGGAAAACCTCTGTCAGAAACTCCCTATGCGGATATTGACAGCGCTATTGATGCGCTGGAACTTTTTGGGGGGCTTGCTGCCGATATCAAGGGGGAACATCTGGATCTTGGAAATGGATCTTTTGCTTATACCATCCGGGAGCCGCTTGGTGTTTGCGCCGGAATAGGTGCCTGGAATTATCCTCTGCAGATTGCGACCTGGAAATCAGCTCCTGCGCTCGCTTCCGGAAACTGCATGATATTTAAGCCCTCGGAAATGACGCCGGTAAACGCGGTAAAGCTTGCTGAAATCTATCAGGAGGCAGGGTTACCCGATGGTGTTTTCAACATTGTTCATGGTTTTGGAGAGGTCGGCAGCATTCTTTCTTGCCATCCGGATATTGCGAAGATTTCTTTTACCGGCTCTGTACCGACCGGAAAGCGTGTGATGCAGGCCGCGAGTGAAACCATCAAGCATGTCACGCTGGAGCTTGGGGGGAAATCTCCGCTGATTATCTTTGACGACGCCAATATTGATAACGCCGTCTCAGCCGCCATGAACGCCAATTTTTACAGCCAGGGAGAAGTCTGCTCCAACGGAACCCGTGTATTTGTGCATGAAAAGATCAAGGATGTTTTTCTTCAGAAGCTCAAAAAACGGACAGAGGCGATGGTGATCGGTGATCCTATGGATCTGGAAACCCATGTGGGGGCGATGATCAGCAAGGAGCATGCTGAAAAAGTCCTGTCCTATATCGAGGCAGGTGAAAAAGAGGGGGCCGTATTGCTAACCGGTGGCCGTGAAGTGAAAGTAGATGGCTGTGAAAAAGGATGTTTTCTTTCACCCGCTATTTTCACCGAGTGCGAAGATAATATGCGTATTTGCCGGGAGGAGATCTTTGGTCCTGTGATGTCTGTACTTTCCTTTAAAGACGAAGAAGAAGTTATCAGGCGTGCAAATGATACGGAATTTGGCTTGGCCGCAGGGGTATTTACGCAGAACCTGGTCCGGGCCCACCGTGTTGTGAAGAAGCTTCAGGCAGGAAGCTGCTGGATTAACAATTATAACCTGACACCAGCCGGTGTGCCTTTTGGCGGATCCAAGCAATCAGGAATTGGCCGGGAAAACTGTGCGGCGGCCCTTGATTATTTTACTGAACTTAAAAGCGTTTATGTGGAAGCAGGGGATGTTGAATGCGATTATTAGGAACGGGTGCATAGGGGCTATGCATCTTACGCAATTGACTCGGTCAGATAAAAAAGCTGAGATCCGGACACGATAAATAATAAAAAGAGTCTCTATGGAAGCCTGGATCCTCATAACTGTATGCGCTGCTTTTTTCCAAAATGTGCGTACAGCCCTTCAAAAATACCTGAAGGACAGATTAAGCACGGGCGGTGCAACTTATGTCCGGTTTTTCTTCGGCATGCCGTTTGCCATTCTTTATATATTCTTCCTGCATAAAGGCATTGGATACAGTATTCCGGAACTTAACCTGGAGTTCGGATTTTATGTTGTTCTTGGGGGGCTTGCGCAAATCATAGCAACGGCCCTGCTGGTTGCTTTATTTAGCTTCAAGAATTTTGCAGTCGGGACAACCTATTCCAAGACGGAAACAGTCCAGGCAGCAATATTCGGGCTTGTCCTGCTGGGGGACACTTTATCCGCTCCGGCGATTGTCGCGATCGTCATCAGTTTCGTCGGGATTATTTTCATTTCAGCTTCAGGCGGGAAGCTGACGGCGAAAGAGATTCTGACCGGCTGGACAGGAAAACCGGCTCTATATGGTCTCCTGTCCGGTGGCTTTTTTGGTATTTCGGCAGTTGCTTACCGCGCAGGGGCGCTTTCACTTGACGGGGAGGGGGCTGTTATTCAGGCGGCAATGACCCTTGCATGGGTGCTGGTGTTTCAGACCGTTGTAATGACAGTTTACCTTCGAATTTTCGAAACCGGCCAGCTCACCACCGTTATCAAATCCTGGAAAATTGCCATATGGGTCGGGGTCACGGGAATGGCAGGATCTGTAGGATGGTTTACTGCCATGGCCTTGCAAAATGCCGCCTATGTGCGAGCTGTTGGTCAAATTGAACTGGTGTTCACTTTTTTCATTTCCTATGTCTATTTCAAGGAAAAGGTCACGCGCCTGGAGCTTGCCGGTATCTTATTGATTGTCTTCGGCATTTTGATTTTTGTTTTAAAATAAACAATCCACAAACGTTTATAATATGTCGACTAAATGTCAATTTTTTGTCTAAATGCTGATGTTTTAGCTTTACTCCTTTATTGGCTGGTATAGAGTCTCGCCTTTAGTTGACACTTAACAATTAAAGGAGTGCCTAGTGGCGACCATAGTTACACCGGTTGAAATGATCGAGAAGCTTGTGGGTTTCGATACGGTTTCGAGAAACTCGAACCTGAACCTGATTGACTATGTTGCAGATTACCTGGCTGAGCATGGTGTGAAATCCGAGAGGATTTTTAATGATGACAAGACCAAAGCCAATCTGTTTGCTACTGTAGGCCCTGATATCGACGGCGGAATTGTCCTCTCCGGTCATACAGATGTTGTTCCTGTGGATGGTCAGCCCTGGGATACAGATCCTTTCACTATTGTTGAAAAAGACGGCAAGCTTTACGGGCGTGGTACGTCTGATATGAAAAGCTTTTCCGCCATTGCCCTTGCGTTGGTTCCGGAAATGATTGCCAAGGGAATCAAGAAGCCGATCCATTTTGCGTTGTCTTATGATGAGGAAATAGGCTGTCTCGGGTCACCGCGGATGATTGAGCAGATGGTGGAAAAAGGCATGAAGCCTCGTGCTGTTATCGTTGGTGAGCCCACCATGATGGACATTGTCACCGCTCACAAAGGGATTGTCGGGCTTAAAACGAAAGTTGTTGGCAAGGAAGCACATTCCAGCCTGGTTGAAGACGGGGTGAGCGCTGTGATGACAGCGACCCGGCTTGTCAATTTTATCGCCGATATGATGGCGGAAAATAAAGCGAAGACAGATCCAAATAACTCTTATGCACCTGCTCCGGGTTATACGACCCTTCATGTGGGCGTCATCAATGGCGGCACAGCCATGAATATTATTTCTCGGGAATGCGAGTTCTCCTGGGATATCCGTTATGTGGCGGAAGATGACCCGCAGGACTTTATTGATCGCTTTAACAAATATTGCGAAGAAACTATTTTACCCGCAATGAGAGCGATTGATCCCGACTGCTCGATTACGAGCGAAATCGTGTCTTCAACCTCTGCTCTCGGGCCGGAGGAAGACGGTGAAGCAGAAATGATCTGTAAGTCGATAACGGGTAAAAATAACACACTTTCAGTGGCTTATGCTGCTGAGGCAGGTCAATTTCAGGATGCCGGATACTCGACTGTGATCTGTGGGCCGGGGTCCATTGGAATTGCTCATCAGCCAAATGAATATATAGAATTGGAGCAGGTTAAGGCGTCTGAAACTTTCATCCGGAAGTTGATTGACGACCTTGCGAAATAGCAACCTGCACCGAGAGCGTAGACAGGTAGAAAACTATTGTTTACTCTCGCTTCCAAGGTTGCCTCATATTCTGGGGAGAAGAGGCAACATAAAGTTCGTTAAACGAACAAAATGTAACTTAAGTAAAAAGGGAGACTTTTTATGAAATTGCGTCATGGACTTATGGCAGCAGCAGCTGCCGCGGCAATCTCTGTTGCCGCACCTGCTGCGAATGCCGAAACATTCAAATTTGCGTTCCAGGGAAATCTGAGCTCACTGGATCCACATTCTTTGAATGAATCTTTTCTGCTGAATACATTGGGCAACATCTATGAAGGCCTGTCCATGTATGATGAAAATCTGGGCATTGTCCCAGGCCTCGCAGAATCCTGGGAAACAATTGAGCCAACCAAATGGAAATTTAACCTGCGTAAAGGTGTTAAGTTCCATAACGGAAATGATTTCACCGCACAGGATGTGGTTTTCTCATGGAAACGTGCTCTCACAGAGGGTTCTGATCAGAAGGTACGTGCATCCAAGATCAAGGCGATCGAGGTCGTTGATGATCACACAATCATCGTAGAGACACCTGCACCGAACCCAATTCTGACTTCCGACCTCGTTTTCGTCTATATCATGGACAAAGAATGGTCAGAGAAGAACAAGGCGACTGAAGCAACAAGTCCTTCCGCTGACAACACAAACAACTATGCAAACCTGAACGCCAATGGCACAGGTCCTTACCGCGTGGTTGAGCATAAAGCAGACATCAAGTCTACTTTCGAGAAAAATGCAAACTATTGGAAGAAAACCAACTCCAACGTTACCAAAGTTGAGTTTACACCGATTAAAGAAGCTGCAACTCGTGTTGCTGCCCTGATTTCCGGTGAGCTTGATCTGGTTTATCCGGTTCCTGTACAGGACTGGAAACGTCTGGATGAAGCAAAAGGCGTTAAAGCCCTTGCTGGACCAGAAGCCCGTACAATCTTCCTTGGCATGGACCAGGGTCGTGACGAACTTCTCTATTCCAACATTAAAGGCAAAAATCCTTTCAAGGATATTCGTGTTCGCCAGGCCTTTGCTCACGCACTGAACCTTGATGCGATCAAGAAAAAAGTGATGCGCGGTGCTGCAACACCTTCCGGTCTGATGGTTGCTCCGCAGATCAATGGCCACAATGCTGAAATCAACATTCCATACGCATATGATCCAAAGAAAGCCAAGGCTCTGCTGACAGAGGCTGGCTATCCAGATGGATTTGAAGTGACAATGGACTGCCCGAATAACCGTTATGTCAATGACGAGAAAATCTGTCAGGCGGCGGTTTCAATGCTGGCGAAAGTCGGTGTGAAAGTTGATCTTCTTGCACAGCCAAAATCAAAGTATTTCGGTAAAGTTCTGGCGCAAGGCGGATATGATACAAGTTTCTATCTGCTCGGCTGGACACCAGGCACAATGGATAGTGAAAATGTTCTTTCCACATTGCTGTCTTGCCAGAATAAAGAAACCAAAGCTGGTGGCTTTAACCTCGGTAACTATTGTAACCCGAAGGTTGATGAACTTGCCAGAAAGGTTGGTTCCGAAACAGATCAGGCCAAGCGTAATGCCATGATCAAGGAAGCGTTTTCCATCGTGAAAGCGGAATATGGCTATCTGCCACTTCACCAGCAGCCTCTTTCATGGGGTGTAAGTGACCGCGTGACTGTTAATCAGCGCGCTGATAACGGTCTTGACTTCCGTTATGTAAACGTCAATAAGTAAGACGATTTTCGAGGGGCCTGCATTGAATTGCAGGCCCCTTTTTCAATTTAGATTTATTTCATACGAATTATCATGGTCTCTTTTCTATTCAAGCGCCTGATACAGTCCGTCATTGTGATGTTCACTGTTGCGCTCATAGCCTTTACCATGTTCCAGTTTGTCGGTGATCCGATTAACAATATGGTTGGGCAAGATACAACACAGGAGGAGCGGGATGCTCTTCGGGAACGACTGGGTTTGAATGATCCTATCCCAGTGCAGTTCGGCAATTTCGTTCTGAAGGCGGCGCAAGGTGATTTCGGGCGTTCCTACAAATATCAGGTTCCCGTTAGTGAGCTGATTTTTGACAGAATGCCAGCCACTCTGGAACTTGCCTTTGTCTCCGCTATTCTTGCACTGGTTATCGGAATTCCTCTCGGGGTTTATACCGCCCTTAGAAGAAGTGGGATTCTCTCGAAATTTATAATGACCATGTCTCTGGTGGGGGTTTCCCTGCCGCCTTTCCTGATCGGTATTCTGCTGATCCTGATCTTTGGTGTTGTCCTGCGTTGGCTGCCAACTTTCGGCCGGGGAGATGTTATTGAATTTACGTCCTGGAGTACGGGTTTCCTGACAGCTTCAGGTCTTAAGTCACTGATTTTGCCTTCCATAACGCTGGCCTTGTTCCAAATGACCCTGATCATGCGTCTGGTGCGGGCGGAGATGCTGGAAGTTCTGAGGACGGATTTTGTTAAATTTGCCCGCGCACGTGGTCTTCCTGATCGGCTGGTGAATTTTAAACATGCCCTTAAAAATACTCTGGTCCCGGTTATTACCATTACAGGACTGCAGCTGGGCTCGCTTATTGCTTTTGCGATTATCACTGAAAGTGTGTTTCAGTGGCCGGGAATGGGGCTTTTGTTCATTCAGGCTGTTTCTGATGTAGATATTCCGATCATGGCGGCCTATCTGGTGCTGATCGCTTTCTTCTTCGTGCTGATCAATATGATTGTGGATGTCCTTTATTACGCTGTTGACCCTCGTTTGCGGTCTGATGACGAGTAGGTACTATGGAAAATACGATTGAAAAAACGCGCCTTGAACGGTTTTTGGACAGTGATGTCTGGCACAGTTTTAAAAACAGTCCTGTTGCAATATGCTCATCCGTCGTCACACTGATTATTATTCTGGGTGCCGTATTTGCGCCAATGATAGCCCCCCATGATCCATTTGATCTGGCGGCAATTGATATTCTCGATTCAAGCCTTCCACCAGCCTGGGAGCTTGATGGAGATCCCCGTTTCTTTCTTGGAACGGATGACCAGGGACGCGATATCCTTTCGACCATTATGTATGGTGCCCGGATTTCTCTGTTCGTTGGATTTGCCTCCGTTATTTTTGCTATGGTTCTGGGGATTGCCGCTGGGCTTGTGAGTGGATATGTTGGCGGCCGTACGGACGCAATTATTATGCGTATTGCTGATATTCAGCTCTCTTTTCCTTCTATTCTGATTGCACTGCTGATTGACGGTATCGCCCGCGGCATCGTCCCGAAAGAGGCGCATGAAGATGTGGCTGCCTATGTTCTGATTTTTGCGATTGGTGTTTCCGGGTGGGTGCAATATGCCCGTACGGTTCGTGGCTCGACGCTGGTCGAAAAGGGTAAGGAATATGTTCAGGCAGCGCGCGTGATCGGTATTCGTCCCGGAACAATTCTGCGCCGCCATATTCTGCCGAATGTGATGGGTCCGGTGATGGTTATTGCAACCATTCACCTGGCAATCGCGATTATCACAGAGGCGACTTTGTCTTTCCTCGGTGTCGGCGTACCGCCAACAACACCTTCTCTTGGAACACTGATCCGTATCGGTAATGAATATCTGTTCTCCGGTGAATGGTGGATCACAATCTTCCCAGGTGTTGCACTGGTTATTCTGGTACTGGCTGTGAACCTTCTGGGTGACTGGCTCCGTGACGCCTTGAACCCGAAACTGCGCTAAGGAGGGGGATTGAAAATGGAACTATTGGATATCAAAGATCTCAAGATCGAATTCCCAAGCCGCCGCGGTACTGTGGAAGCGGTTAAAGGCGTCAGTCTGAATGTACGTCCAGGGGAAGTGCTAGGGGTTGTCGGGGAATCCGGCGCTGGCAAATCAACAATCGGCAATGCGGTTATCGGGCTTCTGGAAGCGCCAGGTCGTATGTCTGGCGGTGATGTTTACCTGAAAGGGGAACAGATCGATAGCTTGCCTGAAGAAGCCAAACGGAAAATTCGTGGCCGTCGTATCGGTATGATCTTCCAGGATCCTCTGACCTCGCTTGATCCGCTTCAGACAGTGGAACAGCAACTGGTGGAAACCATTGAGCTTCACTTGAAGCTTGGTGCAGCGAAATCCAGGGAAAAGGCAATTGATCTGCTCCGGCAGGTAGGTATTCCGGAGCCAGAAGTGCGGATTGAAAACTATCCGCACCAATTCTCTGGTGGTATGCGTCAGCGTGTTGTGATCGCCCTTGCCCTTTGTGCTGAACCTGAAGTTATCATCGCGGATGAGCCGACGACAGCACTTGATGTTTCCATCCAGGCCCAGATCCTGGAACTGATGCGCAAGCTTTGCCAGGAAAAACAGGTCGGCATGCTGATTATCACCCATGATATGGGCGTGATTGCAGATATTACAGATCGTGTGGCCGTTATGTATCGCGGCAATCTGGTAGAAGAGGGGACAACCGAGAAAATCCTTGGGGACCCTGATCATCCTTA
>JAKSCD010000488.1 GCA_022360775.1 Sneathiellales bacterium | reverse complement strand
GTTGCCGTGGGCATCTTTTCCGCCATTCTGATAGGCCCGTGCCTGCCCGGTTGGGATCGGTAAGTAACTTAAGTCCGTCATTGTGTATTCCGTTTTGTTCATTGTGGTTATGTGTGGATTTATAGGGTTGAGGACGGGCATGAACTATCCGGATACCGATATGCATTTTGATCTGCTTCCGAGCTAAATTGTCGCAGTGCAACAAAAAATTGTTTGACAGGGAAAGTCCGATCCCTAGTATCCGCTGTGGGCCACATCCCCCCACCGGGATGCTCTAGACTGGAAGGTTTAGTTTACATTATGACAGAAGAATTGCGTCCGGAGAGACGCCCTAACTCTCCCTTGTTTTCATCCGGCCCTTGCGCAAAGCGCCCCGGATGGTCCCCTCAAGTTCTTGAAAATGCATTCCTGGGCCGCTCCCATCGCGCGGCTGAAGGTAAGGCACGTTTAAAAGCGGTTATCGATGAACATCGTGCGCTTCTGAGCATTCCGGATGATTACCGCATCGGTATCGTTCCAGGCTCAGATACAGGCGCTGTGGAAATGGCACTCTGGTCATTGCTGGGCGCCCGTCCTTCAACCATTCTTGCCTGGGAAAGCTTCGGCTCCGGCTGGGCAACAGACGTTGTGAAACAACTCAAGCTCGAAGATGCTGATGTGGTTACAGCGGGTTATGGTGAACTGCCGGATCTGACTGCTGTGAACTGGAAAAATGATGTTGTCTTCACCTGGAATGGCACAACTTCCGGCGTTCGGGTTCCTAATGGCAACTGGATTGCAGATGACCGAGAAGGTCTTGCGATCTGTGATGCGACTTCTGCTGTTTTTGCAATGGAAATGCCATGGGAAAAACTGGATGTCGTCACCTGGTCCTGGCAGAAAGTACTGGGAAGTGAAGCTGCCCATGGCATGCTGGTCTTAAGTCCGCGTGCCGTAGAGCGACTGGAAAACTACACGCCTGCATGGCCACTCCCGAAAGTGTTCCGCATGACGAAAGGCGGAAAGCTGATCGAAGGTATTTTCCGCGGTGAAACAATAAATACGCCTTCAATGCTTGCTGTTGAAGATGTTCTGGACGCCCTTAGCTGGGCAAAATCCATTGGCGGAGAGAAAGGCATGATTGCCCGGACAAATGCTAATGCAAAAGTCATTTCCGATTTTGTCGAGAAATCAGAATGGCTGGATTATCTGGCTGCCAATGAAGAAATTCGCAGTCCGAGTTCTGTCTGCCTGAAGATCACGGATGACTGGTTCACAAACCTCTCTGATGAGGATCAGGCAAAAGCAGCAAAAGAGCTGGTTTCTATTCTGTCCAAGGAAGAAGCCGCCCTGGATATCGGTGCTTATCGTGATGCGCCAGCAGGTCTTCGGATCTGGGCGGGTGCCACAGTGGAAACTGATGATCTTGCTGCACTGATGCCCTGGCTTGACTGGGGTTATGCTGAACTTAAAAAGAATTTCCAGAATTAATCTGTATCCTCGAAAGGATCGACAAAATGGTTAAAGTCCTTATCTCTGACAAGATGAGCCCTAAAGCTGCGGAAATTTTCCGTGAACGTGGTGTTGAAGTTGATGAAAAACCGGGCATGACAGTTGAAGAACTGAAAGCCTGCATTGGCGAATATGATGGTCTTGCTATTCGTTCGGCCACCAAAGCCACTGAAGAAATCATTGCGGCGGCAAGTAATCTTAAAGTCATTGGTCGTGCAGGCATCGGTGTCGATAACGTCGACATTCCAGCGGCAACAGCAGCCGGTATCTGTGTTATGAATACGCCTTTTGGTAACGCAATCACCACAGCAGAACATGCCATTGCGATGATGTTCTCGCTTTCCCGCCATATTCCTGCAGCGAACCAGTCTACGCAGGAAGGCAAATGGGAGAAATCCAAATTTATGGGGGTCGAGCTTTACGGCAAGGTTCTCGGTATTATCGGTTGCGGTAATATCGGATCCATTGTTGCCGATCGCGCCATCGGCCTGAAAATGAAAGTCGCGGCCTATGATCCGTTCCTCTCACCGGAACGCGCTGTTGAACTGGGTGTTGAGAAAGTGGAACTGGAGGAGCTTTTTTCCAAGGCGGATTACATCTCCTTGCATACACCCATCACCGACGGTACCCGGAACATCATCAATGCGGAGAATATTGCAAAGATGAAAGAGGGGGTTCGCATTATAAACTGTGCCCGCGGCGGTCTGGTTGTTGAGGAAGACCTGAAAGCAGCCCTTGAAAGCGGCAAAGTCGCGGGGGCTGCTGTTGACGTTTATGCGGTTGAACCTGCCAAGGAAAACGTTCTTTTCGGTATGGATAATGTTGTCTGTACGCCGCATCTGGGGGCTTCTACCAATGAAGCACAAGTCAATGTTGCCATTCAGGTTGCAGAACAGATGGCCGATTATCTTCTGGTCGGATCTGTCACCAATGCGCTCAACATGCCCTCCGTTACCGCAGAAGAGGCACCTAAACTGAAGCCTTATATGGATCTGGCAAAACAGCTTGGCGGTTTTGCCGGACAGGTCACGGAAAGCGGCCTTAAAAAAGTGCATGTGGAATATGAAGGACAGGCTGCAAGCCTCAATATCAAGCCGCTCACATCCATTATTCTTCAGGGCCTGCTCGGCCCGCTCCTGGATAGTGTCAATATGGTCAATGCCCCTATTGTTGCAAAAGAGCGGGGTATCGATGTGATGGAAAGCATCAATGACAAAGCCGATGATTATCAGACCCTTATCCGCGTAACCGTGACAACCGAGCAGCGAAGCCGGGATATCGCCGGAACGCTCTATGGTGATCAAAGTCCCCGCATCGTCTGCATCAAGGGTATCAATATGGAAGCGGAACTTGGCCCTCACATGCTTTATGTGACGAACGAGGATAAACCCGGCTTTATCGGCTCTCTCGGAACATTGCTGGGATCGGCTGATGTGAATATCGCAACATTCCATCTGGGCCGCCATGAAGCTGCCGGTGAAGCTATTGCGCTGATTGAAATAGATTCGGAATTGACCGATGACACCTTGAGCAAAGTTCAGTCTCTGCCTCATGTGGAACAGGTCAAAACCCTCCGTTTCTAGGAGAAATGAAGGTATTTGGGGCAAAGCCCGGTGAATAGAAGAAGCGGCACTTAAAAAGTGCCGCTTTTTTATTGTTCTTGTTGGCACATTCAGCCGAAATATGCTTTATAGGCGCATGTGATGAACAATTATTCTGAAAAAGGGCTTCTGCCTGCCGGTCTGGCAGATATGTTGCCACCTGAAGCCGCCGCCGAAGCTGAAGCCAGTGAAATCCTGATGAGGGCTTTCACCCAAAACGGCTACCAGAGAGTTAAACCTCCGCTAATCGAATTCGAAGAACATCTGCTTGAAGGAGCTGGAGAGGCTCTTTCTTCTAAGATGTTCCGTGTGATGGATCCGGTATCCCATCGTATGATGGGGATCAGAACAGACATCACCCTTCAGGTTGCCCGTGTTGCCACGACCCGCATGAAACAGGAAGAGCGCCCCTTGCGCCTTTCTTATGCCGGACAGGTTCTTCGGGTATATGGCAGTCAATTGCGGCCCGAGCGTCAATTTACGCAAGTCGGCGCAGAACTGATCGGCTCGGCTGACATTTCAGCGGATGCGGAGCTTATTCTTGTAGCAGCCGAAGCGCTGGAGAATCTGAAAATTGCGGGATGCTCCGTGGACCTTACAGTGCCAACATTGCTGCCCACAATTTGTCAGGAACTGGGGATTGACCAGGATGTTGCCGAAAAGGCAAGAGAAGCGCTTGATCAGAAAGATGCAGCTGTTCTTGGGCATTTTGGCGAGACTTTATCTTCTGTTCTAGATGCTTTATTGCAGGCCGCGGGTCCGGCAGAACAAGCTCTTGAAAAACTGGCGGAGCTAACTCTTCCTGAAAAATCAACAGCTCAGATCGCTGATTTGAAGGCGTTGGTCAATATTCTCTCTCATTCTGCACCAGATCTGATGCTGACCATTGATCCCGGTGAGTATCGCGGGTTTGAATATCAAACCGGCATCAGCTTCACTTTCTTTGCAAGAGATGTTCGCGGGGAACTGGGGCGTGGCGGACGATATCATCTTGTTGATGGCGAGCCGGCAACAGGTTTCACCCTGTTTCTTGACAGTATTTTGCGGGCAGTCACTGCAGAAGATACCGCTGATAAACTCTATCTTCCTTACGGCACAGCCCGTCAGGACGGGCAGAAGCTTCGCGGAGAAGGCTGGACAACTCTTTCCGGCTTATGTGCGGAAAAGGACATGGAAAACGAGGCAAGGCGCCTCGGCTGTTC
>JAKSCD010000486.1 GCA_022360775.1 Sneathiellales bacterium | reverse complement strand
TAATTTCTTGATCAGTTTGACTGCCATTAACGGAGGTTGAGTAATTGTAGTCTGAATTTTCGAATATAACGTGTGCTGTTTTTAAGTTTGACATAACATTAATTTTAGCTTGCTTGTTCATAAAGAGACTCACCATTTGAAAAAGTACCTATTTTATTTAATGACGAAAAGTTGGTTTTCATTATCTCATCAATTTTAGGCTGCATTTTATCAAACCAGTTTTCAAATAATGGCTCTGTTTGGTATTCTGCATTTTGATGCCATCTGAATGATACCGATACCAAACCGCAATACTCAGAAACACCAGCCTCACAAAAACTATTTTCGAGGAATATTTTTGTCTCTCTACCATCCCAATTTTCACACTCATCTAACGATGGTAGCGTGTTAGTAAGTAAAGACTTTAGATTTGACATGAAGTCATCCCAGTCAAATTCGTCCTGCATTTCTGTACCGTCAATGTAATATACGTGATAGGCATTGCTTAAATAATCTACTGAACGTGCCATAATTTTATTTTTCTGCTGCGATTAGTATTGTAAGAGTTAAAACTGTTGATAGATGATGTTTTTTAATCCACCTCATACAGTCGGCATTATTATCGAATGTAATGCAATCGTAATTTTCTGTATTATCATCGTTTGGCAAGCCTTTATCATACATCTCATCAATGATTAATTCGGCTGCATCCTTAGTATTGTTAATGATTTTAGCAATATGAGTAACCTCAAAGTTATAATTAACACCATAGATAACAGTGCGGGTGCTTAATTTACGTAGGTTGAAAGGTTCAGCAGTCAAATAATAATCGAACGTATAACCCAGGGCTTCGCACTCCTTTGCAAGTCTGGCTAATTCCGTGTATTCATTGCCGTTTTCATCAAACGTTTCTAACACAGCTAGTACATTATCTGGTACTAAATGAAGGTTTTCAAATAGGTCGTGTTGTTCTTCGGGTTTCATAGCATCTATCTTTTATAGTCATACATTGCCACTCGATGACCTGCTTTAACAAGCTTGGGTAAATATTCATCAAGCATTTTATAATCAAAGGCTGTTATTTTATGGCCTGAATATTCAACGGGATCAATGTTTAG
>JAKSCD010000484.1 GCA_022360775.1 Sneathiellales bacterium | reverse complement strand
TGGCATCAGCGATAGGCTCTGCAACAGGGCCGGAATTTCCGATACAGGTCGTACATCCATATCCCACCAGGTTAAAGCCAAGGGCGTCAAGGTCATCCTGCAACCCGGCTTTAAGAAGATAATCTGTTACGACCTTTGAACCTGGCGCCAGGGAGGTCTTCACCCAGGGCTTTACCCGCATCCCTTTTGCACGGGCATTGCGCGCAACAAGGCCTGCTGCAAGCATCACATTCGGATTTGACGTATTCGTGCAGGATGTTATCGCTGCTATAATAATATCGCCGCTTTCAAGACTGTAATCCGTTCCCTTGACGGGAACCTGCTTGCCCGCGCGATCCGACTGACCGGAAAGGCCTGGCAGGGCAGATTGAAATTCAGTGGTTGCAGCGGAGAGAAGAACCCTGTCCTGCGGTCGCTTTGGTCCTGCAAGACTGGGCTCAACAGTTGCGATATCAAGTTCCAGCACCGATGTAAATTCAGGATCTGGTGTTTCTGCATCCCGCCACATCCCCTGGGCCCTGGCATAGGCTTCCACCAGTTTCACCCGTTCAGGGTCGCGAGCGGTGAAATTCAGGAAGTTAATGGTTTCGGCGTCGATAGGGAAGAAGCCACAGGTCGCTCCATATTCAGGTGCCATATTGGAAATAGTCGCCCTGTCAGCAAGAGAAAGCTGGTCCAGACCCGGGCCAAAAAACTCGACAAATTTACCAACCACTCCATGGGCTCTCAGCATCTGGGTTATGGTCAGGACGAGATCTGTTGCAGTTGTTCCCTCTTTCAGTTTGCCGGTCAGTTTAAAACCGACGACTTCAGGGATCAGCATGGAGATCGGCTGACCCAGCATGACGGCTTCTGCTTCAATACCGCCAACTCCCCAGCCAAGAACAGCCAGGCCATTGACCATGGTGGTGTGACTGTCAGTGCCGACGAGCGTGTCCGGATAGGCAATCTCAGATCCGTTCTGATCCTTGCTTGTCCAGACGGTCTGGGCGAAATATTCAAGATTGACCTGATGACAGATCCCGGTTCCCGGGGGCACAACACGGAAATTGTCGAACGCGTTCTGTCCCCAGCGGAGAAAGGCATAACGTTCTCCATTGCGCTCCATCTCAAGGTCGACATTTTCCTTAAAGGCTGTTTCGGAGCCAAATTTGTCCACCATGACAGAATGGTCGATCACCAGATCAACCTGGGACAACGGATTGATCTTCTCCGGATTGCCGCCCAGTTTGACCATCGCATCGCGCATGGCAGCCAAGTCAACAACGGCTGGTACGCCTGTGAAATCCTGCATGAGAACCCGGGCTGGCCTATAGGCAATCTCCCGATTGACTTTTCGTTCCTTCAGCCAGAGGGCAATAGCCTTGATATCCTCGGCAGTAACAGTCCTTCCATCCTCATGCCGCAAGAGATTTTCAAGAAGCACTTTCAAGGAAAAAGGGAGGCGAGATAAATCACCCAGCCCTGCCTGCTGCGCGGCAGGAATACTGTAATAGTCAATCTTCTTTCCATCGACGGTGAGGGTACGGCGGGTATTGTGACTGTCTTGACCGGTTATTGTCATGGCTTCGCTCCTAGCTCTGGAAGGAAACGGAAGGGCACTTTTTGGATACTCTCTTCCAATGCCCGGTGTTTGTTTTCGTCTTTACCTGGGACATGTATTCATCATATCCGGAATTTTTAGCGTTGTAGTGTCGAAAATACGTCGGGAAACTGTAATTTCCATGACAGAAGGGCATTCTCAGTTCAGAAAAAGGTCCGTTGTGCATTAATCCACACCGTATCTGTAAAAAAGTTATATTTCCCCTGCGGCAACAAGCTTGAAAGATTCGGAAAATTCGACCGTACTTCTGATTATTTTCGTTCAAAAAACCATTAAACACTGTTCGAATTGTTGTCCGCAAGGTTCCCGGTAATAGTCTTAACAAGGTGTTAAACTAACGGACGTTCAATTTGTTGTTTTTTGTAAAACAAATTTCGCCTTTTTCTATATCTGATTAAATAAAAACATTAAAAACATTTTTGTTTTTATATTTTATATAGAGAAAAATAAGAACTATTTATCTTTTATGTGATCTTTAGCTATTATTATTTTATTGAATTTGAGTGAAAATCATTTAATTTACTTCTAATACAAACGCTTGTTTTTTTTTAATATTTCTATTTTTTTTGATGAAAAGGATATTTTTCCAAGTTTTTTGAAAAATTGGGTCATTTTCTCTTGACGATGTCGAGGATGTTCGACTATTGACTTGGAGCAAGGCTCAAAAAGAAGCCATCAGATACAAATAAAAATACAGTTCTGGGAGGAATTGTCCGAAAAAACCGTCATGCTGAAAATGAGCGTGAACGGGTTTGGTTTCGTCTGTATCTTGGCGATTGGGTGTATCTCTCCCTGACGATAAATGAATGTATATTCTTTTTTGTTAAGGAATCAGGGAGCCTATGACAAACAAAGACCAAGGTTTAGATACCTTCCCCAAGTTGCTGCGCCGCAATGTCGACCAGCGCCCTAACGTGTCTGCATATCGTGAAAAGGAATACGGTATCTGGCAGACATATACCTGGAAAGATGTGTATGAAAACACACGCTCACTCGCACTTGGCATGGCCGATCTTGGTCTGAAGCGAGGGGATGCTGTTGCAATCATCGGATCAAACCGACCACAGCTTTACTGGGTTTTTGGCGCCGCGCAGGCGGTTGGTGCACTGCCGGTTCCGATTTACCAGGATGGTGTGGCTGAAGAAATCCAGTATGTCCTGGAGCATGCTGGCGTGCGTATGGTTGTGGTTGAGGATCAGGAGCAGGTGGACAAGGTGCTCTCTGTTCTGGATCAATGCCCCACGATCGAGCAGGTCATCTTTAAAGAGACCCGCGGCATGCGTCACTATAAACAACCGAACCTTCGTTCCTACGAAAGCGTACAGGAACTGGGCCGGGCTTATGATCAGAAAAACTCTTCCTTTTATGATCAGGAAGTGGCCAAGGGTGCCGGTTCGGATATTGCGACGATCATGTATACCTCAGGGACGACAGGTCGTCCAAAAGGGGTGATGCTCAGCTTTGATAACATGGTGAAAGCCGGTGAACTTTCTGTGCAGTTCGAGAAACTGACAGAGAAGGACAAGGTTCTTTCCTATCTGCCTATGGCCTGGGTGGGTGACCATCTGTTCTCCTATTCACAGGCAACCCATGCAGGATTTTCGGTGAACTGCCCTGAGAATGCCGAAACTGTTCTGACGGATCTGCGCGAGGTCGGGCCGACTTATTACTTCGCCCCGCCGGCTGTCTTTGAAAACATGCTGACGCAAATGATGATCCGTATCGAGGATGCAAGCACAATCAAGCAGAAAATGTTCCATTATTTCATTGGGATTGCCAAGAAATGCGGTGTTCAGATTCTCGAGAAGAAGCCCGTTTCCATCGTGGATCGACTGATGTATCTGCTTGGTGATCTGCTGGTTTTTGGTCCCTTGAAAAATACTCTGGGTTTCAGTCAGATCAGGGTTGCCTATACAGCGGGTGCGCCAATGGGGCCGGAAGTGTTCAAATTCTACCGCTCTCTCGGGATTAATCTGAAACAGCTCTATGGTCAGACTGAGTCTTGCGCCTATGTTTGTATTCAGAGCGATAATGACGTGCGTCCGGATACAGTAGGTCCGCCAGCCCCTGGCTGTGAAATCAAGCTGGACGATGTGACCGGTGAGGTTCTTTATAAAAGCCCAGGCGCTTTTGTCGGTTATTACAAGAATGATGAAGCCACCAAGGAAACCAAGACCGAAGAGGGGTGGGTTCATACTGGTGATGCCGGCATTATGACCGATGACGGTCAGCTGAAAATCATTGATCGTGCGAAAGATGTAGGCAAACTGAAAGACGGCACTCTTTTTGCCCCTCAATATATCGAGAACAAACTGAAATTCTTCCCGTCCATCTCAGAAGCGGTCTGTCACGGTGCCGATAAAGATACAGTCACAGCCTTTGTCAATATTGATCTGGAAGCTGTTGGTAACTGGGCTGAAAGGCGCGGGCTTTCCTATACAAGCTATATGGATCTGGCCAACCGCGATGAGGTTTATGATCTCATCAAGGAGTGCATTGAAGAAGTCAATCGGGATCTTGCAATCGATAGCGAACTTGCGGGTGCCCAGATCAGCCGCTTCCTGGTGCTGCCAAAAGCACTGGATGCCGATGATGGGGAATTGACCCGTACCCGCAAAGTCCGTCGCCGGATCATTGCGGAACGCTATGGTACATTGATCGATGCGCTCTATTCCGATGTGAAAGAGGTGCATATCGAATCCCAGATGACCTTTGAAGATGGCCGTAAAGGTGTCTTGAAAGCGGATATCCAGGTTCGGAACACTGAAACCTATCCGGCCATGCGTGCCGCCTCTTAATTTCAGGGACTTTTGAGTAATGAAAGATCAAGGAAGACAAATTGGTGATGTCCTTCTGGAAGTAGAGGATATCAGCCTTTCCTTTGGTGCAGTGCGTGCCATCTCGGATGTGAGCTTCGATATTAGAAAAGGCGAAATTCGTGCCATTATTGGTCCGAACGGTGCCGGCAAGACCTCAATGCTGAACTGCATCAACGGTTTCTATCATCCGCAGCAGGGAACGATTACCTATAAAGGGCAGAAGCGTAGCGTGATGAAGCCTCACGAGGCGGCGGAACAGGGCATTGCCCGGACATTCCAGAATGTGGCGCTTTTTAAAGGCATGTCCACCCTGGATAACATCATGACTGGTCGGAACCTTAAAATGAAATCCAACTGGTTCATGTCCATGTTGTGGAAAGGCCCTGCTGAAAGAGAAGAGCTTGAGCATCGCCGGTTCGTTGAAGACATTATCGATTTCCTGGAAATTGAAGCCATTCGCAAAACACCGGTTGGACGTTTGCCTTATGGTTTGCAAAAAAGGGTTGAGCTTGGCCGGGCCCTGGCAGCAGAACCAGAGCTTCTTCTGCTGGACGAGCCGATGGCTGGTATGAACCTGGAAGAAAAAGAGGATATGTGCCGCTTCATTCTGGATGTGAATGACGAGTTCGGTACCACAATCTGCCTGATTGAGCACGACATGGGCGTTGTGATGGATATTTCTGATCGTGTGATGGTTCTGGACTATGGCGGGAAGATCGGTGACGGCGTTCCTGAAGAAGTACGGGCTAACCAGAACGTTATCGACGCCTATCTGGGCGGCGGACATTAAGCGAGGAAGCGGAGCGGTATTATGGAATTTTCTTATGATGATCTTCTGTTCTTCTTCGAAGTCCTCTTTAGTGGACTGCTGACAGGAGCCCTTTATTCGCTGGTTGCCCTAGGCTTTGTGCTGATTTTTAAGGCATCCGGCGTGTTTAACTTTGCCCAGGGCGCAATGATGCTTTTTGCGGCGCTGAGCATGGTCGGCATTATGGAATTGCTGGGTGTGCACTGGACAATTGCCTTCATCCTGACTGTCGGCATCATGGTGATTTTTGCCTGGTGCGTTGAGAAGTTTGTTCTGGGCAAACTGGTCAATCAGGAACCGATCATTCTCTTTATGGCAACGATCGGTGTAACCTTCTTTATCGATGGTTTCGGTCAGACAATCTGGGGCAGTGATATCAAGACCATGGATATTGGTCTGCCAAACGGATCCCTCGATGTAGGGGGTATCTTTGTTGATGAGTTGGAACTGGTTGCAGGTTTAACAGCCGCTGCACTGGTGGTTGGTCTTGCGATTTTCTTTAACAAGACCCGGATTGGACGTGCGCTTCGTGCGGTGGCCGATGACCATCAGGCGGCAATGTCCGTGGGTATTTCTCTTCGCAATATCTGGATTATTGTCTGGACAGTAGCCGGCCTTGTCGGTCTGGTTGCCGGTATCATGTGGGGATCAAAACTCGGTGTTCAGTTCAGTTTGAGCCTGATTGCCCTGAAAGCACTGCCGGTCCTGATGCTGGGCGGATTTACCTCAATCCCCGGTGCGATTATCGGTGGTCTGATCATTGGCGCCGGCGAAAAGCTTGCAGAAATTTATCTTGGTCCGTTTGTTGGCGGTGCGATTGAAAACTGGTTCGCCTATATGCTGGCGATGGTCTTCCTTCTGTTCCGTCCGCAAGGTCTGTTCGGCGAAAAGATTATTGAGAGGGTTTAAGCAGTATGTTTTATCGTGAAGCTGGACAATTTAAGTCCTCTTATAAAGAAGA
>JAKSCD010000229.1 GCA_022360775.1 Sneathiellales bacterium | reverse complement strand
GATCAGGTGGAAGCCATGAGCATGGCGGATCGGGTGATTTTGCTCAATGGCGGTCAAATCGAGCAAAATGGCACTCCTCAAAGCCTTTATAATGATCCTGAAAGCACCTTTGTTGCTGGATTTATCGGTCACCCGCCGATGAACCTGATTGAAGACGAGGAAATGGTTCTGGGCCTGCGTCCGGAACATATTGAACTCTCGCGAAATGAAGGGCTTTCAGCAACAGTTATCAACTGCGATTACCACGGCGCCAATACACTGATTGCAGTTGATTATCGTGGCCAGATTTTGAAGTTCATTCTTCAGGGTCACCACAATCATCCTGTTGGTACCCCCCTGTCTATTCAATGGGAGAGCCAGAAGGAACATTACTTCTCAGTAAAAGACGGCCGGAAAATGGCCAAACCCACCGTGTCTCACTTTTTAACCGAAGGACTAACCTAATGTTGCAGATCACGAAAAAAGCTCTGCTAGCGGGTCTTCTTGCAGCCGGTGTTGCAAGTGCCGCAGAGGCGAAAACAGAACTGACAATGTATTACCCGGTCGCCGTTGGTGGCCCCCTGACAAAAATCGTCGACGGAATGGTCGAGGAATTTGAAAAGCAGAACCCGGATATTGATGTGAAGGCGATTTACGCCGGTAACTACAATGATGCCCGTATCAAAGCGCTGGCCGCATTGAAGAGCGGCAAGCCTGCCCAGCTTTCCGTTATGTTCTCCATCGATGTTCATGAATTGATGGATCTGGACGCGATTGTTCCTTTTGATGAAGTCGTTTCCACTGACGAAGAAAAGAAATGGCTGAGCAGTTTTTACGGTCCGTTGATGCAGAACGGTAAAGTTGACGGCAAAACCTGGGGCGTTCCGTTCCAGCGTTCAACAATCGTTATGTATTACAACAAGGATCTGTTCCGCAAAGCCGGCCTTGACCCTGAAAAAGCCCCTTCCAACTGGGAAGAACTGGTCAGTATGGGCAAAAAACTGACGAAAGAGGGTCAGTGGGGCGCAATGATCCCGTCTACCGGCTATCCTTACTGGATGTTTGGTGCGCTGACAAAGCAGAATGG
>JAKSCD010000483.1 GCA_022360775.1 Sneathiellales bacterium | reverse complement strand
CAGGGAACAGTTGCGCTTGAAATACTTGAAGCGGCCCCAATGCTTGATACGCTTATGGTCGCCATTGGTGGAGGCGGCCTGATTTCAGGCGTTGCAACAGCCGCGAAGCTGCTTAATCCGGAAATTAAGATCGTAGGGATCGAGGCGACGGGGGCGCCGACGCTCTATGAAAGTTGCAAGGCCGGTAAACTGGTTACACTTGATCAAATTACGACAAGAGCCGGTACACTGGCACCACGCCGGTCTGCAGAACTAAATCTCGAGATTATCTCCAGCAAAGTTTCCGAAATCGTTCTGGTCGAAGACATGGAAATGGAAGACGCGGCTCAATGGCTCTGGCAGTCCTGCGGGCTGGCTACCGAGCTTTCTGCAGCAGCCGCGATTGCTGCACTGCGCTCAGGCAAATACCAACCCGCCGCTGAAGAGCAGGTAGGAGTAATAATCTGCGGTGCCGGATATGACGGATTTAACTAGACCCGATCAGGGACGCATGAAGTTATAATCTTCCTCTTCGCTGAGATTCTCCGCAAAAAACTCAAGTTCACTTGCAATATCCGCATTTGACCGTGTTTTCTTGAAAACAGCTATTGCTTCTGAAATGAGTGCCCTTGCAACCGCGTCTTCAGATAAGCCTGTTTCCCCTGCGTCCTTTACTGCGGACGCAACGCAGGCGCGTGCTAGATCTGTTGCCGATGCCATTTTTTTCTCCTTTTTTTTCAGCATGAGACAACAAGTGACCCAAGGTCATTGATCAAAAACAATTCCCAATTGAGAATATTTTCCTTTGACCGCGCCAAGTGTCTCAACGTAACCTGTTCCTAAGCATAACAGGGAAATGCCAAATAAAATAAGGGAAATAACGATGCCTGATTTTTCTTGGGAGAAATCATACCCAGCGGGTGTGAAATGGGAAATCGAAATTGAAGACAAGCCTGTCTACGGGTTGCTCGATGAAGCGGTGGCCAAATGGCCCGGAAATAATGCTGTTGATTTCATGGGCAAGAAACTCACCTATTCCGAGTTGGACAGACTTGTCGACCGTGCGGCAAAAGGCTTTCAGAAGCTGGGCGTTCAAAAAGGCGTTCATGTCGGTCTTTATCTGCCAAACTGTCCACAATTCATTGTCTGCTTTTTCGGAATCCTGAAAGCAGGTGGCACAGTGGTAAATTATTCACCGCTGGATGCTGAACGGGAACTGGTCCACAAAATTGAAGACAGTCAAACCGATTTCATGGTGACGCTGGATCTAGAGGTTCTTTATCCAAACATCAAGGCACTACTCGGGAAAACCCGCTTAAAGAAACTGATTATCGGGAACCTGAAGGAAGTTCTGCCTTTTCCAAAGAATTTCCTCTATCCGATTGTGAAGTCCAAAGAGATTTCCTCAATTCCGAGCGATGATCAGCATATCACCTATAAAGAGCTGCTGAATAATGACGGCAATTTTGACGCTGTTCCGGTGAATAATCCCGATGAACGCATCGCTGTTCTTCAATATACCGGCGGAACGACAGGTCTTCCCAAAGGGGCGATGCTCTCTCATCGCAATCTGATCGCAGCCTGCGCTCAGCTCAAGGCAATGCAAAGCGGTGATAACGCGGTCCTCATTGATGGCGAAGAACGGGTTCTGGCCGTCTTGCCGCTTTTCCATATTTACGCCCTTACAGTGAATATGAATTTTGGCCTTGCCTGCGGCGCTGAACTCATTCTTCATCCAAAGTTT
>JAKSCD010000482.1 GCA_022360775.1 Sneathiellales bacterium | reverse complement strand
GCCAGCCTCTCGTCACGTTCAGGTCGCTGAAATGGTAATTGAGAAGGCAAAACGTCTTGTTGAACACAAACGGGATGTTGTGATCCTTCTGGATAGTATCACCCGTCTTGCCCGTGCTTATAACACGGTTGTACCGTCCAGTGGCAAGGTTCTGACCGGTGGTGTGGATGCCAATGCCCTGCAGCGTCCAAAGCGCTTCTTTGGCGCTGCCCGTAATATCGAGGAAGGGGGATCCCTCACCATTGTTGCGACAGCCCTGATCGATACAGGCTCTCGTATGGATGAAGTGATCTTTGAAGAATTTAAGGGAACAGGTAACTCTGAAATTATCCTCGATCGCAAGCTTTCGGATAAACGGGTCTTCCCGGCCATTGATATCACCAAGTCCGGAACCCGAAAAGAAGAGCTGCTTGTGGATAAAGCAACCCTGTCCAAGATGTGGGTGCTGCGCCGTATCCTCAATCCAATGGGAACAACGGATGCCATGGAGTTCCTGCTGGATAAACTCCGGACCAGCAAAACAAATGATGATTTCTTCGATAGCATGAACGCATAAAAGCAAGAGATTTCGCCAAAAAAGCCCGCCTCTTTCACTGGAGGCGGGCTTTCTTTTTGTCTGGACTTCTCTATATCTCTTTCAAAAAAGATCAATATTTACGGTTGTTTAAAAGTAATAACTTATGTTATTACATGTTTTAGTTGCATCAAAGAGTATGTGCCGTGGCGCCAAAACGAATTGAACCGACCGAACCCTTTGAAACACGTCTTCGCAAGACCGGTAGCGCTGCCGGTGTGACCATTCCTGCCGAATATCTGCGTCAGCTCGGGATCGATATCGGGGATACCCTTCAGGTGGAAATAGAAGGGGACAGCTTCAGAATTCGTAAAGTGGATCAGGAATATGACCAATTTATGGAATTCTATACTCTGATTGAAGACCGGTTTGCTCCTGCCCTTAAAGAACTGGATGATTGAGATGGCAGTGTCTCTTCCATCCAAAAATGTTATTCGCAGTGTCCATCAAAAACTGAGCAATCGATTTGAGCTGGATGCCGGGATGGCGGATGAAGTGAAATTGGGGGCGGCTCTCGCCTGGCCGCGTCTGATGGTCTCGGCAGAAAACAGCTCCGATGTCTTTGATGCAGCCATGTCCCTTATGACCGGGATGATGAGTGAGAAACCTTTTGCGAAGGGAAATAAGCGGCTGGCCTTTTGTCTGATGGTGATGACCCTTCGGCGGAATGGCTGGATCCTTGATATCTCCAATGAAGAGAGCCTGAGGCTGATGGCGGCTCTGATCATGAATAATATCTCAGAAGAAAAAGCCGCGGATTTTATACGGCGCAAATCCATTCCATCCTCCTGAAAAAGACTGTTTTTCAAAGGTTGAGAAGAAGAGAATTTTGCGAAAATTTATGTAATTATCTATGTAATTACTTATGAATAAATATCTGAAAAATATATATAAATTTTATCTGAAAAAAAAGAGGCGCTTTTAGCACCTCTTTTTTCCAGATGAGTTTTTGTTTTTGGACTAGAGTGTGAAAACTGTCGATCCTGTGGTTTTCCGGCTTTCAAGATCAATATGGGCCTGTACAGCTTCCGACATGGGATAACGCTGTCCGATATTGATTTTCATGGCACCGCTTTCGACCATTTTGATAACATCACTTGCGCTTTGTTCCAGTTCGGTACGGCTTTTGTTGTAATCCATAAGGGTAGGGCGCGTGACATAAAGAGAGCCCTTGGCACTTAATATCCCGAGATTGACATCAGTGACCGGACCGGAGGCATTCCCGTAGGAAACCAGAAGGCCCCGGGTTTGCAAACTGTCGAGGGATCCTTCAAAAGTATCCTTGCCGACACCATCATAGACAACAGGAACCCCTTCACCATCAGTGATCTCCAGGACCCTTTTGGCGAAATCCTCTGTGCGGTAATTAATCACATGATCACAGCCATGATCCCTGGCAAGAGCAGCTTTTTCTTCAGAGCCTGCAGTTCCGATCACTGTAGCGCCAATATGTTTGGCCCATTGGCAGGCCAGAAGGCCGACACCACCGGCAGCCGCATGAAAGAGGATCGTATCGCCGGGTTTCACGTGAAACGTTCGTTGCAGCAGATACTCAACAGTCATTCCCTGCAACATCATGGCAGCCGCGGTTTCATCATTGATGCTGTCTGGTATTTTGATCAGACTGGATGCGGTCATATTGCGTATTTCTGAATAGGCCCCGATGGGCCGGTCGGCATAGGCTACGCGATCACCAACAGAAAAGCCTGTGACCCCTTCACCGAGCTCTTCAATAATACCACAGGCTTCCATGCCCGGTGTCAGGGGAAGAGGGGCGGGGTAAAGACCGGTTCTGAAATAGGTATCGATATAATTAAGACCAATAGACAGATGCCTGATGCGGGCTTCCCCGGCTGCGGGAGCAGGAACGGAAACCTCCTCCCAGGACATCATTTCAGGTCCGCCAGCTTCTCGTACAACTATTGCTTTTGACATTTTTTCTCCCTTAGCGCCCCGGTTTTTGCAAAAATAGTGTTTATAAGTCCAGTTCCTGCTGCTGCGGGGGAAGAGCTCCTTCCAGTTTCAGCAGGATAGCTTTTGTATCCACGCCGCCTTGCCCTGAAAATCCGCCCATTTCCTTTCCTGCGGCCAGGACACGATGACAGGGAATAATGATCGGAATGGGATTAAGACCGCAAGCATTGCCAACAGCCTGGGCAGAGCTTTCAATATCTTTCGCGATTTCACCATAGGATTTTGTATTGCCCCCTGGAATATCGACCATCGCCTGGCAAACCGCTTTTTGAAAATCTGACCCTGGTGGATTGAGGGGAAGGTCAAAATCAAGTCGCTCCCCGTCAAAATACTCATTGAGCTGGTCCATTGCCTTTTTAAGCAGCGGAGTTTCTGATTGCCACTCTTCGGGAACCCATCCCCAATCCAGCGAAATAACGGCCCCGTCTTCTTCTGTCACGGTCAGATCTCCGATAGGGCTATGCATACTCAGTTGCGGCATTTATTTTCCTTCCAGAAGCGTTCTTAAAGAAACAGGATTATTTGCCGGTAAGGAGCAAGTGGGTCCTGTGCAGATATATGCTGTTGATTTTCCGTCTTTTTGACTTTTTCCATTGGCCGGATGATCAGCTGGAAGATTACTCAAATCTTCCATTACATTTACGACTTTGGCTGGCAGACTGAAGTCACGGAGAACTGATAGCAGATTTTTCGTCCCCTGATCTTCCCGTTTTCCGACAATCAATATCTGTTTACCTTCGATAAGGGTCTCGAAATTATTGAGGAAAGTGGCCAGAGGGAAGAAATTTCGGCCAAGCTCCGCTGAAAAACAACGGACAATATCGGTGGCTTTTTCAAAAGGTTCCCGATCTCCAGTAAGATAATGAAGTCTCGCCAGAACCTCGAGCATGGTCCCGTTTCCGGCCGGAACCGCATTATCATGTGCATTTTTGGTGCGCACGATCAGGGCTTCAGCATCGTCAGCGGTGTAAAAATATCCCCCTTCTGAATCCCAGAAATGGGTATTCAGGATCTGAAACCATTCCTGCGCGCGTTCAAGATAAAAGGCTTTACCGGTAATTTCGTGGAGGAGGAGGGCAGCCCGGCTCATATTGGCGTAATCATCCAGGGTTCCGGTATGTTTGGCTTGTCCCTGGCGATAGCTGTGAAAAAGCCGGTTATCCTCTGTCATCACTGTCGAGGTAATGGCGAGAAATGCATTTTCCGCTCTCTCCAGCCAATCGGTTCTGGCAAAATAGTGGCCAGCTTTGGCCAGTGTGGCGATCATCAGGCCATTCCAGTCGGTCAGGACTTTCGTATCTGTTTCTGGCCTAATTCTTTTTTCTCGCGCCTTTAAGAGAATTTCACGCTGTTTTTTCAGGTTTGTTTCCAGATCTTCATCCAGTCGGCCCTGATATTCCAACCGATTGAGAATATTCGTATTTTCCCAGTTTCCGTCGAGAGAAACGTCATAAAATTCGCTAAATTGTTCCGCATCCGAACCAAGGAGATCCCGGATCTCGTTGGCTGACCACGTATAGAACTTGCCTTCCACTCCTTCACTATCCGCATCAATGGTCGCACAAAAGGCCCCATTTTCAGCAATCATTTCCCGCAGGAGCCAGCCGACCGTCTGATAGATCCGGTCTTCAAACAGATCCGTTTTTGTCTCTCCGTGGACAAGCAGCATCAGATCCAGGATCAGGGCGTTGTCATAGAGCATCTTTTCAAAATGCGGGGCGAGCCACTCGGCATCCGTGGAATAGCGTGCATAACCGCCGCCCAGATGATCATAAATACCGCCCTGGGACATAGCCGTAAGGGCTTTGACAACAATTTCGCTCAAGGTCTGTTTATCCGTGCGGATATAGCTTCGCCACAGATTTTCAAGGACGTAGGTTTGCGGGAATTTGGGGGCAGAACCGATACCCCCATAAAGAGGATCCGCTTCCTCGGCATAACGTTCGGCAATCCGGTCAAGAACCTCCAGTGTGAGTTTAGGCCGATCTCCTTCAGGCGTTTGATTCTGTTTTTTGAGTGCGGTTTTTAAAATATCCCGGTTTTTGGCGACTTTCTCGGGTTCCGTCCTGAAAATTCCGGCCACCGATGTGAGCACATGGGTAAATCCGGGACGGCCATAGTTATTTTCCTTCGGGAAATAGGTGCCACCCCAGAAAGGCTCACCTTTGGAATTAAGGAACATGGTCAGGGGCCAGCCCCCCTGTTCTCCCAGGAGGGCGAG
>JAKSCD010000479.1 GCA_022360775.1 Sneathiellales bacterium | reverse complement strand
AGACTTTGCCTTAAACCAAACTGGCAATGCCAAGCATGTAGCGGGCATAACACAGGCCATTTAATGGTTTTATAACGCATAACAAGAGGGAGTAACGTTTTTATTGATAATTTTAACAATAAAAACGCATTTTATAATACTTGCCGGTGAAATTTAACTTTTATCGTAAATATCCCAGCATATTTTATGCAGAATCTTCAACCGCGATTTTAATACCGATTTCATGTGCCAAAGTTTTCATTTCATAATCCGGTAAATCACATGACAAAACACCAACACCAAGATCACCCCATGTGCCGATTAATTTTTCCATCAGGTCTTTACCATCAAAATGCCCTGCCAGCTTTCGCATCAGCTCGACAGGCATCTCAACAAAGCCACCTTTAACACAGCCCAGTGCCTTTGGCGCAACCACAGCATCACCCAATCGGTCAATCCAAATCGGGTGCCCCAAATCCGCCAAACGGTTCAGTGATATCCAGTGCAGCCCACCCCGCTTTACAGGGGGCAGTCCCATCAGACGAAATCCAACTGATGTCGGTTGTTCACCGTATTTTTGCAGAATGGCCTCCAAGTTTTCAAAAAACTTTTCTTGAATAAGAGTTGAGCGACACAGTTGGTAATATTCGGGAATTGCTCGTTCATGTTCCGGTTTTCGCATACGCACACGCACCAACTCATCCAATTGCGCTATGTCATGTAACAAAGCCAGATCAGGATGATCCGGCATAACCAAAATTTCATCGGGTTGGCGAATTCGTCCTTCCAAATTTACTTTGCCCTGCTGCAAAACCGCCAAAGATATATCAGCCGCTATATCTGAGATACTGCGTGCACTCACCCTGTAGTTATATTCCTTCAAAGCAGTTTCAATAAGACGGCGATTATGGTCGATACCGTCTACAACACCGCTCAGGCTTGTCAACGTGGTATCATCTTTTATTTCGCCCAGAAATACCCCGCGAGAATGCCCCAATGCTTGCTGTAATTTATTGGAAGGCAGTGCTCTGTCATCAATATCCAGTGTGGCTGTTTTAGGCAACAAAGCGTCAGGTTCCAGTGCCAAACGAGCAGCAACAGTTTGCAGTTCTTGTTCATATGCAGCGTCATCAAAGCCACCACTAACAATTAAACCATAACTGGCTTCATCCAGCATGCCCAAAGTACCGCCAACAGCCTTTTTCTTCAGTCCGGCCTCAACTTCATCTT
>JAKSCD010000290.1 GCA_022360775.1 Sneathiellales bacterium | reverse complement strand
TTATAGTCCTTATCCAGAACCGGTCCTGTTTCCACAAGACTTCTGAGGGCCGGTGATCGGGTTTCAATAAGCCGGCATTCGTATGTGGTTTCTGTCGCAACCGGATCGGATCCCGGACTGTAAGCATCATAGTCTTTTTCCGTCAACGTTACCGGCTTGGCGACGTCTCCAACCCGGTCATAAAGGTTTTTGACCGCGTTCCTGATTTCCTCAAACTGCATCCTTTATCCCCTCAAAACCCGGTTAGCCCTTGTCCGCGCACCTATTTGCGAGAGCAATCGGTACACAAAACCGGGTTGTTTTTCCGTTGCTGAATAGACGAGCTCCACCGGCCCCACTTTTTCCTTTAAAATCTGGCCTTTATCGAAGGACTGGGGCGGGGATTTGATATAGTCTCCTGCCAGCTCCAGCACCGCAGCCCTCAAAGCAAAGGGTATCCCGCGCAAGGGGCGCCCTTCCGTATCTTTTGCGCCGGATCTTGGCCAGGAAAGTCCCTGATCTGCTCGCCGCGGACACCCCTCAAACTGATAGCTGTCCACATAGAGGCTGGCGCGGATCAGGGCTTGCTGCTTTTGCCCGAGAGATGCATTTGTCCAGTTCGTATTTTCCAGGGCCTCAAAATGGCTATCCGCGTCTTCCAGCGAAATATAGCTGGTTGCCCCCGAGACGCCGCTTCCTGTTTCAACAAGAAAGATCATTCTTCCTATCCTCTTTTGAAAAGCGGGTGTGGATGGAGTTTCCCCCATCCACAGACTATTTAGCCGGCAAGCCGAACAGCCAATTCGGGGCGGACAAGTTTCACGCCCCACAGGATGTCAAATTCCCAGACGATCTGCTTGTATTGACGGCTGATCTCGAGACGTAGGGAAAGCCCGGTTTCAGGATCGGTCATGGACATGATCTGATTGCCAAGACCATTTTCAGCACTGCTTTGCGCCAAAGGGCGATTAGCAAAGGCAAAGGCATCCCGGTTAAAGACAAGATTAACTTCATGGCTGGCGAGGAAAGTGAGATCATCGTCATCGGCAATGCCTGCTTCCAGTGCCGGATATATGATGAGAGTGGATTCTGTCCCTGAGAGGTCCGTCGCATTTTTCACCACATATTGCTGTGAGGAAGATCCAATGGTGAACACATCCCCCACTGCCGGTTTCGTTGAGAAACCATCTGCAACAAGGGTGGTACCGGAGGTTCCGCCGATCACCACACGCGGTGTTCCTGCAGCCGCAGTTTCATGGCGATAAACATGATCATCGCTATACCAGTTGATCCCGTATTTACGGCCGATTTCCCCTTCCAGCTTTGTAAGGTTGCTTCCCGCCTTATCCGCATCTGCAAAGGCAGCAAGATCAAGGGCGTTGGCTTCCGCATCAAAATTCAATACACCGAAGCGATTTTCCTTTGGTGCGCGTTGTTTCAGAAGAAGCTTGCGTGCATTGGTGGCATCTTTGGAATCTGTCTCGAACGGCGTGGTTCCAGGCGTTCCCACGGTTCCGTAAATTCCTTTATATTCGGCATGAATAGACCGGTTCACCGCATTGGCCAGCGCCCGAATGGCAGAGCTTGCCTGCATGGGAAGGAAGTCATCCCGGCCGGCAACTTCCATCATTTCCTTGTCAGTCAGATGAAAATTCGCTTTTTTCCAGTTATTAAGCTCAATCTGTATTTTTTCGACCGTGACAGAACTGGGAGCCGGCTGCACAGACCCAGGCGTTACATTTTCCGCCTCCAGATCCGCCGGGATCGGCACATCAATGGTATCTCCTTTTTCTGCAGCAAGGGCGCTGAAATTTCCATTTACCAGTCTGGGCATAATGGCTTGTTCACGCAGGCTCATGAGCCCACGGGCAAGGATTTTCGGCATGACAGCCGAGACATCATTGGACATAGATTTCTCCGGTTTTATGAAAAAATGAAGGGTTGGGAACAATTGTTCCTAGTCGCGCACAGAGATCTTCCCGGTGGCGATTTCTTCGATATGAGCATTAACAGCCTGCTGATCCTGGCGGCTGATCTGGGTATATAAACCAGCACTGGAAGAAGGGGGCATTCCGCTCCCTGTCGGCCTGCTCTGCTTGAAAGCGGGCGCAAGATGGGGATTTTGCTTCATCTCCTCCAGAACGCTGTCCAGATTTTGAGTTTTCCCCTCTTTTTCGCTGAAAAGGAGAACTGCCCCCTCCTCCCCTTGTGTCACTGTGGCTTTGGCCAGAATATGGGGCAAAAGAAGATCAGCGGATCCCCCTGCCAGGGTAACCGTGTTACGGATCTCTTTTTCAGCCTGGTCCATAAGGCGGGCCTGCTCTATCTTCTCGATCTCCAACCGGCTTTGCTGAAGCTGACTTGCAAGAGTGTCGGCCTCGCTTTTAAGGTCGGTGATTTCCTGAAGAAGCGGTTCCTTATCCAGTTGCGCGGCCAATTCTCCATTTAACTGAAAGCCCCCCTCCTCTTCTGCATAAAGAGACTGAAAAGCGTCAGGCACATCTGACAGATTTTCGATTTTCTCCGGGAAGTCGAACATATAATATCCTTTCCACAAAAAAAGCCGCTTAACTGCGGCCTTCGGGTGTTTCAAAATTGATCATTGATTACGGGATATGGGGGGCCGGAACAGGCGGACTTCTTCTCATGACAATCTTCCCGTTTGTCTCAATTTCCCCCCAGTCAGCGAAAACAGACAGCATTTTATTGAGGGCATCTTCAAGCTGGTTAATCATGCTGGCGACCGGCGCGCTGGCCTCTTTGGCATCGATCAATCGGCCGGTGGCTGTTTCTGTTCCTGCACCCGCTTCAAACTGCAAACCAAACAGCTGGATCGTCTTTTCCAGATCTGCCAGCTCCCGCGCACCAGCCTCCAGCGCCGCACCCGAGCTTTCGACATAATAGTATTTGCCGTCCGTATCAGATGTGGTGAGAACCTTGTTCGGCCCCACCTCGATCGGACCATCAATTTCAGGGTTATAGCCGGATGCTGCCAAAATTGGAAAAGACGCCACATTCAGCGCATTTCTCTGATCAGAGCGGATCTGGTAATGCTCCAGATTGAGCCAGGCAAGATCCTCAAGCGGTGGCGCCGCCTCCATAAAGCCGGTACGGTTCGTATAAAGCGTCACAAGCGGAATGGCCCCAAGACTGTTTTCCCCCTCAGCTTCAATCTCCCAGCGCCTGTTCTCGTCTTTTCTGTACCGGCACCAGTGATCAGGCTTTACGATGCGGACATATTGAGTGTTTTTTTCTTCTCCCCCTATCCGTTGGGATCCCTCTTCCAGGATCCGGATCTCTTTGAGATATGGCCCTACCAGCCCCATTTCCCATTCCCAGAAAAGAAGATGATGCGCCGGGATGTGAACAGCATAGGGACGCGGGGAGATATCGGAAGCTTCCTGTCTTTTTTCCTCGCAGATCGCTGGAAAATCCACCATTACATGGGATAGACCACAAACCACCGCATCCTCAAACCAGCCTTGTGCAAAACTGGTAAGGCCTCGACCGGTCAAGTCCACATCCTCAAGCAATGCTGCCAGGGGTTCCGGTATCGCCTTTTCAATATTCAGAGGTTCGCTGAAAACCTGACCGACCAGCTTATGAACGGTGCGCCTGAAGTAGTTTCGCAAAACCGTCTTGCGCGCACGCTCCTGATAAATCCGGTCATTTTCCGCGGGATGCCGGGGCAAATAACGCTGCCCTGCTTCCTGCATGGCCTGACTGCCCTGCATCAGGGTAAGCGGCAAATGCCATTTATCCGCCATATATTGATAACGCCTGGACGGCTTGGATAGGTCCATCATGAATACATTTCTCCTTGAGAGGTACACCGGTTATCCAGAAGGGCATGAAAAGCCTCTGAAAGGGCGTCTACCTGATCATCATTTTTTCCCTCGGGAAAAGCCTCTAACTCCTCCAGAAACGCGGCTTTCCAGAGACCATCCGTTACATAGAGATTACCGACTTCGGCTTGCGCAGAAATCGCAGCGGCGCGGGTAATCTTACTTCCCGTAACCGGTTTTGCCCTGACCCTGAAACCGCCCAGACGGCGGATCAGGTGCTGGGCTTGTGCCTTTCCGGCCTGCCCCGGATCCTGGGGCAGTGCGATTTCAACCTGTGGTCCATCCTGGGCTGCTGTCATAGCGATACGTTCTTCCACCTCGGCAGGGGAACCTCGAAAACGCTCCACATGATCCACACGATACTGGCCATTTTCAAGAAGCGACAAACGTACCCCTACCGTCCAGTCAGCACTCCTCCCGGCACTGGCGGCAAGATCCCATCCGCGCACGGTCCGACTTGCCTGAAGGCCGGTTGTTCGATGCGGGAACCAGACCGAGCGGAAATACTGCCCGCCTTCCGGCCTGATTTTCCAGTTTCCCTGCAAGAGCCGCTCCCGTTCCACCTTATCGAGCGCAAGCAGGTTGGCCCTATATCCCGGATCCCGATCCATCAAAATGCGGTTATCCTCGATGGAGGAAGCAATAAACGTAAAGGATTTGGGACGATGTTCAGGATATTTCTTGATAAGGTTTTCCTCACTTGATGCCCAGATCAGTTCATTTTCAATTCTCACAAACCACCGAACTACCCCGGACCGGCTCTTGATCGGATATCCTGTATCGGGATCGATCCACCATTTCACCAGATTGGCAACCCAACTGTCTGCATCCGGATTGCAGGTCGCACGAATATAGGGGGCAACACCGCTCACGGAGCGATTTCGGCTTAGCAGATAGAAAAACTGCTTCTCGGTAAAATGGGTCAGTTCATCAAAACCCAACAAGGTGATCTCGGTTCCCTGCCAGTCAAAACGGTTCTTTTCATGCTCCATCGATCCGAAACTCACAGTTCCGCCCTGATCAAAACGCCAGAGAAGATCTGTTTCTTTTGCCTGTCCTCCGAGAGGGCCATAAATCTGCCGCGCAGCATCCCATAACCCGCCTTCATTCCTGATCTGTTTTGACGTTCGTCTAAAAATCACAGCCCGAAACTGTGAATTATGAATATGTCGCAAAGGTTCCAGCAATAGAGAGAAACTTTTTCCTCCTCCTGCCGCACCGCCATAAATCGCAATATCCGCGGCACTGGCGAGGAAGGTTTCCTGAGGACCTGGCTGGGGTCTAAGAGCGCGCATTTTCCGGAAGATAAATCTTGGTCTTGAAAAAAGAGGATCCCGATTTTCCTGAAGTCGCATTTTTAATCGGCCCATAGACAGTTGGTGACAATTGTTCCATGAGCCAGCGTCGGGTATCAATACGAAGCTTCGCCGCAGCGAGCGCCTCTTTCGGGTTCTCCATATCGCAAACCTCCTCAGTGCGGTCAGCAATTTCAAGAATTTCGGCCGAAAAAAAATCCGCCAGGAATTGGCGGATTGAACTTTCGTCCCGTCTTTTAAAGGCTGAGCCCGTAAGAGACATCACTTTCGAAAGAAGTGACCGGTCCTTTAATCGTTTCGTCAGGTTATGATCGAGATTTGTCGAAAGTGCCCTGCTTTCAATGATAGTGGACAGATAATCAAGTTTCGGTCGCTGTCTCAGCATTTTTACCTCTTACTACCTATTCGAGTTTCCAAGAGATGTGATTAGTGGCGTTCAACTTCCTCACTATACTGGCTTACTCCTTCTATCCAGCCAGGAAGGTTTTTAGGCGAACTATAAAAAATATTATATTTTAAGGAGTTACCAGGATTACGGAAAAGCCACAAAAAAAGGCCTGAAGGAAATTCCCTGCAGGCCCAATTCTTGACGTTGACAAATATAGTATAGGAACGCCCCCGGATTGTCAAGATTATTCTCGAAAATAGTGTTTTTTTAAATCGAGATACAAAGTAAGCCCCTTGACGAGATTGTCTTTGGCGAAGCCTTTTCGGCGCCGGTAACTTCTATCAATTTCCCGGCAACTTTGCCCGAAAACCAAAAGGTCAAGGAATGCACCAAGACAAACCCCATTGCCTCTTGCATGCACGATCCAGACTTGAAAATCACTCACAATATCCGACTGATGCCCGGTATTTTCCATGCTTGTCACAGGCATCCCGGAAAAACTTTGTGTCCGATAACCAATACCGGATACAAGCAATTGAAACCCGTAATAAAGCTGCTGCGCAGATTTAAACTCGGAAGGCGATAAAGATTTCCAGAACTTTTTTTCCGTTCTGAAATATCTCTCGGAACCTGACATAGAGGCATGCTTTTCAAGACATTCTGCTATTTCTTTATCCGCTAAATTATCGTTCGCGGGTCGCTTTAGGGAAAAGGCAGCCGAATGGGTTGAAAGAGCATTTTTTATTACAGGCTTGTCAGCTTCTGCAGTTATGTCACTCACTTCTCAATACTCCTGATTTGATAGTCGCTATTGAAATCTGGAATGTCACTGGTCCGGCCTCCTCAAAAGGCACCGTCACGGTCTCCCATGCAAGCATACGCAAACCTCCCTAAAGAGGTGGCTATCTGTCTCCATTTCTGGGAATTCTGTTTTTCTGGAACAAAGAACTAATTAGATTATAATAATCTTTCTAAACACGCATCAGGAGCTTTTTTCTCATTTGAATCATTATTAAAACCATTTCAATTCCACCATTAGGATATTTTAGAAACCTCTAATAGTCAACTGTAATTACGATTATCGTTAAAAAACTTGAGGAAAATTCAATTGGAGATCAGATGTCAAGACTATGGATTGCAGACCGTCTGAAGGATCTTAACAAGCAAAAACAGGATTTGGGCCTGGCAATAGGACTACCCGCTTCCCGCATCACAGAATTGCTGAACGGAAAGCGTAAATTTCAAATCCACGAGATCGTGCAGCTCGCTATTTTTCTGGAAATGGAGATGGGGATTGTCCTCGCCAAACTGTATAATGAAACAGATGAAGCAACGGTACAAAGCGTCACCGAAACGATACCGGTCATAGGCCGGATTAAAAAAACCGAAGGTCGTTTTCAGGAATGGCCTTCCGATCAGCATTACATGATTAATCTGCCTCGCCATCAGATATACAACAATATACTGAAATTCGCGATTGAAGAGCTTCACCTGAACAGCCAGGCAAAGAATCTCTATATTTGTATTCAGGAAAAGGACTTGCATAAAAAACAAGTGATCGTTGAGAGAAAGCTTGAGCGGACAATGGCGCAGAAAGAAGAGCATGACCGCAATATCGGGCAGGTCAGTATTTGCACCCCGCCACTAAGGGTTATCGCACATTATCAACAATCCGCAGAAGAGGGTGTCGTTTAAGAATTACCGCTCAAGGGAAAGGATAGTATTTTTTCGCGTTCCGGTTCCTCTTCCTGAAAACGCTCTTCCTGCAGCTCCTGTTCAGAAAGGGTTTCCAACGCAGCGGAAATAAGGCCTGCCGTTACAAAAAGTCCACTATACATTGCTTCGGCTAACGCGAGTTCCAGGTGATCCTTTATAGTCTTCATGGAAGACCTCTGTTCTTTGGACGCCACATATTACACAACTCCCAGTTTTTTCACTTCTGGCCAGAAAGCCTGTATTGCGCTCATTTCACCTTCCAAAAAAGCCCGTTTCAGGGCGACAATTTTCCTATACCGAAAGGAGTATGACTTCTCTTTATTACCTTTTTCTATTCTGACAAAAGGATTGTAAAAGGCAACACATTTCACCGTTTAGGCATAGAAATAATCCATTAATTGTGTAATTTATTGAATATTTAACTCAATTTAAGAGTGTAAGGTTTGCCGTCAAACATTCTACTTCTTCTTGCATATCCCTTAAAAATATAAATTGATGGCTTCACCTCCCCTTGAAACATGTCCGGGATTACTTTAAATTAACACTAAATATTGGTTATTTATTAAATTTCACAGAAGTTATCATGACAGTCAGAAAAAACTTCACCGATGCAATCGGTAATACTCCGCTTATCCGTCTGAAAGCTGCTTCCGAGGAAACCGGATGTGACATCTACGGTAAAGCCGAGTTCCTCAATCCCGGTGGGTCGGTGAAAGA
>JAKSCD010000476.1 GCA_022360775.1 Sneathiellales bacterium | reverse complement strand
TGCACGCAAACATATCGAAAAACTTGGCTTGAAGGTTGTGGGTGAAGAATATTATCCGCTAGGCCATACACAGTTTAACTCTGTGATTAACAAGATCCGCCTGAAAAAACCGGATGTGATTTATGCCATCGTTGTAGGCGGGTCTAACGTTGCTTTTTACAAACAGCTTAAAGCCGCTGGAATTGACCTGAAAAAAGACAATGTAACGCTTTTGACAATTTCGGTGACAGAAGATGAAATCCGCGGCATTGGCGGTGAGAATATCGAAGGCGCTTATGCAGCGATGAAGTATTTCCAGAGTCTTGAAAATGAGAACAACATGTCTTTTGTGAAAGAATTCAAAAAGATGTGGGGTGAGGACATGGTTATCGGTGATGTCACCCAGGCTGCTTATCTTGGCCCATGGTTATGGAAAGCCGCTGTTGAGAAAGCAGGAAGCTTTGATATCGATAAGGTTCGAGCAGCATCTCCTGGTATTGAGCTGAAAACCGCACCGGAAGGGTATGTTCGGGTTCACGAAAATCACCATCTGTGGTCCAAGACACGGATCGGACTGGCTAAGAAAAATGGTCAGTATGACGTGATCTATGAAACAAATGATCTTATGGAACCAAACCCGTTTCCCAAGGGTTACCAGTAAGCGGATTTTTTCGGATGGCAGGTATATCTGCCATCCGGACCTCCTGATTTCCAATCGACTACCCCGGTCCGTCCCTCCAACAGTAAAAGGAGAGTTATCATGTTTGATGGATATACATTCACCGAACTCACCTCCATTCTTGCCATGCAAGGTTTCGCCGGACTTATTCTGTTTTCCGTCTTTGTCCTGATGGCGCTTGGTCTTGCTATTATTTTCGGTCAAATGGGTGTCATCAATATGGCCCATGGTGAGTTTATGATCCTTGGTGCCTATGTAACCTATATTTGCTCCAATGTTTTTTCGACTTACCTGCCCTCCCTTTTCGGCATTTACTTTTTCATTGCCATGATCCTTGCGTTCATAACGTCCGGTGCTTTGGGGGCCGCGGTTGAATGGGGGCTTATTCGACACCTGTATAAACGGCCGCTGGATACGCTTCTTGCAACCTGGGGTCTGAGCCTTATTCTGCAGCAACTGTACCGTTCCGTGTTCGGTGCGCGTGAAGTTGGTGTGACCCTTCCTGATTATCTTCTGGGTTCTTTTCAACTTACAGATCTTGTTGAAGTGCCGATTAACGGTGTTTTTGTGATGGGTCTGACGATCCTGATTACAGTCGGTGTGGCATATCTTATGTTCAGATCCTCTTGGGGGCGACAGGTTCGTGCGGTTGTTCAAAATCGCGATATGGCTGGTGCCGTTGGGATCAATACAGACAAGGTTGACCGGGGAACCTATGCCCTGGGTTGTGGCATTGCTGGTGTTGCCGGTAGCGCTTTTACCATGATCGGCTCAACGGGTCCGACATCCGGTCAGCTTTACATCGTTGACACTTTTCTTGTGGTTGTCTTTGGCGGTGCGCAAAGCCTGCTGGGGACCATTGCTTCCGCCTTTGCTATCTCGCAATCCCAGTCCACCCTTGAATTCTTCCTCAGCGGTTCAATGGCTAAAATCCTGACGCTTCTGACAGTTGTCGGCATTTTAATGCTGCGCCCGCAGGGACTGTTTTCCTTGAAAATCCGTCGCTAAGGAGGAGCTTCAATGACGTTTAACATTTCATCCTTTGCCAATAGAACAGAAATTTTCGGATTTCTGGTTCTGATCACGCTGATCGTGGTGATCCTGCCGCTCGGGCTGGATATTTTCCGCCTGAACCTGGTCGGTAAATATCTCACTTACGCCTTTGTGGCGGTCGGTCTTGTCCTTTGTTGGGG
>JAKSCD010000393.1 GCA_022360775.1 Sneathiellales bacterium | reverse complement strand
TGTCCAAAACAAAAAGTTGGGCATTAGTGAAGATTGAGGAACGTGCAACCGAGGTTGAATAGCCCGGTGTATGTTTCATAAATAATTTCGGAGTACGACGATGATACAAACTGAATCTTACCTGGATGTAGCGGATAACAGCGGTGCTCGCCGTGTTATGTGTATTAAGGTGCTTGGTGGTTCACACCGTAAGACCGCAGGTATTGGTGACATTATTAAAGTTAGTGTGAAAGAAGCTATACCTAGAAGCAAAGTTAAAAAAGGTTCTGTTATGGATGCAGTTGTTGTACGTACAGCACAAGGCGTTAGGAGAAATGATGGTTCTTTAATTCGCTTTGACGGAAATGCTGCCGTTTTACTCAATGCTTCAAAGGAACCAATTGGAACACGTATATTTGGCCCTGTAACAAGAGAGTTGCGCGCTAAATTTATGAAAATAATATCTTTAGCACCTGAAGTGCTATAAACCATCAGGGTAAAGTTATGAAGCGTATTAAAAAAGGCGACACAGTAAAAATTCTTGCTGGAAAAGATAAAGATCAGATTGGCAAAATTTTGAGAGTCATTGGTGAGAAGGTTTTAGTAGAAGGCCTGAACTTAGTCAAAAAACATGTTAAGCCTAATCCTCAAATCCAAGAGCAAGGTGGCATAAAGACTAAAGAAGCGCCATTGCACGTATCTAATGTAGCTCTTCTAAATCCGCAAACTAATAAGGCTGATAAAGTCGGCTTTAAATTTATTGAAGCGGCGGATGGTTCAAAGAGAAAAGTAAGATATTTTAAATCCAATGATGAATTGGTAGATATTGTTTAAGAGAGTTTATAATGGCTAGATTAAAAGAGTTTTATCAAAATAATGTAGTTGAAAAGTTAATGAAGGAATTCAATTACAAAAGTGTTATGCAAGTGCCTAAGATCACTAAAATTACATTAAACATGGGTGTTGGTGAAGCTGTAGGTGATAAAAAGCTTATGAATTATGCGGTAGAAAATCTTCAGCAAATTGCTGGACAAAAAGCTGTTGTTCGTAAGGCTAGAAAATCGATTGCTGGATTTAAAATTCGTGAGGGATGGCCTGTTGGTTGTAAGGTTACTCTTAGAAAAGAAAAAATGTATGAGTTCCTAGATCGATTGATTAATGTTGCTTTACCACGTACTCGTGATTTCAGAGGGTTAAACCCAAAATCATTTGATAAAACTGGAAATTATAGCATGGGTATCTCTGAGCAAATAATCTTCCCTGAAATCGATTATGATAAAAT
>JAKSCD010000359.1 GCA_022360775.1 Sneathiellales bacterium | reverse complement strand
CAGACCTTCAAGGCCATGTACCTTAAGTTCAGGATCAACGACGGCCATATCATCGGTTCCCATTTTGCAGCTTCCAACCGGATGATAAACCGTATCCGACTTGTTGCGCAGGGCTTCAATGATCGCCTCATCTGACTCCAGATCCACCGGATAAAGAGCTTCCCCTCTGATACCATCAAAAGCCGGGGCATGAAGGATGCGTTCCATCTGCTTGACGCCTGTAAGCAGGGTCTGAACATCCTCTTCGTGATCCAGAAATTTGGGATCAATCCGCGGTGCGGCAAGCGGGTTGGACGAATTCAAACCGACCGTTCCCCGGCTTTTGGGACGAAGGACGCAGCAATGACAACTGAAGCCGCCACCAAGGTTGGTTTTGCGCGCATGGTCATCCAGCATGCCGATTACCATATGGAGCTGGTAGTCCGGTATCTCGAGATCCGGGCGGGATTTAAGGAATGCGCCCGTTTCAGCAAAGGTTGTGGCGACAATACCGGTCCGCTGTTTACGCCACTCGGAAATCGCCTTGATGAGTTTGACCGCCCCCTTGAAATTGAGGGCCATCACTTCGTCAGAGGTGGAACGATAAGAGGTCACATAATCGATGTGATCCTGAAGGTTCTTTCCAACGCCCGGCAATTCATGCACAACATCAATATCAAAAGGCTTGATGTCCTCGCCAGCTCCAACACCGGAAAGCAGCAACAGCTGAGGGGTGGCAAAAGCGCCGCCTGCCAGAATAATTTCCCGACTTGCTTTTACCTCGAGTGTTTGCTGCCCCTGTTTATACTGAATGCCTACCGCTTTTTTCCCTTCAAACAGGATTTTTGTTGCCGGCGCGTGGGTGATAACGTCAAGGTTGGGACGTTCCAGATTGGGGGTGAGATAGCCTTTTGCAGCGCTCCAGCGCTCTCCGTTTTTCTGGGTTGTCTGATAGGGGCCGACACCTTCCTGTTCAGCGCCGTTGAAATCCATATTGATCGGGTGCTGCATTTGTTTAGCAGCCTCCATAAAGATGTTTCCTATCCCCATGGGCGATCTGATTTCAGCAACATTCAGGGGACCGCCAGTTCCGTGAAAGTCATCCTCTCCTCGCTCATTATGTTCTGCCTTCTTGAAATAGGGCAGGACTTCGTCAAAGGACCAGCCGGGATTTCCAAGGCTGGCCCAGTGATCATAATCCCAGCGATGGCCGCGGACATAAAGCATGGCGTTAATGGAACTTGAACCACCAAGAGTTTTCCCGCGCGGCTGATAGCCTTTTCTGCCGTTTAATCCATCCTGAGGGACAGTTTCAAAAGCCCAGTTGTTGATCTTACGCGGCAGCATGGCTGCTGTCCCGATAGGGGCGTGGATAAGGATACTTTTATCCGGGCCGCCCGCCTCCAGCAGGCAGACTTTTACCGATGGATCTTCGGATAACCGGCTTGCGACAACAGATCCTCCCGATCCGCCGCCAACTATTATATAGTCGTACATTAGCTCTCCTCCCAATTATTACAGGCCGCTTTTGCAGCTCTTTAAGAATGCACTGATTTAAAATATCTGGACGGTGTTACTCCCATCATTTGTCTGAACATTGAAATAAAGGCGCTGACACTGTCATAGCCAAGATCCAGTGCAATATTTGTTATGGATTTTCCTTCAGCCAGCATTTCTATCGCGGCCATGAGGCGTCTTTGCTGACGCCATTTTCCAAACGTCATTCCGGTTTCGTTTTTGAATAGCCTGGAGAGATTGCGGGCGCTTCCGCCGATTGAATTTGCCAACTCTTCCAGGCTGCGTTTTTCCGACGCATCTTCCATCAGGATTGACGTGAGCTTGAGAAGCCTTTCATCCGTTGGAAGGGGCAATAATAGTGGGGCGGTTTCCGCTGTCTGGACTTGATCAAGGATGACAGACATAAGTCGGGCTTCCGGTGTATCCGGGTCATAGTCCCGAGGGACAGCTTCGGCTGTTGCAATTAACTCCTTTAGCAGCGGAGAGACCGAAAGCACGCCACAATCATTGGACATTCGCGTCATACGAGAGGCATCGATATGAATAACGATGAATTTTGCCGCGCTGCGAATACTGATACTGTGGGTTTTCTGTGCCGGGATCCATACCGCATGATGAGGAGGGACCAGCCAACGCCCCTGTTCGGTTGTGACAACAACAATCCCCTCGGACGTGTAGGCAAGCTGGGCCCAGTCATGATGGTGGGGCGCGAAGGCAATGCCACTTTCTTCCAGCTGATAAACCCGCAGGGCGATCGGCCGTTTTACAAAATCTTCGTGAGTGTAGGATGCAAGTGTAGGTTCCTGCTGCATAATGATATAGGCTAGCGCTGAAACTGATCGTTACCAAGAAAAAAATGACCGACGGTCGGTTAAACCTATGCGAGCCTTTACTTCAGGTATGTAAAATGAGTGATGAAAAAGCGAAATCTGTACTGGTTGTTGGTGCAGGTATTGTCGGATGTTGTACAGCTTACGCCCTGCAAAGGGAAGGGTTCAAGGTCACGCTGGTTGATCGCAAAGGGCCTGCCGCCGGAACTTCTTACGGCAATGCAGGGGCAATTGTCAGCAAAAGCTGCGTTCCCTTATCCCAGCCTGGTCTTTGGAAATCTGTTCCAAAAATGCTGCTGGATCCGACAGGCCCACTCACTTTGCGCTGGTCCTATTTACATAAAATTACTCCCTGGCTTATCCGTTTCATGATGGAAGGGCGCGAAGAGCGTGTTCAGCATAACGCTGCCGCTTTTCGAATTTTGTCCGACCGGACCAATGAGGATTGGGAGGAACTTGCGGAACAGGCGTCTCTAGGTCATCTGATCCGTCATGTAGGATGGCTTAAAGTCTATGAAAGTGATGCAGGTTTTGCAGCCACCCAGCGAGCAAGAGATCTGATGGACAGACACGATTCCGTGTATGAAATCCTGGATAAGGACGAGCTTCGGGATCTGGAACCTAACCTCAGCCATATTTTCAAACACGGATTGTTTCAGCGCCGGGCCCGCTTTCTCCTTAATCCCGAAAAGGTGGTCATCGGGATAGCGGATGCCTTCAAAAAGGAAGGGGGCAGCATTGTTATTTCCGAAATTGACAAAATCGAGGAAAGTAACGGAAAGATCAAGGCACGTGGAAATGGTGAAAGTCTTGAAGCTGAACGTCTTGTCTTGACGACCGGGGCCTGGTCCAGAAATCTGGCCGGTGAGTTTGGTGCAGACATTCCACTGGATACAGAACGTGGCTATCACATGATGTTTGATCTTCCGAAGGAGAAATCCCTGAACCGGCCGGTTGTGTACGGGGAGAAATCCTTTGTCCTGTCCCCCATGGAGCATGGTATTCGCATGACCAGCCAGGTGGAGTTTGCCGGACTTGAAAAAGGCCCTGATTACAGACGCATTCGAAAGCTGGTACCACATGCCCGAAAAATGCTTCCCTCCCTTGATCCGGAAGAAAAGGATGTCTGGCTCGGATATCGTCCATCTTTACCAGATAGCTTGCCCGTCATTGGTCCGTCGCCCAACAATCCCAATGTGTTTTTTGCCTTTGGTCATCAGCATGAGGGAATGAGTATGGGACCAAGCACCGCACGCTATATCTGTGATATGCTGGCCGGGCGTCCGGACAGCATTCCCATGTGGCCCTATCGGGCAAGCCGTTTCTTTTAAATTGGTACCAGAAAGTGTGCATGATTGGCTCTTTTTTCAGGGCCAATAAAGGCTCATTCTGATCTCCTGAGCAAAAAGGAGTGGAAAATGAGTCACGAAGTTGCCAGCGTTTGCCCGCTGGATTGCCCCGACACCTGCAGTCTGACTGTTACCGTAGAGAATAACGAGGTGAAAAAGGTTCGTGGATCGAAGGCGAACCCGCTGACAGATGGCGTGATCTGCAACAAGGTTTCCCGCTTCTATCCTGAATTTGTTCATGGTGAAAACCGAATTCATTATCCGATGAAACGGACAGGTCCAAAGGGAACCGGTTCGTTTGAGCGGATGACCTGGGATGAAGCACTGGATGAGATTTATCAGCGTTTCACTGCAATTATTGATGAATATGGACCTGAAGCGGTTATGCCGCTGAATTATGCCGGCCCCCATGGCATGCTGGCGGGTGGATCAATGGATCTTCGGTTTTTCCATCGTCTTGGTGCAACGCTTCTGCAGCGGCGCCCAATGTGCGGCGGTATAAAAAGCGAAGCCTATATGGGGACTTTCGGGGCGATGCCATCCATGCAGCCCGAGCAGGCGGCTCACGCCAAGCTTATTATTGTGTGGGGCAATAATGTAACCTATTCCAATCTTCATCTTGCACCGATAATCAAGAAGGCTAAAGCAAACGGTGCGAAGCTGGTTGTGATCGATCCCAAACGGATCAAAATCGCGGAGCAGGCAGATCTTTATCTTTCTGTGCGCCCTGGAACCGATATTCTTCTGGCTTATGCCCTTATTCAAATTCTGGAAGAGCTCGGGTCATTTGATCATGTTTTTATGGAGGAACATGTTCAGGGAGCCGAAGAATTTCTCACTGAAGCAAAAAAATATACTCTTGAGGATCTTGCTGAAAGATGCGGAATTTCCCTTGAGCAGATCAAAGAACTGGCTTCGCTTTATGCCGCGCGTAATCCCGCCGTTATCGCGATTGGAAACGGGCTTGAACGTAACCAGAATGGAGGCAACGGTATTCGAGCGATTTATGCACTTCCCGCATTTTGCAATAAATTCGGCGTGCGGGGAGGTGGCCTGATCGGTGGTGCAGGGCATTTATTCCCGAAAACACCTGCCCGGTTGACACGACCTGATCTGGTGCCGGAAGGAACACGGTCCCTTAACATCCTTGATATTGGAAGGCATCTGGCAGATGAGGATCTGGAACTGCCACTTAAAGGTCTTTTTATCTATAACCACAATCCGGTGATTGTCTCTCCTGACCAGAATAGAATGGTCAAGGGATTGTCGCGGGAAGATCTTTTTGTCGTCGGCTGCGATGTTGCGATGACAGACAGCATGATGCTGTGTGATATCATTTTGCCTGCGGCCACCCATTTTGAACATGATGATCTCTTCTGTGCCTATGGGCAGCCTTATGTCCAGCGGGCGGAAGCGGCGATTGATCCAGTCGGGGAAAGTCTGCCCAATACTGAAATTTTTCGGCGTCTGGCCGCTCGTTTTGGCTTTAACGAAGCGATTTTCAAAGCCTCTGATAAAGAGCTGATGGATGATGCGCTGAACGAGGAGGATCCTCGTCTTCAGGGGTTCAAACCAAGCGAGGTTCCTGTCGGCAAAGCCTTTTCTATGGAAGTGGATAAAGGAGAGGTTATTGTTTTTGAAAACACTTTTCCGCAAACCCCCTCCGGCAAGGTCGAGCTCAGATCCACATATCTGGAAGAAACCTATGGACAGCCGCTGCCTGTCTATAATGCACTGGACGCGGAACATCCGTTGACCCTGATTACGCCGTCTTCAAACAAGATGACAAATTCCCTGTTTGGTGGGGTCGCGGCAAATGCCAAAACACCGGTCCTTGAGATGAACCCTGTAGATGCAGAAAAACGATCCTTGTCAAATGGAGACGAGGTTCGTGTTCACAACACGCTTGGAGAGGTTTATCTGCCGCTTAAGATTACCGATGCGGTTCGGCCAGGCGTGATCTATTCGCCGAAAGGATCCTGGTTTGTGACCACTCGCAATAAACAGACTGTTTCTGCCCTGGCCCCTACATCAAAGGCTGACCTTTCCCATGGTGCTTGCTACAATGACTGCCGAGTAGAGGTGGAAAAAGCATAAGCTATGAGGGATAAATGTCTGAAAAGAGGCACCTTTCTGCAAAAGGTGGATGCCTGTGCGGTGGTATTCGGTTTGAGATAACAAAGCTGGACCCGGCAGTGATTTACTGTCACTGCAAGCAATGCCGGGTCTGGCATGGTCATAATGCCCCCTATACGAGATGCAAACTGGAAGACGTGGCTTTTTCGTCAGACAGGACCCTCAAATGGTTTGCCTCATCGGATATGGCAAAACGCGGATTTTGCAGTGAATGCGGGTCCAGCCTTTTCTGGAAGGAAAATGACTCCCCTTATATCGGTATTATCGGTGGGTGCCTGGATGAGCCGACCGGCCTGAAGGGCGAGAGCCATATTTTCACCGGGTCCAAAGGCGATTTTTACAGCATTGATGACGGTCTTCCTGAATATTTGGAATCGGATGTTTAAAGCCTATGGAAAATCCGCGCGCTTTTCTTGAAGAGTTATTCACCGAGGCCGTTCAGGCGGCGTTGCCTGCTGGAAAAATCCCCGACCTCAGGCAGAGTCAAAGGGGCCGGACTTTCATCGTAGCTGCAGGCAAGGGGGCGGCTTCCATGGCAAAGGAAGTCGAACAGACCTGGTCCGGTGAAATTGAAGGCATTGCCTTAACCCGCTATCAGCATGGCCTGGATTTGAAGCATATTCGGGTGATTGAAGCCGGTCATCCTGTCCCCGATGAGGAAGGGGAGAAAGCGGCCCGGGAAATACTTCAGAAAGCCACAGAGCTTACTGAAGAGGATTGTCTGATTTGCCTGATTTCCGGCGGCGGATCAGCCTTACTTTCTTTACCTGCAGAAGGAATTTCCTTTGGTGAGAAAAAGGCGATCAATAAAGCCTTGCTGAAATCAGGGGCCAATATCCAGGAAATGAATACCGTTAGAAAGAAACTTTCCTCCATTAAGGGAGGAAGGCTGGCGGTTGCGGCCTGGCCTGCAAAAGTGATCACCTATCTGATCTCTGATGTGCCCGGGGACGATCCGTCAGTTATTGCCTCTGGCCCCACTGTTCCAGATGATACGGGTTGCGCGGATGCCTTACGTATTCTGGATCAGTATTCAATTGATGTTTCGGAGGAAATCCGCAGCTTGCTTTTGTCCGGTAAACTGACCCCTCCTGCGGCGGATCATCCGGTTTTTAATGAAGGCTCGCTGAATATGATTGCAACGCCGCAGGATGCGCTGCAAGCCGCCGCAAATCTTGCACGCCGTCACGATATCCATCCGATTATCCTTGGTGACAAAATCGAAGGAGAGGCAAAAGAAGTTGCCAAAGTCATGGCGGGCATTACCCGACAGGTTCTGGAACATGACGAGCCGCAGAAAAAGCCCTGTGTGATCCTATCGGGAGGTGAGACAACAGTGACGGTCACTTCTTCGGAGATCTCAACAGTAAGGGGCGGAAGAAATGCAGAATTTCTCCTCGCTTTCGCGGCAGAGATGGAAGGGCAGGAGGGGGTTTATGCCATCGCCGCTGATACAGACGGTATAGATGGCACCGAAGATAATGCCGGGGCGTATTATGATCCTGAAACCGGGAAACGGGCACAGGCTATGTCACTTCATCTTCAGGATTATCTCGTCCGACATGATGCTTACAGCTTTTTTGATGCCCTCGGTGATTTGCTGAAAACCGGGCCGACCCGGACAAATGTCAATGATTTCCGGGCCATTCTGGTTTTGTAAAAAGTCTTTTATTTGCCGATCATCATGACAAGAAGGGCACGGCTATCCTTGTCCGAGATATTGGAAATCCGGTGGGGTTTATCCGCGCGATAGCGGGCGGTTTCGCCCTTCTTGACAATACCGGTTTCCTCCCCGGTCGTGAGCTCAACCTCTCCTTCAAGAACGGTAAGATGCTCCATTGTTCTGGTGGCATGCGGATCTGATGGAAGCGCGCCACCCGGCAGCAATTTTAGTTCATACCATTCGATATCATTCACCATATCGGAAGGTCCGAGAATAGTGAGGCTGTAGAGGCCTTTTGGATCATTCAGGACAGGAACAGAAGAGCCGCCAACAATGCTGAGGCTATGTGCTGTTTCTTCCCCGCGGATCAGGTCATCAATCGTTTGGTCAAGCGCTTCCGCCAATCGCCAGACGATGGCGAGGGTAGGATTGGTTTCGTTCCGCTCTATTTGAGATAACATGGATTTTGAAACACCGCAGAGGGTTGCCAACTGGTCAAGAGTGAGCTGTTTTTCCTTGCGGAGGCGATTGACTGTCTTGCCGACAGCAGGGGGGGTAAGGGCTGCTTTATTCATAATTCCTGTTGACAGGATAAAAATCCATTATATTGTACGAACTGTTAATCCATTATAGCGGATTTTTTTCCAATTACCAGAGAGTAGATATCATGTTTGCCATAACCAAAGCGAAGCCGGAGAGGGGGATCTGGTCTGACGACCAGCCAACACCAAGCAAAGCAGCGCGCGGTATGGTTATGGTGAAAGTGATTGCTGCCGGAATTTGCGGAACCGACTATCATATTTACCGGTGGGATCAATGGTCTTCAGGACGTATTCGTACCCCGATGACAATTGGCCATGAATTTGTTGGTCTCATCAGTGATATCGGAGAAGATGTCACCGGGTTTGAGATTGGCGAGCGTGTTTCTGCGGAATGTCATATTGCCTGCGGACAATGTGGTCTTTGCCGGACGAGTAATGCTCATATCTGTGAGAAAACTGAGATTATTGGTGTGGATCGCCCGGGTGCCTTTGCCGAATATGTTGAAGTCCCTGCGACTAATCTCTGGAAGGTACCGGATGCAATCCCTGACAAGCATGCAGCGGTCTTCGATCCGGTTGGCAACGCCATGCATATGGTCACAACGGCTGAGGTTACCTCCAAAAATGTGTTGATCGTCGGGGGAGGCCCCATCGGGCTTTTCGCAGCAGCGATCGCCAAGGCACATGGTGCCCGCACGGTTTCTGTGCAGGAGCCGAACCAGTCTCGTGCCGCGATTGCCAGAAGTTTGGATCCGGATCTGGTTGTTAATCCCCGTGATCCGGACTGTACGTCCAGGATACTGGATCTGACGGATGGAAAAGGACCGGATGTGGTGCTGGAAGTCAGCGGGAATGGCGTGGCGCTCAATGCGGCTTTGGATATTGCAGCCCCCGGGGCGACCGTTGCCCTTCTTGGTATTCCTGGCGGTCCGGTGGAGCTTGATCTGGGCGGCAAGGTTGTCATGAAGGGGATCAGCCTTTTGGGGGTGACCGGCCGCAGAATGTATGAAACCTGGTTTCAGGTGGAAGCCTTTATGCTGAAAAACCCGGAGCTGATCGAGAAAGTTGTCACCCATGTCCTGCCAGCGAAAGACTTTGATAAAGGATTTTCCCTGATGGATGATGGGGCATGCGGTAAAGTCGTCCTCGATTTTCAAACACTTCATGAAGGAGAGCTGCAATGAGCCGGTCTCTTATTACACGCCTGGCTTCTGCCCTTGAAGCGGAAGAGGAGGCGGGTACCTATAAGCATCTGAAAACCATCCAGTCAGCAATTGGTTCAAAGATTATACTGGAAGAGGCGGGTGAGGTGACGCTTTTATCTTCCAACGACTATCTGGGTCTTGCCAATAACCCGGACGTGGTTGCTGCGGCGAAGGAAGCACTGGATCAATACGGGGCAAGCACAGCATCTGTCCGGTTTATCTGCGGAACACAGGATATTCACCGAACGCTCGAAGAAGCCCTTGCCTATTTCCACGGAACCGAGACAGCCCTCAGCTATTCCTCCTGCTGGGCGGCGAATACAGGATTGTTTCCGGCGATTACTGCGCCAGGCGATGTGATCCTTTCAGATGAACTTAATCATGCGAGCCTGATTGATGGTATTCGAGCGACCGCAAAAGGAGTGATCAAGCAGGTCTATAAGCATAGTGATCTTGCTGACCTTGAAGAAAAGCTTATCGCCCATCAGGATGCACCTGCACGGTTGATTGTAACCGATGGTGTCTTTTCCATGGAAGGAGATATAGCCAAACTCGACGAAATTGTTGCGCTGGGTGAAAAATATGATGCACTGATTATTCTGGATGACTCTCATGGTCTGGGTGTGCTTGGAAGGACTGGTCGCGGGGTTGCCGAGCATTTTGGTGTGTTAAACAAAATTGATATCTTTACCGGAACGCTTGGAAAAGCGTTGGGGGCAGGCACCGGCGGTTTTGTTGCAGGACCAAAAGCTGTAACAGAAATGCTGGTCCAGAAATCAAGGCCTCACCTCTTTTCCAACGCCTTGCCGGCATCCGTTGCGGCAGCAGGATGCAAATCGCTGGAAATTCTAGACCGTCATCCGGAAACGGTTATTGCCCTTCAGGAAAAAGCAGCATGGTTTCGTACACGCCTTAACGAGCTGGAGCTTAATCCACTGGAAGGGGAAAGCGCCGTTGTGCCGGTCATTGTTGGAAAAACGGCGACAGCAATTCGCCTGGCTTCAGCCCTTCTTGAAAAAGGGGTATTTGTAACGGGGTTTGGTTTTCCTGTTGTTCCCGAAGGGGAAGCAAGATTGCGTTTTCAGGTTTCTGCATCCCATAGCAAAGAGCAACTGGAAGAGGCTGCCCTGATGTTGCGCGATTGCCTTGCGGATTGCTAATCAAAAAAGACGAAAGTCGCCGTACATTCTGGTGTAAATCTTTAAAGCCGCTCTCCCGATGGGAGGGCGGCTTTTTGGTCTGTAAATAAAAAATTTAGAAATTTTACTAAATTTTATTTTTTCTAATATACAAGTAATAACAACTATTTGTGATGGCGTTATGATGCTGATTTAACAATTAAATTACTTGATTTTTATCTTATATACACCACGTTGAATTCAGGATCCAAGTCAAGAATTTCCGGTCAGGAAACGGTTATGAGGAAGGGCTATTTTCAATTTGGAGTGAAATAGATGACCAAAAAAAGTGACGATTTCCAGGATATTATCCGCAAGGATCAGGCTGAACGAAAAAGCCAAAACTGGAGTGGTACATTTCTCGAGTATCTAGAGCTTGTAAGAGAAAATCCCGACATTTATTCTCTTGCACATAGTCACATGTATAAAGTCATTTCTGATGCTGGTCTGGTTTCTGAAGAGGAGCAGGATGACAGCGCGAGAAGCCTCAAACTCTGGGGCGATAATCCACCTAAAATGTATAATTTCTTCCAGGATGAGTTTTTTGGTGTCGAACAACCGCTCGAAAAGATTGTTCGTTATTTCCATGCCGCCGCAATGAAGGGTGAGGAAAGCCGCCAGGTTCTTTACCTGATGGGGCCGGTTGGTGCAGGGAAAAGCTCTATTTCCGAACTTTTGAAAAAGCGCCTGACGGAAGCACCGCCCGTCTATGTGATTGACGGTTGCCCCATACGCGAAGAGCCCCTTCATCTTATACCACGTCCCTTGCGCGATAAATTCAATGAAATGCTGGAAGTCCAGATTGAAGGAGAGCTTTGTCCTGTTTGCCGCTATCGGCTCGAACATGAATTTGACGGGAAATACGAGAATTTTCCGGTCACCACCAGCACCTTTTCACGGATGCACAGGCGCGGTATAGCGGTTGTTCCGCCTGTCGATCCGAACAACCAGGATACCTCTGTCCTCATCGGATCGGAAGATATCTCCAAGCTCGATCAGTTTTCAGAAGGGGACCCTCGTGTTCTCGATCTAAACGGGGCTTTTAACGCGGGGAATCGCGGTATTGTCGAGTTTATCGAGGTGTTCAAAAACGAAACTGAATATCTGCACTCGATCATTACAGCGACGCAGGAAAAATTTGTTCCAGCCCCTGGTCGTCATGGAACAATCTATGTGGATAGCGTAATCCTTGCTCACTCCAACGAGGCAGAATGGCGTCGCTTCAAGGCAGATCATACAAATGAAGCCATCCTTGATCGTATTGTGACGGTAAAAGTTCCCTATAATCTTCGCCTTGATGAAGAGGTGATGATTTATGAGAAAATGCTCGGCCGGTCCGGTTTCAAATCTCATATTGCACCGCATACCCTGAAAACTGCGGCCATGTTTGCCGTGATGAGCCGTCTGGAAAAATCCCCTAAATGTGATCTCGTGACGAAAATGCGTCTCTATAACGGGGAAGAGGTTATTGAAAAAGGACGGACCAAGAAGATTGATATCGAGGAGCTTAAAGAGGATGCGAAATTTGAAGGGATGAGCGGTATTTCGCCTCGCTTCATAATGAAAGCAATCGATACGGCCCTCACAGACAGTGCGGACGGGATCACTCCAATTCACATCCGCGATGTGATGATCCGCATGGTCAAGGAAATGGAATTCGCAGATGATATTCGCAAGCATTATCTCGATCTTCTGCAGGATACTATTCACAAGGCCTATCTTGAAATCCTGGAAAAAGAAATCACCAAAGCTTTTGTTTATGCCTATGAAGAACAGGCAGAAACCCTGTTCCAGAACTATCTGGATCACGCTGAAGCCTATGTGAACAAAACGACGGTCAAGGAAAATGCATCGAAAGAAGAGATGCAGCCAGACGAAGCGTTCCTCAAAAATATCGAGGAACAGATCGCAATTATAGGCTCGTCAGTGGATGGTTTCCGTCAGGAAGTGATTTCCTATCTCTGGGCGGTGGGCCGACGGGGCAAGCGCGTGAACTACAAAAGCTATGAGCCGCTTCGCGAGGCCATTGAGAAAAAACTCATGGAATCCGTGCGGGATATCAGTCGTATTATCACCAAGGCCCGCACGCGGGATGAGGAACAGCAGGAAAAATTCAGTACCCTTGTCGAGAATATGCTCGAGCGGGGCTATAACGAATATTCCGCAGATGTGGTTCTTAAATACGCCGCCAATCATCTTTGGCAAGACTAGGAGGGGGACATGGGCGCAGTTTTTCGTCCTTATTCTCCTTCAGACAGTCTGCAGTCGGATCGTACCTCTGGCGACCGGCAGCGGTATCGGGAAAGGCTTCGTGAAGTTCTGAAAGAGAATATCGCAGATGTGGTCTCTGAACAGTCGATTATCGGCAGAGACGGAGACAATATTGTCAAGGTTCCCATTCGCGGCATCAAGGAATACCGGTTTGTGTATGGGAACAACTCCCCTCGTGTCGCACAGGGTGATGGGGACAGCGAAGCAGGCCAGAAGGTTGGCAAGGTTCAGCAAGATGGTAAAGCAGGTGAAGGGGAGGCTGGTAATGAGCCTGGTGAAGATTATTACGAAACGGATGTGACGCTCGATGAACTGATCGAGATCATGTTTGAAGATCTGGAACTTCCGGATCTTGAAAGTAAGCCCCTTCGTGCGATTGAAGCTGAATATACCCATAAGAGAAGCGGGACCAAACGAGTGGGGATCCGGGCGCATCTGGATAAGAAGCGAACGGCAAAATCCAGATTGAAACGCCGTTTTGTTCAACAGAAAATTGAACAGAATGCTCAGGCTGATGTTGACCCTCCTGAAGAGGAGGAAGAGGAAAAACGTTTTCCCTTCAATCAGCGGGATTTCAGATATCACAGGCATAAACCGGATATTCGGTATGAATCCAATGCTGTCGTGCTTTGTATTATGGATACGTCCGGGTCGATGAATGTCATGAAAAAGTATCTGGCGCGCAGCTTCTTCTTTCTGCTTTATCAGTTCGTACGTCTTAAATATCAGCAGACGGAACTGGTTTTTATTGCCCATGATACCCAGGCGAAGGAGGTTAATGAGGACGACTTCTTTCATAAGGGGGAATCGGGAGGGACGATGATTTCATCCGGCTATCAGAAAGCGCTTGATATCATACATGATCGCTTTCATCCATCTCTTTGGAATGTATACGCTTTTCACTGTTCAGATGGGGATAATTTTTCCGAAGATGTCCCGAAAACCATCGAACTTGCGAAAAAGCTTTGTGAGAGCTGCAATTTGTTCGGCTATGGCGAAATCAAGCCGACTGGCGGGGTTTCCTGGGGAACACCGATGCTGAAGCATTTCGATGTGTTGGAAGCGGATAATTTCACAACACTTGGCATCACCGCAAAAGCGGATGTCTGGCCTAAATTCAAGGCCTTTCTCTCGCGGGACCGGGAACGTTTCTCTGAAAGTACAATGGGTTTCAATCTCTGGAATTAGATCAGGAATAAAGCAATGGGTCGCAGTTACAGCTTAAAAGATCTGGAAATGTGGGAAGACAGGATTTCCGAGAAAGTCCATGAATTTGGACTGGATTGCTACCCCCAGGAATTCGAGATTTGTGACCATGTCCAGATGCTCAGCATGATGACCTATCACGGAATGCCTTCTCACTATCCTCACTGGTCCTTCGGTAAATCCTTTGAACGGACCAAAACCCTTTATGACTATGGTGTTCAGGGCATTCCCTATGAGATGGTCATTAATAGTGATCCCTGCATTGCGGGCCTGATGCGGGATAACTCCTTGTGTCTGCAGATTCTGACAATGGCCCATGTCTATGGCCATAACGACTTTTTTAAAAATAATTTCACTTTTCATCATACCCAGGCAGATATGGTCATCGCCCGCTTTAAATCCCATGCAGATCGGATCAGAGGATATGTAGAGGATCCTTCAATCGGGCAGGAAGCGGTGGAAAGAATTCTTGATGCCGCCCATGCACTTTCTTTTCAGTGCCGCCGGAACCAGGCGATCAAGCGACGGAGCCCGGAAGATCAGCTCAGGAATGTCCTTCGGGAAAAGGAAGAGGGGGGTGAGCAGCTTGAGGATGCTGATTTTCATCGTTTTCCTTTAGAGCCTGAAGAAAATCTGCTGATTTTTATTCGCGACAATAATCCGCGTCTCACTGAATGGGAGAAGGATATTCTTACCATTGTTCATGAGGAAGCTCTCTATTTTCAGCCTCAAATGGAAACGAAAATCATCAATGAAGGCTGGGCATGCTACTGGCACCGGGAGATCATGAACAGCTTGGATTTACCGTCCGATATTCATATGGAATTTCTGGTTCGCCATAATCAGGTTGTCCGGCCCATTCCGGGAGATCTCAATCCTTATAATATTGGCCTGACCTTATGGGACAGAATTGAGGAATTGCAGCTTGGAGAAGCCAGAAACTATAACGAGGATCGCCAGGAAATAGATGTACGCAAAACCCTGTTTGAAATAAGGGAGGTGGACCGCGATACGTCCTTCATTCGCCGCTTTATGGACCGGGAGACAATGGAAAAACTGGACCTTTTCGAAGCTGCGCCCGAGCATCAGGACTGGGTTATCAAGAAGGTGTCTGACGAAGATAACTGGAAGCCCATCCGGGATCTTCTTGTTGAATCAGTCGGGTTGGGCGGTATTCCCAATATTGCGATTATCGATTGTGATGGCGACGGCGCAAGAACCCTGAAATTGCAGCACACCTTCGATGGGCGAGAGCTGGAAGCGACATATGCCGAAAAAACACTGGAGCATGTTTATACGCTTTGGGGTCGCAGGGTTATGCTTGAAACCACACTTCATGATAACAACACGCTTTACAGCTATAATGAAGAAGGTCTTGTTGTAACCCCGGATGTCGTAAATGCCATCTATCCTGCGTTTTAAGACTTTTCTCATTCTGGAAAACGCCGAGCTTCTGTTCATTTCTGAAAAGAGGGAGTAAAGTCCCCGCGACGAACTTAAATGGATTTTCAGACCCGGACCTGTTGCTCAATGCATATCCCTCTCTTTATTAACGGTAAGTCGCAGACTTCCTCTTCAGATCAGCAATTTGAAACCTTTAATCCGGCGACAGGGGAGGTCCTGGCGACGGTGGAGCAGGCCTCGGAACGTGATGTCGATGGGGCTATCCT
>JAKSCD010000475.1 GCA_022360775.1 Sneathiellales bacterium | reverse complement strand
ATTGGCGGAGATATTAACGACTATAACCATTTTGAAATTGAGCCCTACACCCGAAACTTTATGGGGCGGGGGCATAACGTTGGTTTACTTTTTCAATACAATGGAAGTGCCGATGATAAGTTGGGGTTTGGCGGTTATTATGCCATCGATAACATGTGGGGAGAATTTGTAAACAGCCAGGTAAGTTATAACCGGGGAATTGATCAGAACTTTTTCAGGGTGGAACTTGAGAAACCCTTTTACACGTCGAGTACGCGTTTGGGAGGAGAAGTAATTTATGAGAAACTGGAAGAAAAAGTATGGGAAAAGGACGATGTAATTGACAGCTTGTATCCCAACAACGAAATGTACAGTGTTGATGTTTTTGATATTTGGTCGGGGTATTCCTTTTTATTCGATAATGAATAACGTAGAAATTCTGAAAGATTAATAACCATATCCTGAGCTCTTTCAGGACTAATCATTGTCAATGAACTAATTGAATTAAGGCTATTGAAAAGAAAATGCGGATTTATTTGTGATTTTAGGGAGCTTAATTCGGACTCCTTTACCAATGCCTTGAGTTCTGACTCTCGTACCAGTTTATCCTTAAAATTCCGGTAATATATCATGAAATAATAATTAAAGGATAGTAAAACATAAAATAGAAATCCAATACCGACTCTTGCTGGTATGGTCCTATTTAATTGTTCAACGTACGAAATATCATGTTGATATAAAGCTGAAAGAGATAAATACCCCAACCACAACCACAATCCAACCGCCAACGAACTTGAGGCCAAATGATTTGTAATAAGATTGGTAAGATTGTTTTTTTCAATATCGGTATAATAAACAGGATACCAAATACCAACTCCAATTATAGCATAAAGGGCATTGAAAACCAGACTTTCACCAGCTGATACTACGAAGTCCTTCGAATAAATAAATGTTCCCATGAAAAACTGTAAAACAGTTATTATCGCCCATCCTATAAGATATCCTAGGGTATAATTTCGATTTTTTAATACTGGGTTTAACATTCAAATTTAGAATT
>JAKSCD010000474.1 GCA_022360775.1 Sneathiellales bacterium | reverse complement strand
TCGTCGTTGAGGTGTTGGTTGAAGCGAAAAATGCGCTTCCCGCTCAAGCGATAAATCAGGGCCGCTTGCGGTAAAGTAGTCAATTCAACCACGCTATCGCATTCCCGGTCCGGCAAAGTATGAGGCGCCGGTGCACCTTCTGTCGGGCCGCCAAAGCCCCCGTCCCCTCTTGCAAAGGTTGTCGAGGTCAATGTTGCGAGATGATCACCGGTCTTTTTATCATAAACCTTGCGATCAGAATAAAGAAGCGCGCCGCGGCCTTCCCCCTTATCGATAATCTCGGTAATTCGGGTTTCCCCGACCACATGCCCGGCTGCGGGCAGGGTTTTATGGATTTCAATCCCCTGCTCTCCGTGCAAAACCTTGACCCAGTCCACACCGAATTCAGGTTTTTTCAAAAAGAACCCGGGATAGGCAAGCACAACCGCCATGCTTGGCAAGGCCAGTTGCTCTTCTTCATAGGTGAACCTCAGCTGATCCAGATCCAGTGGGTCAGCAGATAAACCGACACCCAAAGCATAAAGGATGCTGTCTTTGGATGAATATTCCTGTTCAACCGGATCAAATTTCCAGTTGATCAGCTTGTCATAATCGATAGCCATGATGGGATCTCCTTATACCGGATCCCAGCAGAAGACATCGCCAGAGCGTTCCAGCGGCACCAGGGAGGATTTGATCGCTGGTCCAACACGCGCAGCCACTGTTTCCGGTGTCCAGCCATCTGAATTATGCAGATTGCGAATTGGGCGTGGTTGGCTCATCAGACAGATTTCATTGTTGCGAACAACAAAAATCTGGCCCGAGACATCGGCTGCCTGCTCACTCAGGAGATAAACAGCCATTGGAGCAATTTTTTCCGGTGTCATGGCCTGGATTTTCTTCACACGCTCACGCTCTGCATCTGTGCCTTGCGGGATCGTGCCGATCAGGCGAGACCAGGCAAATGGAGAGATACAGTTTGAACGGACATTAAAGCGGGACATATCCAGTGCAATGGAACGGGAAAGGCCTGCAATACCCAGCTTGGCAGCGGCATAATTGGCCTGGCCAAAATTGCCGATCAAGCCGGATGTAGAGGTCATGTGCACAAAAGATCCACTCTGTTGTTCGCGGAAGTAAGGGGCTGCGGCCCGGCTCACATTAAAAGAGCCCTTAAGATGCACGGCGATGACCGCGTCGAATTCCTCTTCCGACATTTTATGAAAAATGACGTCACGGAGAATGCCTGCATTATTGACGACACAATCAATTGCACCGAAGTTTGAGCGCGCATCCTCGATCATCTGACCTGCATCATCAGGGTTGGCGACATTTCCGAAATTGGCAACGGCTTCCCCGCCTGCGTCTGTAATGGTTTTCACCACTTCCATGGCCGGGATCTGATCCCCACCTTCACCGGTTTCTGTGCCGCCAAAGTCGTTGACGACAACTTTTGCCCCCTGCTCTGCGGCCATAATGGCGATACCACGACCAATACCGCGGCCCGCGCCTGTTACGACAACGACCTTACCTTCAAGCATCTTCTGTTCTGACATGTTGCTTCCATTTCTTATTGTTGTTTCGGAGCCCGAAAAGATCGGGCAAGCGCTGCAGTATAGACACAGAATTTCCGCCTCGGCAAAAGCAAAATGGTCTAAAACACAAAATTAGTTAGCTAGCGTATTAATTGCGCGATTTATGGTCCTTCACCCTGTTATTCAAGGGAGATTTTCACGCGGTTCTCTCCAAAAATAAAAGGAAAAAGAGAATCGTCGTATTTAATAGCCGCGCTTCTTGTCGACGCTTTTCGGAAGTGTTCCTGTCTCGCGATAAGTGCGCAGATTGGCTGCAACGATCGAGCTGGCCGTCCCAATATCTGAGGGGGCGGAGATATGAGGCAGCACCGTTACTTTTTCATGCCCCCAAAAAGGATCGTCTTGTGGCAATGGTTCTGTTTCAAAAACATCCAGTACAGCATGGTTGAGTGAGCCACTGTCCAGCGCCTTTAAAAGATCTCGCGAGTTTACCACAGCTCCGCGCCCAAAATTTATAAACCCTGCCCCGTCCTTGCAAAGACTGAAAAGGGACGATGAAAGAAGACCGCGAGTTTGTGGCGTCAAAGGAAGCAGGGACACCAGGATATCCGACTTTTTAAAAATCTCTTTCAGCCCCTCTTCCCCGGCAAGGCAACGGACATCCTTGATGTCTTTGAGCGATCTACTCCAGCCAATGACATTAAACCCAAAAGATCCAAGGCAGCTGGCCGCCTCGATGCCCAGATTTCCAAGCCCCAGAATTCCCACGGTTTTATCGGATGCCCTGGTAAAAGGAAGCTCCTCCCATTGTCTCTTTTTTTGAAGAGCTGCATAGGCTGGCATATCTCGATGCAAATAAAGTGTCCAGGAGAGAACAGCATCAGACATTGTGCGGGCAAGCTCGGGATCCACCAGGCGTATAATTTCAAAAGGTCGATCCCCCAGCTCACTTACCAGTTTCTCAACCCCTGCCCAGACACTATGCACCCATTTAAGAGAAGTCAGTTCCGCAACTTCATCCGGATCAGGATTGGCAACAATAGCAATCTCGGCAATCTTTCTTTCTTCCGCTGATAAATCGGTAAAAGGACGAATGCTTTCATTAGGCATTTTTTCTGAAAGGAGCGAAACCCAACTTTCCAGTTCCGACTTTGGGACTTGCCCGACAAAAGGGATCGTTTTCTGTATTTCAGGACGCGAAGACACCATCAAAATCCTTAAAGCCTTTAATTTCTATGGGATTACCGGAAGGGTCCCGAAAGAACATGGTCCATTGTTCCCCGGCCTCCCCTTCAAAGCGAACAGAAGGTTCCAGAACAAACTCTGTTCCCGCCCCTTTTAATCTCTCCGCGAGAATTTTCCAGTCTTCAAGTGGCAGGATCATACCCAAATGAGGCATGGGAACGAGAATGCCGCCAACCTCACCGGTATTTCTGGTTTCGAAAGGCATACCTTTATGAAGAGAAATCTGATGACCAAAGAAGCTGAAATCCACCCATGTGTCGGTACTTCTACCTTCGTCACATCCGAGAACATCACGGTAAAAGCCGCGCGCCTCGTCAAGATCTGTAACATTATAGGCAAGATGGAAAAGGGATTTCATGGCAGGCTCCTCATACTCAGACCTTTGCCACTATAAGTCCCAATAGTTTCCGGTCAATCCTGGCCATCACAAGAACGATCAATAACCCGTTGAAGAAGCGGTACATAATAGGAAAACTCAGGTGTTATGACGCCTTTGACTTTTCCTTCCTCATCCCAAATGCGAACCTGAATAACATCCTCACAATATTCAAGTGCTCTAAACCCGATGACTTCAATCTCCGACATGGGCCCGCCCTGAAGATTAAGCGTATGGATTGATGCATCGGAAAGGCGGTCAAAATACCCCGGATCCACGGCACAGAGATACCGTTTCGCATCCACATGATATCGCACACAATCAACTACCCTGCGGGGAAAAAACTGGCTGAGAACAGATGCCCCTGCTTCGTCGTGATGGTTATTAATGCCATTCTCGAGCGCATCTTCCGGAAACTCGCTTGTATAGTGCCCGATATCATGAAGCAGTGCGGCCGCAACAAGTTCCTCATCAGCCCCCGCTTTTTCTGCAAGCAAGGCACCTTGCAGCATATGTTCGGACATAGTGACCTCTTCACCAAGATATGAATCCGATCCCCGGCGCAGGAAGATATCCTCAATAAAGGGAACGATCGTGTCTTTATTGAGGGGGATTTTTTTTACTTCAGTCATGCGGCTTCTCCCTTTTTCATCTCAAGGGCATTTAATCGGCTCAGCAACCCGTCCTTATCCGCATAGCATCCCTGCAGCCAGCGCTTTCCGGTTCCGGAAAATTCTGTTCTGGCATGAAGAATACGGGTGTTATCCACCAGAAAACACTCTCCCGCCTCCAGCTTGAATTTTATCGCCATTTCAGGGTCATCGATGATTTTGCCAAAGGCTCTATAGGCATCGTAATAAGCGGGCATTTCCTCAAACGGAATATCTACAAGCGGTGCACAGGACCGGTTGTTAAAGCGCACGGCAATCACCTTTCCCTCGGGATCAAGCTCGATCATCGGTCTTTTTGATCGCAGCGCCACCCCCTCTTCACCTTCATAGGCAAATCGCGTGTTGTAGGAAGAGAGAAGTCTGAACGCTTCGGTACTATTCTCTCTCAACCTGGCCGCTGCCATAAAACCGTCAACCAGAAGGCTTTCTCCCCCCTCAACCGTATTTTCAAGACAATATAACAGCTGCAGCGTCGGAACAGGATCCCGATAGGGATTGTCTGTGTGAGCCTGCAAGCCAAGTCCGGTATAGGCAAGATTCACCGGCTTCACTTCCGAACGCACGTCAAACCAGATGCCGTAATTGGTTTCCCGAACATATCCGAAACGCCTGATCACATTCAAAAGGCTTTGAGGTCTGGTTGGACCGTTTATGAGCCTTGCAAAACCTAAACGACAAAAATCCGATAGCCAATTTTGCAGAATTTCGTCATTTTTTTGATATGCAGAATATTCCACCGTGGGAATGGCATCCCCCAATTCGCTAGCCCAGAGCTCAACTCGTTCTTCCTCATTTTTCTGATCGTAACAGTTTGAAAGTAACCAGCCTGCGGGATAGGAAACCGTTTTGTTTTCAGGCATAAAGGTAATGGACAGGGTATCGTTTTTAACCAGAGCTTCCGACATAAAAAGTTCTTCCGGAATATCGGCGAGGGTAATCAACTTCTGGCCATTGAGCGAAGAAATAGTTTCCGGATCTCTCGCGTTATCCCTCAGCCAAATCCCGTGAAACCGGAGGATATCTCGGTTCTCAAACATTAGGGAAATTGCTTTACCATCATCAGTTAATCTTGCTGTTTTCAGGATCGGCATTCATTTCTCCATGCCTGATTGAGATTTCAGGCGATTTGGTACCAAAGGTATGACATAACTACAATCAATAGAAATAAGTATCATGAGGCGTTTTTCATTATGCCTAAATTTTCGAGGGATCCACTTCCCCCACTTGAATGGATACGCTCTTTCGAGGCTGCTGGACGACATGGAAACTTCACTGCAGCGGCCAAAGAACTTGGCTTAACGCAAGCAGCGGTCAGTCAGCATATCCGGTCCCTGGAAGAGACACTAGAAATCAGGTTATTCAGACGTCTCCCGCGCGGTGTAGAGCTAACGGTAAATGGAGAAGCGTATCTGCCACATATTCAGAAGGCGCTTTCGTTAATCCGCCGCGGAACAAGTGATCTGTTTGGACGAACGGATAGAAAGGTGTCCATTGCCGGTCCCGCTTCAGCAATGTCTCTATGGGTTGCGCCGCGACTGAAAAAACTTACGACTGATTTTCCCGATACTGAGTTTATCCTTTCCACTATTCACCGGGAGGTCGATTATGAAAATCATGATACAGATTATGAGATCCGGTATGGAACAGGAGACTGGCCGGACCGTTTTGCAGCAAGGCTTTATCGGGAAAATCTTGTTCCGGCCATGTCCCCGGTTCACGTGAAGAAACTGGATCAACAGTCCTGGCAGAAATTGCCTTTTATTGCAGTGAACGGATTAAGGGACGGTTGGAGAGAATGGGCTGCAAATAGTATGGAAACTGTTCCAAAAACGCCTCATTTAAGGTTTGACAGTTTTATCACCGCACTGGAAGCTGCAAAATCAGGAGCAGGTGTAATCCTTGCCTCCGTCCCGCTTGTCCAGTCTGCCCTGAAGGAAGGAAGTCTCGTCCTGCTGGAGGAGAAATCCCACAAAATGACAAACGGCGCCTGGATAACCTGGAAAGAAACACTGACACGCGATCACCTGCATGATCGCGTGATTGAGGTTCTTAAAAGAAAAACCGGTTAAATCAGCTCATTTTTGCAAGTGACTGAATGGCAGAAGAGGCAACTACTTTTTTGTCATTCACATAGGCTTCGTGGTTTTTCTCGATATCCTTCAGGCTGTAATAATAGTTCACAAGTAAACCGGAAGATTGTTTGAGCCCGTTTTTTGAGATATCGCCAAGCCAGTTGATCCTTTCCAGCCGCGCACCATTCCCCAGATGAAAGCGGGACACCGGATCCAGTGGTCGTTCCCGTGATTTTTCATGCATCAGGTAATAAGCAACGAGCTGCTCTAAAGGTTCCTGGATTTTTGCTGTGATTTTCTCGTCCTTGAACCAGTCCTTGTCAAGAAGTGCTTTTTTTACATCCCTGACCCTGTCTTCAGACATATTCCCGACGGCACCATCCGTCTTGCTGAACCATTTCATAAACCCTGGAATTGGGGATAAGGTCGAGAAATGTTTGAGATTCGGCAGTTGAGCAGAAAGCTCGGCCACCACCTGTTTGATCAGGAAATTGCCGAAACTGATGCCCTTCAGCCCGTCCTGACAGTTACTGATAGAGTAGAAAATCGCTGTATCTGCTTTTCTCGGGTCCAGACGGTCCTCTTCCTGATCCAGAAGCGGCTGCACTGCAGCGGCAAGCCCTTTCACCAGTGCAACCTCAACAAAGATCAAAGGCTCATCCGGTAATGCCGGATGGAAGAAGGCGAAACAGCGACGATCCTGATCAAGACGGCGCCTCAGATCTTCCCAACCTTCAATCTCATGTACTGCTTCATATTCAATAAGTTTTTCGAGAATAACCGCAGGTGTCCGCCAGTTAATCTCCTCCAGTTCCAGAAAACCGCGATTGAACCAGCTGCTCAGCAAATGCTTGAGATCCTGATCCACATCTTTCAAGTCTGGATGTTTCCTGATTTTTGAAACCAGAAATTTACGCATGGCGACAATAGCCGCTGTTCCGCCCGGTGCGAAATTGATCCGTCGCATCAATTCCTGACGCGGCGCTTCAAGAACTGCAGCCAGTTTCCGTTGGTTCTCCTCATTCTTTTCTGCTTGATAGGCTTCAACCGCACGATCTACAGCATCACTATTTGTACCGACCTCTTTTGCCAGGAAATACAGAAATTCAAGTTTTTCATCGTCATCCAGCGTTCCCCAAAGATCCACCACTTCGCGGGCGAGCGCCATACCGGACGCTTCACCCCGCTGTGTCAGAAGATCCCGGCAGACCCCTTCAATCGTATGACTGCGGGACTTTCCTGCCCCGCGGTCCAGAAGGTCTCGCCCTGCATCTGCGATTGAATTGAAAAGCTGCGATACAAAAGTCTGTCTCATTTATCGATTTCCCATAACCTCATTTGGCAACCAGGTCGCGATCTCCGGGAATACACACAGAATGATAATTCCCACAACCATACACAGCATGAAAGGTAGCGCGCCTTTCAGGATAGTCGGTAAAGAGATCTCCGGCGCAATGCCATTAATCACATATAGATTTAATCCTACCGGCGGTGTGATCAATCCGATCTCCATATTTATGGTCAGAATAACCGCAAACCAGTAAGGATCAAATCCGGCATTGATAATTATGGGGAGCAAAATTGGCGCTGTCATGACAATGACAGCCACAGGCGGCAAAAAGAATCCAGCAACCAGCAAAAACACGTTGATCATGAACATGAGAACCCAGCGGTTCACATCCAGAGCAGCGATATATTCAGCAACCGATTGCGTCACAAACAAACTGGAAAGCGTATAAGCGAAAAGAGCTGATGCCCCGATAATCATCAGGATCATTACGCTTTCACGGGTTGAAGAGCTTAAAATCTCCCAGATTTTTTTCGGCTGGATAATCTTGTAGATCACCGCGACCAGTACCAGGCAGAAAAGCGCCCCCACTCCTGCTGCTTCTGACGGCGTTGCAACACCACCGTAAAGAACAAACAGGATCCCGATGATAATCGCGAGAAAAGGAAGAACCCGGGGCAGTATCTCGAATTTCTGCCTCCAGGAGAAGGCGCCGATTTTCTGGCGAAAGTCAAATCCGTTCTTCCAGGCGAAATAAAGGGACCAGGCCATAAAAAGGCCAGTGAGAAGCAGGCCAGGAAATACGCCGGCCAAGAACAGGCGCCCGATGGAGGTTTCTGTCGAGATCCCATAAACAATCATGGTGACAGATGGCGGGATCAGGATCCCGAGTGTACCTCCCGCAGCGATGGAACCGGTCGCCAGACCGTCAGGATAACCCCGTTTTTGCATCTCTGGGATCCCCATTTTGCCAATGGCAGCGCAAGTGGCGGGAGAAGAACCGCTCAGGGCTGCGAAAACAGAACAGGCCCCAATGTTGGAGATAATCAATCCCCCGGGGACCCGGGTCAGCCAGCGATCCAGTGCTTCAAACAGATCCTTGCCTGCAGGCGATGAAGCAACCGCGGCCCCCATCACAATAAACATGGGAATTGAAACCAGAGAAAACTCGCCGATACCGGCAAAGAAAGTTTCCGCAACCACGGTAAGGCTGTCGAGCCCTTCGAAAGCGACAAGAAAGATAATGGAGACCAGACCAAGACCGAAGGCCACAGGCATACCTGTAGCCAGCAGGATAATAACCAGAACCGCCGCAAGAACTCCAATGACAAGTGGTTCCATCAGCCTTCTCCCTGCAACTGGTCATCACCAAAAGCCGTACCCAGAATTTCTGCAATATACTGGAGGCAAAGAAGTCCCATTCCCCAGACCATGGGAAGATAGGTGATCCAAAGCGGTAGCTCCCAGACTGTATCGGTTACCCAGCCGCCTTCAAAAGATTCCATAAACAGGTCATATGACTGCCAGGCGAGCACTGCACAAAAGGCAAGCGCAAGCAACGATGCCAGGATTGCCATGATCTTTTTGGCAGGCCCGGCCAGATAATGAGGTAACAGATCCACATTCACATGTCCTTTGACGAACAGAACATAGGGACTTCCAAGAAAAGTCGCCGCTACAATGGAGTATGTTACGAATTCAGTCTGCCATACTGTTGATGCATTTAGAAAATAACGCATCACAACCATCTGACAAACAACAACAATTGCCAATCCAACCAATGCGGCAGCAACAACACCAAACAGTTTGGAGAGAGCATTAATACCGGAAATAAAAAGAGCCATAGCCAATCCCGCGAACTTTTAGACACACATAAAAAACTTCCGGCCTGGACAGAGCCAGAACCGGAAGCTTTCGACAGGTTTTCTTATTTAACAGCGAGTGCTTTTTTAATCAGCACATCCCCGCCCTTCACTTTTTCCGCGAAGGTTTTGTAAGAGGTTTTATTGGCAATCTCGCGCCAGGCCTGAGCCTGATCAGCTGTCATTTCAACAACTTCCACTCCTGCATCCTTATAGGCCTTGACCAGTTTGTCATCGAGCCCCTTGGCCGCATCAAAGAAGAAGTCTTCAGCTTTCTGCCCTGCTGCCATCAACGCATCCTGCTGCTGTTTATTCAATTTGTTAAAGCTCTTCTTGGACATCAGAAGCGGCTCATACATAAACCACAGTGCATTTGCACCAGGAGCTGTCAGGCATTTGGCCTGTTCATAAATACGGTAAGATACAAAACTGCCGGAGCTGGTATTGGCCGCATCCAGAACACCGGTCTGCAGGGCATTATAAATTTCAGAGCTCGGCATGGACGCAATGGATGCCCCTGCACCGACCAGCATCTGTTCAAATGC
>JAKSCD010000571.1 GCA_022360775.1 Sneathiellales bacterium | reverse complement strand
TTGCAACAATTGGCGACAGTACATTTTTACATTCAGGTATTACTCCTTTAATTGACGCCGCTTCTACAAACACAAATATGACTTTAGTAATTTTAGATAACAGCACAACTGCAATGACTGGTGGACAAACAACAATAATGCCTTCACCAAAAATCAGAGATATCGTTGCTGCCTGTGGTGTTCCGGAAGATCATATTCAGGAACTTACAATGCTACCTAAAAACCACGCTGAGAATAAAGAAGCTATGTTAAAAGAATTGAAGCACGAAGGTTTATCTGTGGTTATTACTTTAAGAGAATGTATCCAAACTGTTAAACCAAAAAAGAAATAGGGAGAAAAAATGAGTAACGAAAGAAATAAATATAATATAGTCCTATCCGGTGTTGGCGGTCAGGGTGTACTTTCAGTAGCTGCAGTAGTTTCAATGGCTGCAATGAAAGAAGGATATAAAATCAGACAATCAGAAGTTCACGGAATGGCACAGCGCGGTGGAGCTGTTTTAGCAAACTTACGTATCTCAAAAGAATTCATCGAAAGTGATTTAATACCTAAAGGTGACGCTGATGTAATCTTAAGTATGGAACCAATGGAAAGTTTACGTTATGTAGATTATTTAAAATCTGAAGGTGTTATTATCACAGCTGAAGAACCTTTTATAAATATTCCTAACTATCCTGAAATTGAAGACATTTATAAAGTGTTAAATAATAAAGATGGTAATAAAATTATTTCAACAAAAGAATTAGCAAAAGAAGCCGGTTCAGCGCGTGCAGTTAATATGGTAATGGTTGGAGCACTTTCAAATGTATTACCAATCAGTCAGGAAGCTCTTGAAGCATCAATTACTGAATTGTTCGAAAGAAAGGGTGAAAAAATTGTTGAAACTAACTTAAAAGCGTTCAAATTAGGTAAAGAGGCTGGTAAATAGTTATGGAATTACATTCAAATCTTGATTCATTATTTTATCCTAAAAAGATCGCTGTTATTGGTGCTACCAATAAAGAGAATAAAGTAGGTAGAATAATTTTTGAAAGAGTTATCCCTTCTGGTGCTGAACTGTTTCCGGTTCACCCAAAAGAAACTGAGATACTTGGATATAAAGCATATAACAAAATAGAAGATCTTCCGGAAAATATTGATATCGCTATTGTTA
>JAKSCD010000352.1 GCA_022360775.1 Sneathiellales bacterium | reverse complement strand
GCAAACTGGGAAGATATGTCAAATCCCATGATGCCCGACTGGCCGCGCCTCCTCTTCACCGAGATCACTTTTACCGGCAATGACGACACCACTACTGTTCTCCTGAAACAAGTCCCGATGGATGCAACACAGGCCGAAATAGACTGCTTCACAAAGATGATGAGCAACATGGATGGTGGCTGGGGCTCCGGCTACAAAATTATCGACGAGATTATTCAAGAATTGCAGGAGTGAGGGCGCAAACCCAGTTTTTGGAAAGTGGTTCACCCGATGGGGAATTCTGTTTTTCTCCTGTCGGGGGGTTACTTTCCTTTTTGCACCTGTTAGCTTCTTTATATGAAAATCCTCATTCTCACCTATGGATCCCGCGGTGACGTGCAACCCTTTATTGCCCTCGGCAAAGGACTGCAAGACCGCGGGCATACAGTGACAATAGCCACCAGTGTCCGTTTCCAGAAAGTTATTGAAAGCCACAATCTGTCATATGGGTTTATGAACGACGATCTTCTCGCCATTTTGGACACACAAAGCGGAAGAAAGATGATTGAAAACACCTCAGGCGTTTTCAAATCAATTCTTGAGATCATTAAGGTCATAAAGAAAATTGCACCGCTTCAAGAGGCGCTGCTGGCCGACAGCCTCGCTGCTGCGGAAACGTCTGAGCCTGATTTTATCCTCTTTCATCCAAAAGCTTTTGCCGCTCCTCATATTGCTGAAAAGCTTGATATACCTGTTATGATGGCAACGCTTTTTCCAATGATCGTCCCGACGGCGAGCCGCCCTTATCTGGGTTTTCCGGATTTAAAACTGGGAGGTTGGTATAATAAACTGACTTATGCAGTTGTCAGTCGCCTTATGGCGCTTATGACCCTTAAGCATATCAGGAAATTTCGCCTTCATTGTCATCTCCCCCCGCTCAGGAAATTTGATTTGCTGCGGACCTATAATGGCGAGAATATTACGGTTCTTCACGGATATAGTCGGCGCGTTATCCCTGATCCGGAGGACTGGCCTGCAAATGCAATCACAACCGGATACTGGTTTCTTCATGAAGATGCGGACTGGAAAGCACCGGCAGAGTTGACAGCCTTTTTGGAAAGCGGGCCACCACCAGTCTATTTCGGCTTTGGCTCCATGGCTGGACGAGACCCTGAACGTATCACAAAGATAGCTGTTGAGGCGTTAGAGCGAGCAAATTTACGCGGTATTTTTGCGACAGGTTGGGGCGGGCTTCAGCCCAAAAATCTTCCTGACACGATCTTGCAAATTAATCAGTCTCCTCATTCCTGGCTCTTTCCAAAAGTATCCGTAGTCGTACATCATGGCGGGGCTGGCACAACGGCCGCCGCATTACACGCGGGCCGCCCCTCCCTCATTCTTCCTTTTTTTGCAGATCAGCCCTTTTGGGGGAAAAGGGTCAACGAGATTGGCGCTGGCCCCAGACCTGTTCCCCAGAAAAAAGTGACGGTGGCCTCCTTGACAAAGGCTCTTCTCACGGCCAGCCAGGATCCCGATATTCTTAAGGCCGCCACAGAAATCGGGATCCAGATCCGAGAGGAAGACGGCATTGAGAAAGCTGCTGAAATCATAGAAAAAGCAAAGAAATGAATTAAAATGGTGGGCCCGGCAGGACTCGAACCTGCGACCAGACCGTTATGAGCGGTCGGCTCTAACCAACTGAGCTACAGGCCCACCGATGCGCTTAGGCGCAAAGAAAACGCAGCAAATGTGCGTTTCGTGATTATTTACCCTGATCAGACAAAAGAAGCAATTGGCTTTGTGTAAATTGCTTCTTTTTTGCACCCCCCCTGATACAGTCGTCCTGATCTGGCAAGCCGGGAAGGGAAATAATGACAAGAACTGAATTTATGCGGCAAACAAGCGGCCATCCTTATGCAGACATAATCAATCGGTATTATCAGGGCTGCAATACTGCAGATATGAGCCTGATGATGTCCGTTTTCCATGAACGGGTCGTTCATTACTTTGTTGACCACAGCGCCGTCAAAGGAGCCACCGGCCTTGCAAATTATTGGGCAAAAGTGGGACCGAAAACTCAGGCTAGATGGGTCCTTGATCATATCATCGTCCAGGAACCTGAAGCCGTTATTGAATGGAGCATGTCCTGGATACCGCCCCAGACAGGAAGGCCGGAAATCTTGCGAGGATCGGAATGGTATCTTTTTGAAGAAGATAAAATTCTTGAGATCCGTTCCTATCATAATAATTTTTATCTGCAGAACCCGGCAAATCGTGAATTACACGATTATGACTATGAAGGACGCGGATATCACAAATAACACATAAAAAGGCGGCCCTTAAGGCCGCCTTGTCATTATTACTTGCTGATCATACCCGTCAGGTATCCAGAAAGCTTCTCAGCTTGCGTGACCGGCTTGGATGTTTCAATTTACGAAGCGCCTTCGCCTCGATCTG
>JAKSCD010000357.1 GCA_022360775.1 Sneathiellales bacterium | reverse complement strand
TAAAAATAAACCTATTCTCACAATCAGATGTGGTTTTTAACACAAAAATTGTTGGAATGTAAACAAATCGCTACGATTATAGAAAGAAAGTGAAACTTTAATTTGGTGTTTTTGTAGTTTTAGATCTTCACAATTTTTCGTTTGAACGTAAAAAAAAGCCAGCAGATGCTGCTGGCTTTCATAGAACTTTTAGAAGACGGATTTACTGCTGACGTTTTCTTCGGCTGATAAAACCAAGACCCAGAAGGGCGGCTCCGAAAAGCGGAAGTGCCGCGGGAAGAGGAACGACGCTTATCGATGTAAATTCAAAATCGGAGTAGACGTAGCCATAGCCAAGCTGACCAGGAATTGTACCTTCATAAGCAAGGAAAAGGCGATCGAGCAGACCCCATGAAGAAATATCAAGCGATGTTTCATTTGAAAGTGTTAAGGAATTTACCAGGTTACCATTCAGGTAACCCATGGCAGTAACGCTATCTCCGGGATCATAACCGCTGATTTCGAAACTCAAATTTTCGATAGTGGATTTAAAGTTGATATCGATATCCGCTTCGCAACGGCCAGAAAGATTTCCGCATATGGACCCAAGACCATTGGTCGAATAACCGCTACTAAAGAAATAGAGGGTTCCGCTGGAAGATGCGATTGTTGCATTTGATAACTCAACAGGGGACACCAGGTTTGAATCTTGTGTGATTTCGGTAAAATCGAGTGAGTCGGCAGATGCATTGAAAGCAAATGATGTCGTTAGAATAGTAAGAACAGCGAAAGCCGTACTTTTAAGTGCTTTAATCATTGTACCCCCTTGATCAAAAGCTAATAAAAATGTCTGTTTTTACAAGAAAACAGCGCGTGAATCGGTACTACATGCACTTATCGAAGGAATTTGTTTTTTTTATGTCACTTTTTACGTATGAAAATGTTTATATGATACATCTTAAAATTGAAAGTGCGAATATACACATTTGCATCGCTTTTTCCTGATTACAAATTTTCCAAAGGCAATCTGGGCAAAAAAAAGCCGGTGAAAAAAATCACCGGCTTTAAGTATCGAATGGGAGATATATCAACCCATTGCTTTTTTCAGGTTTGCATCAATCGCGTCCAGGAACTGGTTGGTTGTCAGCCAGGACTGGTCTGGTCCGACGAGCAGAGCTAGGTCTTTTGTCATTTCGCCGCCTTCGACGGTTGCGACACAGACTTTTTCCAGGGTTTCTGCAAATTTGGTTAGCTCGGCATTATCATCCAGTTTCGCCCGGTGCAGCAGGCCCCGTGTCCATGCAAAGATAGAAGCAATCGGGTTTGTGGAGGTCTCATTGCCTTTTTGATGTTCGCGGTAGTGACGGGTCACTGTACCGTGCGCCGCTTCAGCTTCAACAGTCTGCCCGTCCGGTGTCATCAGAACAGATGTCATCAGACCGAGGGAGCCAAAGCCTTGCGCAACGGTATCGGACTGAACATCACCATCATAGTTTTTACAAGCCCAGACAAATTTACCGTTCCATTTCATGGCACAAGCGACCATGTCATCAATCAGACGGTGTTCGTATGTGATGCCTGCTTTGTCAAAATCAGCTTTAAATTCGTTCTGGAAGACTTCCTCGAACAGATCTTTAAAGCGGCCATCATATTTCTTCATGATGGTATTTTTGGTAGACAGATATACAGGCCAGCCGCGGTTCAGGCCGTAATTCATACAAGCGCGAGCGAAACCACGAATGGAGTCATCAAGGTTATACATGCCCATGGCAACACCGGATGAAGGGAAGTCGAATATTTCGAATTCCTGTTCTTCACCGCCGTCAGCCGGGGTGTATTTCATGGTCAGTTTGCCAGGGCCAGGGATCAGAAGATCTGTTGCACGATACTGGTCACCAAAAGCGTGACGGCCGATAACAATCGGATCTGTCCAGCCAGGAACAAGACGCGGAACATTGTTGCAGATGATAGGCTCACGGAAAACGGTGCCGCCCAGAATATTCCGGATCGTACCATTTGGTGAGCGATACATTTCTTTCAGATCGAATTCTTCAACCCGTTGCTCGTCCGGTGTAATGGTCGCACATTTAACACCAACACCATATTTTTTGATCGCTTCGGCAGCATCAACCGTGATCTGGTCATTCGTCGCATCACGGGATTCCATACCGAGGTCGTAATATTTCAGATCGATATCGAGATAGGGAAGGATGAGTTTGTTCTTAATGAACTCCCAGATGATCCGGGTCATTTCGTCTCCGTCCAGTTCAACAACCGGATTAGCGACTTGAATCTTTGCCATGTCTAGATCCTTCTTGGCCTGATAAATTTCGTGTCACGCGCGCAAAATAGCACCGCCTGCGCAGGGTGCAAGTTACCGATAACAAAAAACCGGTATTTTCTTACATTTTCGAGAGATCGGGCTGTATTTCTGCATCAGGGGAACGCTGCAGGGCGGGCAGGATCTCCTCCAGGCCCTCCACGACCTCGAACAAGTCGAAAACGCTGCGTTCAACGAATCCCTGGGCGATCATATGCTCCATCAACTCAAT
>JAKSCD010000472.1 GCA_022360775.1 Sneathiellales bacterium | reverse complement strand
CGGGGGATAATGTCCTCGCCTGCAACAATCGTTGTCCCCATGAAGGCTACCCTTTAAGTGAGGGCTCTCTCACCCCTGACTGCATCCTCACCTGCAACTGGCATAACTGGAAATTCGATCTGAAAAGCGGAAAGACACTGGTTGGCGGGGATGAGCTGCGGATCTATCCGGTTCAGCTATCCGGAGATGATATTCTACTCGACCTTACCGACCCGCCAAAAGAACTGGGTATTCAAAAAGCCCTGGATAACCTGAAAGACAGCTTTCGCCGTCAGGAATATGATCGAATGGCCCGGGAAATTGCCCGCCTTGAAAAAGCAGGAGGTGATCCGCTGGATGCGATCCGTCACGCGATCCGCTGGACCCATGACAGGTTTGAATATGGTATGACCCATGCGTATGCCGGAACCGCAGACTGGCTGTCTCTACGCGACTCCCCAGATCTCTCGGCTTCCGACAGACTGGTGCCGCTTCTTGAATCTGTCGGCCATATGTCCTGGGATATCATGCGGGAGACCGACTATCCTTTCACCGACGACAAGACACCCTTTGACCCGGATAGCTTTTTAGACGCCCTGGAAAAAGAGGATGAAGTATCGGCCATTGCCCAGCTAAATGATGCACTCGAAAAGGGAACTGATCTTGACGTGATTTTCAGGCTTCTGGGGACCTTCGCCCTCTCCCATTATGCAGGTTTCGGCCATTCCGCCATTTATGTCTATAAATGCGAACAATTGATCGATCACCTTGGCACGGATATGGCTTCCCCGATCCTGAAAGCCCTGATACGTAACCTGATTTATGCAAGCCGGGAAGAGCTTCTTCCCGAGTTTAGAAGCTATGGTGATGCACTGGCGCTCTGGACAGAAGACGCGCCCCTACCGGATACCCCCCTCTCCCTGGACGGAGTTGGCGCAGCGAAGGCCATGCAACATGTGCTTTCTTACTCCGGCAGCGATCCTGAAGATCTGTTCAGGACTTTGCTCAAGCAGCTTGCGCGCAATATGCTCTATTTTGATACGGACATTATGGACCGCACGGATAAACCGGTCTCGCAAAATATCAACTGGCTTGATTTCTCTCACGGCATTACTTTCTCCAATGCCGCTTTTCATCTTTGCAGTCGCGACCCCTCTCTCTGGCCTCGGGCTCTCCTGCAAATGGCCTGCTTTATCGGCCGCAACGGTGCCTATACCGATTTCACCCGGACTATGGAAAACTGGTTTGTTGATCAGGAAGGTCCTTTTCTGGAAACCGCTCTTCATTCATTGCTGGATCATGCAAATCCCGAATTCATTGTCTCCAGCCATCTGGTGAAGCTGACCACTGCGATCAGGGAAGAAGCAAATCGCACAGGCAATGAAGACCTGGTACCGGTTCTTGCAGCCTGTCTCAATCGTTTCCTGAACACCCCGTTCAAGCGCAAACATACAAGACGCACGGCCAACCAGTCCCTGGAATTTGTGGCGAGAGAAGGATAGTTTTTCTATCCTTCCTCCCTTGCTTCAAATGAAGAAACGGATCGTTTATGCAAAATTCCCCTAGCGACCGTTGCCGCGATCAGGCAAAAAATTACAATCTCATCGGCCACAACAATTTTCCCGATATCCGGGTTATATTCCGGCGTCATCCAGGCCAGCGCAAGAAAAGCCAAAGTACTTATAAAACAGGCGATAATGGCAATTGTCTGATAGGCAGCCTTAAAAGCTGAATAGACAAGGAAGCCACCCAATATCCCGAAGAGAACAGCCCGGTGACGCATCAGCAATTCCAGATTCTGATCCTCGATCGCCACGCCATAAAGGGCATTAAGCTGGGAAGCACCGACAATCCCGGCGAGCGGGAGCAGATGGATCACGCCAGAGATAACAAGCGTCGCGCTAATGATATATTTCATGAACTCCCCCTGTTGTTTCCGGTATGGGTTAGATCAAAATCTGAACGTTGTCGATTACCTCTCAGGTCAAGTACAAGAATGTCCCGGCCCTAATGCAGGATCTCGGTCCTCTCATGGGATTTTCCATGCTTTTCTTCCTGCTCCTCGCGGAAATCGTCGAGAGTGCCATCCAGGGTTTTTTCAATAATCTCATCCAGTGCCCGGGCCGTGTTCACCCGCCCCATATAGACATAATCCGCTCCGGATGCGTAAACCTCCTTGGCAGTGATGGGCGCTTCTGCATTGGCGATAATGATGGCGTCTTTATTAATCCGGCGGACCATATGGACCAATTGCTGGTTGGTTGTCCCGCGCAGGATATCGTCAGGGATTGTCGCGACAATGACCTTGGCTTTATCAAGCCCCGCATGCAGCAATGTCTGCTCGCTCGCCAGATCTCCGTAGCGAACGGTAGCGCCCATGCGGCGAATGGCGGGATGGATCTGGACATTAAAATCAATCACCAGGATTTTCCGCAAAAGTTCAGGACGATTTTCATGAATTTCATGCAAAAGGGAGGACGCCACCCTGTGAAAACCGAGCAGTACGATCTCGGCTTCAACTGGCGGCTCTGACAGCCCGTCTGGCGGTTCCTTGAAGCCCAGTTTTTGCAACACTGGAATACCGGCGGTGTAAATCCCGTAGGCGTTATTATAAAGGACGGGGGTCAGCAGGGATGTCAGCACAAAGCCAAAGATAATCGCGCTCGATAGCTCGGTGGAGATATGCTCATGCTGGATCCCGAGATAGGCAATCACAAGACCGAATTCCGAAAGCTGGGAAAGCCGGACCGATGTCACATGGGCAAGCCGCCGGTCTCCGCCGGTCATATAAAAAAGCGGAAAGAAAACCACTTGCCGGGCCAGCAATGCCGCCGCCGCCAGCAACGCAGCGATCAGCGGCACGGTCATATTATCAAGCGCAGGCACACTCATTCCAAGCCCGACGAAAAAGAGGACGATGAAAAAGTCGCGCACGATCCCGACCTTGCCGATAATCTCCCGACTGTAGGGAAGCGCCGCAATGGTCATACCAGCAATCAACGCACTCATCCCGGATCCAACAGACAGGGTCATATCAAAATCGAAAATCATATGGGCAGCGTCATCCAGCTTGCCGCCAATGAATACAATGGTGAAACACCAGCCCAGGGCGCCAACAAAAATAAGCTGCGGCTCTTTCGCCAGCCATTTAAAGGCACGCACCACAATTGTTTTCGCGAGCAGATAGGAAAGCCCGATCAGCATGGCCATCCCGATAAAAGACGCCAGCACCGTCATCGCCTCGGGCGAGCTGAATGTCGGCTGCAAGGTCAGGACAATAATTGCCCAGATATCCTGGAAGACCAGCATACCAAGGGAGAGATGTCCTGATTCCGTATCCAGTTCGTAATTTTCCTGAAACAGCTTCACCACCAGCAAGGTGGAGGAACCGGCAAGAAAAATACCGAAATAAAGCGCATCAAATGGCCCTGTAAAAATCTGGGAGAGACCTAGCCAGATCAGCAGCTTGATGATCACCACCCCGAAAAGCACTGTGAGTGGATACTGAAAAATCCCCGAAAGAATAATCACCTTGCCGCTTTTGGCAATTTTCCGGATATCAATTTCAATCCCGATGATAAAAAGCAGAAATATAAAGCCGAGCTCAGCAATGGTATCGATATTTTTTGGATCTGTAATCAGCTTGAAGCCCACCGGCCCGACAAGAATTCCCGCAAGCAGAAAAGCGGCAATGCTCGGGATCTTGAACCGGGCAAAGGCAATGGCCAGCAAGCTCGCGACAAAAAGCGCCATGCCAATATCATAGACAAGCGGCGTCAGGGCAGACCCTGCTGCAAAAGCGACCGATGGTAAACCGGTCAAAGACAGGATCATCCATATCCCGAATTTGACTGCTGCCCGCATTCTCTCCAACCCCTTTGAAACTCTACCTGTTTCTTATAGTCCTGCACTATGACAGCTTCAAGCGTCAGGCGCCAGATGGCCTGTAAGCCGGGTTTTGTCCTCGATTTCTCGATGGATGATCATTCATCTAATGTGCCTGTTACCAGACACCTTCAGCAACCAACCCGGACAGCAGCTCGGAAAACCAGCTTATGCAGCAGCAAGCCCTGCATCGGCCATCCCTATTTGGTTTTGCTCCCGGTGGGGTTTACCATGCCGCCCCTGTTGCCAGGGGCGCGGTGCGCTCTTACCGCACCCTTTCACCCTTACCTGCAAGCAGGCGGTTTGCTTTCTGTGGCACTTTCCCTGGGGTCGCCCCCGCCGGCCGTTAACCGGCACCGCATTTCCGTGGAGCCCGGACTTTCCTCTCCCCTGAAGGGCAGCGATCATCCAGCCATCTGGCCCCTCTGATTACGCTCCTGTCAGGCCCGGGTCAAGTTTTCTACGGAATTTACCAGCGCGATCGCTACAGATCCCGTTTTTTCCGTGCAGCCCTGCCCCAGTTGATCCGGCACCCAGTGGCGCTGAAAGGCCAGAAGAACATCGTCAAACCCGTTACTTTCAAGATCATATCCAAGGGACTTAAGCGCTTCTTTCACATCCGCCTTTGGTACAGGCGCCGCTTCGATACCAGAGATCCAAAGGCCGATGCCTTCCTCCGCCAGATGCGCCCAGGGGAACAACTCGCCAGGATCCTGTTTTCGGGAGGGCGCAAGATCAGAATGACCGATCACATTTATTGGCTGGATAGAGTGGCGCTCGACAATGGCTTTTGAAAGATGGATCACGGACCGGATTTGCGGCTCCGGAAAGGGTTGATAGCCAAATTCATGGCCCGGATTGACAATTTCAATCCCGATAGAGGCTGAATTTAAATCTTCCTCCCCGCGCCAATACCCGACCCCGGCATGCCAGGCGCGCTTCTCTTCGTCGACAAGCTGGAAAATGACACCCGCTTCATCAATCAGGTAATGGGAACTGACCCCGGCTTTCTTATCACAAAGCCTCTCAAGCGCAGCTTCTGCCGATTGCATGCCTGTATAATGCTGGACAAGAAGGGTTGGCTTCTTCCCGTCCCTTCGCTCATTAAAATTCGGCGAAGGGCGAGAGATAACATCAGGTGCCGGAGCCATCAGCTTCTTAAGCCACGACGGTTGCAGATCTCGTCATAGGCGGCATTGATCTTTGCCAGTTTTTCATTGGCCACATCAACAAATTCCTGTGGCAGGCCATCGGCAATCACCTTGTCCGGATGATTATCCCGGATCAGCTGACGATAGGCTTTCTTCAGATCCGCATCAGAAATATCGGAAGCGACCCCGAGGATCTGATAGGGATCGCGGCTGTCTTCCCCGGCATGATATCCTCGCAGACGATAATATTGATCTTCATTAATGCCGAAGATCGTCGCGATATTTTTCAAATATGTATCTTCATCCGGATGCAGAACACCATCCGCCATGGCAATGGAAAAAAGACCATGCAGGAGATCCTCCAGAACCTGCGGTGTGCTTCGGAACATTTTCGCGACCTGCTGGGCATAGCCTTCATAACCCGCTGTGCTTTGCCGGGCCCGGTCGAACACCTTGCCGAAATTCTTCACCTCTTCCGGCGGGATCTTGAAAACACGCTTGAATGCGTCCACCTCGTCGCGGGT
>JAKSCD010000469.1 GCA_022360775.1 Sneathiellales bacterium | reverse complement strand
TGATTATCACCATTATTATCGAGATCGGACAGGTCACCCCTCCCGTCGGGCTTAACCTTTCCGTTCTCACATCCCTTACACAAAAAGAACTCAGCCTGGGTCGCGTCGCGATCGCCACCATCCCCTACTGGGTCATTCATCTGGTGGCAATCCTGCTTCTCACACTTTTCCCGGCCATTGCGCTCTTTATACCGGGGCTGTTGTTCTAAACTTTTCTGCCAAGGATGTATCAATGGCTGCAATCAGACTGAAACCGAAAAAATTTGGGCCTGTTTTTCTAAGGATTGACGAGGCGGACACGATTTTTTACGCGGAGGATCCGGCCTCGGCCGGGACAACTCATCCACCCGATAAAACACCTGTTGATACCCTGCTGGCCTCTCTTGGTTCCTGCATTATCCGCTCTGTTCAATGGGCCGCAGCTCAGCAGAAAGCGACTTTAAACCCCTTTTCCGTAACAGTATCCGGCGTTAAAGCCGAAACGCCCCCCAACCGGGTTGAAAAAATTGATGTCACAGTGAGCCATGATCTGGTCAGCGATCCTGTCCTTGCCGACAAGATCGTCAAGCAGGCGAAATCCATTTGCACGGTCAGCAACAGCCTGACCTGTGACATTACCCTCACCCTCACACCCTGAGACAGCGGACAAGGAAGCGATAAATATGGCAAAGGAGATACCGCTCAACGATACAGTGACCCTTTCAATGCTGGATAAGGATCCCTACCCCGTCTATCAGGAACTGAGGCGGACAACACCTCTTGTCCGGCTTCAGGCAATCGATCGGGTCATCCTGACAAAGGCGCGGGATACTCACTATGTAAAGACCACACCTGATCTTTTCGGATCACACGATACGACCACACCGATGCAACGCGCCTTTCGAGGGCATACCCTGATGCGTAAAGATGGTGAGGCGCATTTGAGGGAGAGATCGGCAATGGTACCGCCTCTTTCTCTTGATACCATCACCAATGAATGGACATCTGTTCTGACCCTGATAGCACATGACTTTATAAGTGAACTTCCGCGCGGTGACACTCTGGATCTCAAAACCGCTTTTGCCGAACCTCTCGCTGCCCGAAGCCTGGCCCGCCTGCTGGGCCTGGACAGTGCCTCCAACGAAGATCTGCTGGAATGGGCGCCAGCGCTTATTCAGGGCGCGATGAACGCTGCCCGCGACGAGGCTGTCTTTGCGCGCAGTGACCAGGCAAACGATGCGATGGATGCCTGTTTTCGCAGCAATATGGAACGGTTTCTTCAGGCGCCAAACTCTTCCGTTCTTTCACATATGACCCATATGAGTGACCCTCTTCCTTTCAGTCAGATCGGGACCAACCTGCGCATCTGCATTGGGGGCGGTCTTGTCGAAACCCGCGATGGCCTGCTGACAACTCTCTACGGCCTTCTGGGCAATCCGGACCAGCTTGAGGATTGTATGTCCAAGGCGAAATGGAAAGCAGCCTGCGAAGAGGGATTAAGATGGGTTGCCCCCATACAGACCAGCCCCCGAATTGTCCTCGAAGACACTGAAATTTGCGGATATCCTCTTGAAAAGGGGCAAACAATCCTGGCCGCTCAAGCCTCTGCCAACAGGGATGAAGATCTCTGGAAGGATCCGGAGAAATTCGATATTAACCGAACCCTCATTCGCCACCAGAGCTTTGGCGATGGGGCTCATAACTGTCTGGGCCAGAATATCTATCGTGTCTTCATTTCGGCAATCGTGCTGCCCATGCTGTTTGATCGATTCCCCAAACTCACGCTTGCCCCATCTGAAACGGTTCAATTCAGGGGATTTGGCTTTCGCGGGCCTGAAAATTTACCTGTAACCCTCAATTAGGCCCTGTTTCTGGCTTGTTTTTCGCTAAATTCCTCCATTAACCATAAGTAGCAATTGATATGCGTATTTTCTTTGGTTAATAAAGTGTTAATGCTTTTTTAGGGGGATATCATGAAATCTGTTCTTAAGAAATTCGCAGTTGCTGCGGGGGCATCCCTGCTCTTGCTTGGCACGTCACTGAGCCACTCTATTGCTGCGAATGTTAATCCGGATGTTATTTTCGGCTCCGGTAATGCCAACGGAGGCTTCACTGTCGGCTCATCCAACAATATTGAAGTAGGCTTACGCGCGAAACAACGGTTCCCGAAAGCCAATATCTTCAATTATGACGGTAATCAGACTTATAACTTTACCGTAGGCGAATCTTCTCCGGGCTCCGGTCGTCCGCTC
>JAKSCD010000466.1 GCA_022360775.1 Sneathiellales bacterium | reverse complement strand
TTCGTTTTTGGCACAAGACTGACCAATATTACCCGCTATATGCGCTATCGGGACGTTGATGAGGCCCTGGATGCAGTTTCTGAAAAAGTGGAGGACTGGTCCGGGGGAACCCGTATTGGCTCAACGGTTGCCGAGTTCAATCAGTTCTGGTCCCGCCGGGTCCTTGGCCAGGGAGCGGTTGTTCTTTTTATCTCTGACGGCCTCGACCGGGATACAGGAGACGGTTTGGGCGCCGAGATGGAACGCCTGCATAAATCCTGCCGGCAACTGATCTGGCTTAATCCCCTTCTTCGTTTTGACGGGTTTGAACCAAAGGCCCGCGGGATCAAGGCGATCCTTCCCCATGTTGATATTTTTAAAACCGTTCATAACTTACAAAGCCTGGCCGATCTTTCAGAAATCCTGTCCGCACCGGATCAGGCCCAACAGGTAACAAAGAGGTTTATCGCATGAACCAGCAACTTGAAAATGCCGATCGCGATGATGTTTTAAAAGCCGCCCTTCACTGGAAGGGAGCCGGAAAATCCGTTGCTTTGGCAACAGTTATCCAAACCTGGGGGTCGGCTCCTCGCCCCACGGGCAGCCAGCTCGCCATTGATAGTGATGGAAATATGGTGGGATCCGTGAGCGGTGGATGTGTTGAAGGTGCCGTGATACAGGAAGCCCTGGAATTGATGAATGACGGAGGCTTTAAAACGCTTGAATTTGGTGTCAGCAATGATGAGGCCTGGGAAGTTGGCCTCGCCTGTGGCGGCAAGATCCGTATTTTTGTTGAAGCACTGAACTGAGGCGACAATGGATCAATCCCTTTTACAGGAACTTCAAAATGCACGGGAAGAAAAACGCCAGGTTGTTCTTGCCTCAAACTTGACAAATGGTTCAAGCAAGCTTCTCTATCCTTTTGAAAATAAAGAAGAAGATATCCTGAACGAGGAAGGAAGGCTGGCCCTTCGCAACGACAGGCCCCGTGAGGTCAAGCAGAATGGTGAGACCTGGTTTCTCAATATCTTCAATCCACCGCTTCGCATGTTTATTGTCGGTGCTGTTCATATTGCGCAAAAGCTTGCCCCAATGGCTGCTGCAGCAGCCTATGAAGTCACGGTCATTGATCCGCGGCGCAGTTTTGGCTCTGATTTTCGTTTTCCGGATATCACGCTGGATGATCGCTGGCCTGATGAGGCCTTGGCCGATTTAAAGCCGGATCGCCGCACTGCACTTGTTACACTTACACATGATGCAAAGCTGGATGATCCCGCCCTTGAAGCTGCGTTGAAGTCTGATGTGTTCTATATCGGCGCATTAGGAAGTACGCGAACCAATGCAAAACGTCATCAACGACTGGAGCGGGCGGGCTTCACACCCGAACAGATGAGCAGAATTAACGGTCCGGTGGGGCTGGATATCGGCGCACAGTCACCGGCAGAGATTGCCATTTCCATCATGGCCGAAATCACTGCCTCTCTTCGCGGAAAGCAAAGTAATGATCTTTGATCGATTGCCCCTTGAAGATGCTGAAGGGGCGATCCTTGCGCATGCAGTGGATGCCGGACCGCTTGGTCTTCTTAAAAAAGGGCATATTCTCGATCAATCAAGCCTTGCTGCCATCAGGGGCACTGGCGAGACAACAATCCTTGCAGCAAAACTGGAAGAAAGCGATGTTGGGGAAAATACCGCAGCAGATCAAATTGCCCGGCTTTCCCTTGGTCCTAATGTCGCGAAAAGCGATGCCTTTACAGGAAGAAGCAATCTGATTGCAGAAACATCTGGTCTGCTCCGGATCAACCGGCAGGCACTTCTTGACCTCAACAGAATTGATCCCTCCATCACCCTTGCAACCTTGAAGGATTTGGAAAAGGTCGATAAAGGCCAGATGGTCGCCACCATTAAAATAATTCCTTTCGCGACCGAGAAGGCAAATCTCGCCAAGGCGGCTTTACTAACAGAAGAAGCAAAAAAACCGATCGTCGAGCTGGTCCCTTTTAAACGCCAGAAAATTGGTGTCATTTCAACAAAGCTTCCCGGTACGGCGGAGAAACTCATTGCCAAATCCGAAAAGGTGCTTGAACAAAGGCTCCTTGCGTGCGGCAACCGGATTGATTTTAGACTGGAATGCGCGCATCACGAAGATCATGTTGCCCGGGCGATTTCTGCATTGCGAGATAAAGAATGCGACCTTATCCTTATTTTCGGCGCTTCAGCAATTACCGATCCACGGGATATCATTCCTCGCGGCCTTGAGCAGGCAGATGGGAAAATGGAGCATTTCGGAATGCCGGTGGACCCGGGTAACCTTCTTATGCTCGGCACATCAGGCACCAGCACTGTGGTTGGCTTGCCAGGCTGTACAAGATCACCAAAACTGAACGGTTTTGACTGGGTTTTGCAGCGGTTGCTTTGCCAAATCCCGGTGACAGGATCTGATATTATGGCTATGGGTGAAGGCGGATTGCTAAAAGAAATTACGAGCCGGCCTCAACCACGGCATCAAAAATCCCGGGAAGGTGATATGGAAAAACCGAAAATTGCTGTTCTGTTGCTGGCTGCGGGTCAATCCAGGCGCATGGGACCACAAAACAAGCTTCTCGCCCTGGTCGATGGAAAACCGATGCTACGTCATGTGGCGGAAGCTATTTCCAAATCAGATGCCGATCATACTCTCATGATAACCGGTCATGATGCGGATAATGTGCTGAAAACAATCTGGGACCTGGATATTGCAAGCGCGCAAAATCCGGATTACGCAGAGGGAATTTCAACCTCTGTCAAACTTGGCTTCAAGATCCTTTCCAGTGACTATGATGGCATACTGGTCTGTCTTGGTGATATGCCGTTTGTAACAAGTGATATTCTCAATAAGATGATTGCTGCTTTCGATCCCGTCGAAAAGCGGGCCATCATCGCCCCGGTGCTCAACGGTAAACGCGGCAATCCGGTTCTTATCTCCACCGACCTGAATGACGATATTCAATCGATCAGCGGTGATATCGGGGCAAAGGCCCTGATCGCTGAAAATGAAGACCTGGTCCATACAATCGAATTTGACAGCACCAGTATATTCACCGATATAGATACACCCCAGTCCCTGGAACAGGTAACAGGCCAGAATGCTGCCGGAAAAGAGTAACGCGTGATTGAAGAACTATACCAGAAAAGCCTGATGCGGCTCGCCGCAAATGCTTATGGCGCCGGAAAAATAGATAATCCGGATGCAGAAGGCACGATGGATAATCCGACCTGCGGTGACCGTATTACCATTCAGGTTCGGCTTGATGACGGTAAGATCACTGAACTGGTTCATGACAATCGCGCCTGCATGCTGTGTCAGGCATCCGTCGCCCTTCTGGCCGAGCAGGCCGTTGGGCTGGATTTGACCGAGCTTGAAAAAGTAAAAGCCAAAGTCACTGATTTGCTCAAAAATGATGCGCCGGTGGAAGGCATGCCCTGGGAAAAGCTTTCCTATTTTGAACCTGTGAAGGATCATAAAAGCCGTCACTTGTGTGTCTTACTGCCACTCAACGCGTTACAAAAAATCCTCAAAGATCACCAACAGGATGAATTTCATGCATAGAGAAGTGATCCGCAAAGAAAAAACCAAGGAAATCCCTTCGCCCTGTACCGGCGTTTGCACCATGAATGTAAAGAATGAGTATTGCATCGGGTGTTTCCGGACCCGCCTTGAAATCGGTGGATGGATGCATTTATCCAATGACGACAAGATAGATGTCATTAAAAAAGCACGCAAACGTCGGCGTGATCATATCGACTGATCGAGACAATTTGCCACAAACTTGCCTTATTTCTGTCGCCTTTTAAACCTAGTGAGTTTTTATAAAGAAAACTGTTCAACAGGTGCGAAGGATAAGGTCATGTACTTGAAAATGTTATCAGCCGTCACCGCTGTATTTTTGACAGTGCTGTTCGCGGTCATGATGCAAACGGTTCCCACGGCAACATCTTTTGAGACAGCTGGAAATTCCCTGCTTTTCCAGTTGGTGACGTGTCCCAAAGATCATGCATATTCAAAATCTGATCTGAAACATATCTAATCCCCTACCCGACCACGATTCGGGATCCTGCCCGTATTTTCCTTGGTATATGGGCGTTGGCTGCTTGATCCACCTCAAGCAGCCTTTTTATTTTTGTGAACCCGATCACATTAATGATGTAAATTAGCCGCAGTGTTGATCAATTAAGCCAATTGTAACTTCTCCCTCACAGCCGCGTGATACGCGTCACAGACAAAGTTTTAGCAATTTATCAATAGTTCGAACTGATATATATCGACTTGATATAGTTTTGAATTGAGAACCAATGGGTTTTCATATGAGAGAGGCGCGTTACGCGCCTTTATGCTGCTAATGAATGTAAAATCTTTATGCTTGGGCATTTTGACCTTCGGTGAAGCCACCGGGTACGAAATCAAGAAAGCGTTTGAAACCCAGTTCAGTCAGGTTTATGACGCCGGCTTTGGTTCCATCTACCCTGCGCTCAACCAGCTGACAACAAGCGGTTACGTTTCCTGCCGTCAGGAACAGCAGGAAAAGCGCCCGGCCAAAAAGATCTATTCGATTACAGAAAGTGGCCTTGATTTTTTCCTTAAGGAGTTACACAAGGCTCCGGCAAAGGACAAATTCAGATCCGAAACACTTACTAAACTGATTTTTGCCGACATGTTACCGCGCGAAAATATATCGATCCTTATTGATCAGGTAATCGACGACTATAACAACTATGTTGTAGATCTGTCAGACAGCTGCTGCGAAAAGCAGTCACAATCCGAGAAATTTTTATGCGGTTTTGGCATAACTGTGCGACAAGCCGCTATTAAGTATATGCAGGAAAACAGACACCTAATTGAGTCTGCTTCCAGTTCTTCTTCTCAACAGGCTGCCGAGTAATGAAGCCTGTTTCAGAGACAACTAAAGGGGTGTAAGAGTGAACCGCTCAATCTTTATTGCCGTTCTTATAGCGGTCGGTGCAACGGGCTGGATCCTGTCAGGCCAGTTCCTGGACACAGAAGTTGAGACCAATGACGCAGAGATTTCCCCGACAAGTGAAGGGAACGCTGTTGCTGAAAAACCTGATCAGACGGCTGCGGAAACCGAAAAGCCGCCTGTTCAGGTTCAGGTCGCTTCCTATAGTGCAAAACCGAAAGCACAGGAAGTCGTTGTTCGCGGCAGAACAGAAGCATTTCGAACGGTCGAGATTAAGGCAGAAACCCCCGGGCGCGTTGTTGAAACGCTCGTCGAACGCGGACAGCGTGTTAAAAAAGGGGATATCCTGATCAAGTTCGCCGTCAAGGATCGCAAAGCGCAACTCGCAGAGGCAGAAGCCCTTATTCGTCAGCGACAGATCGAATATAAAGCCGCGAAATCCCTGAATAAAAAAGGGTTTAGCGCTGCAACGACCCTGGCCGGTGCGAAAGCCCAGCTCGACAGTGCACATGCCAAGGCTAAATCTGTTCGTATCCTATTGGAGGATCTCGTTCTTCGCGCCCCGTTTGATGGCGTGATTGAAGATCGTCAGGCAGAAATCGGGGATTACATCAAGGATGGCAATACAGTCGTTACCATCGTCGATGAAAATCCGTTTCTTGTAACAGGCCAGATTTCAGAATTATTCGTCAATCGGATCAAGGTTGGTGACAGGGGAACGGCCAAGCTGGTCACAGGGGAAGAAGTTTCCGGCACCATCCGCTTTATTGGCAAGACCTCAGATGCTGCAACGCGGACATTCCGCGTCGAGCTCCTTGTGAATAACGATAACAATGACCTTCGTGCCGGTGTTACAGCGGAAATCAAGTTCCAGACAGAAAAGGTTTTGGCGCATTTCATCAGCCCTGCTGTTTTAACCCTGAATGATGAGGGTGTTCTGGGCGTTCGCGCTGTGGATAGTGACGATATGGTCGTTTTTTATCCGGTCAATGTTCTTTCCGATACTGCAGAAGGAACCTGGATTACCGGCCTGCCTGATGAGAGCCTCCTGATTACCGTTGGCCAGGAATTTGTTAGTGAAGGCGAAAAAGTCGCCTATGAAAGCACAACAGCCGGAGCCCAGTAATGAATGCCATCATTGACGCGGCTATTCACCGCTCCAGGACTGTCATCAGTGCACTTGTGCTGATCCTGGTTGCCGGATTTGTCGCCTATAACGATATCGCCAAGGAATCTGATCCGGATATTAATATTCCGATTATCTATGTTTCCATGACCCATGAGGGGATTTCCCCTGAAGATGCTGAACGTCTTCTTGTCCGCCCGATGGAGATCGAGCTTCGATCCATCGAGGGTGTAAAGGAGATGAAATCAACGGCCAGTGAAGGCCATGCCTCTGTCCTGATGGAATTTGAAGCAGGCTTTGATTCCGATGCTGCCCTTGATGATGTTCGTGAAAAAGTGGATATCGCAAAAAAGGAACTGCCGGAGGAAACCGATGATCCCACTGTTCATGAAGTGAATGTCGGTCTGTTCCCTGTTCTGGTGGTCACGCTTTCCGGTGATCTTCCAACCCGTTCCCTGATCCGCATTGCCAAGGATCTTCAGGATGATATTGAAGGTCTTCCTGGTGTCTTGGCCGCCGATATGGGCGGTGACCGGGAAGAGGTTCTGGAAGTTATCATCGATCCGGTTAAACTGGAAAGCTACAATATTTCCAACACAACCCTGATCAATGCTGTTCAGCTTAATAACCGGCTGGTCGCTGCTGGTGCCATGGATACCGGCAAAGGCCGTTTTTCCATTAAGGTACCGGGTCTGTTTGAAGATGCAGAAGACGTCTTCTCCATTCCTCTGAAAGTTTCTGGTGAAGGTGTTGTGACCCTGGGGGACGTGACGGATATCCGCCGAACCTTCAAGGATGCGGAAAGCTATGCCCGCCTTAACGGTAAACCTGCTGTAGTTCTGGAGATCAAGAAACGCCTTGGCGAAAATATCATCGACACTATTGAAGATGTTCAGGCTCTGGTTCTTGAAGAACAAAAGCACTGGCCGGCCGGCCTTGAGGTTACGTTCAGTCAGGATAAATCTGAAGATATTCGTACGATGCTGAATGACCTTCAGAATAATATCATCAGTGCGATTATCCTGGTGATGGTTGTCGTGATCAGTGCATTGGGCGTCAGGACTGCAGGTCTTGTCGGTCTTTCTATCCCCGGCTCCTTCCTGATCGGGATTCTGTATCTCTACCTCTTTGGCTTTACCGTTAATATCGTTGTGCTGTTCGGTCTGATCTTGGCAGTTGGCATGCTGGTTGATGGTGCCATTGTGGTGACCGAGTTTGCAGACCGTAAAATGGCGGAAGGGTTCCATAAAGTGGAAGCTTACGGCCTTGCCGCAAAGCGAATGGCCTGGCCTATTATTGCGTCAACCGCAACAACACTTGCGGTGTTCATGCCTCTGCTTTTCTGGCCGGGTGTCGTGGGCGAATTTATGAAATTCCTGCCCATCACTCTGATAACGACCCTTACAGGCTCGCTACTAATGGCGCTGATCTTTGTGCCAACATTGGGCGCTGTATTTGGCAAGCCGGGTTCAGTCAATTCCAAGACACTGGGCGCCCTTGCCGCAGCTGAAAGTGGGGATATCAGATCCATAGGCGGCGCGACAGGCGTTTATGTCAAAACACTTGCCTTTGCGCTGCGCCATCCGGTTATCATATTAATAACTGCCGTCATGACACTTTTCGGTGTTCAGTATTATTACGCAACGCATGGTAATGGCGTCGAGTTTTTCCCGGACGTCGAGCCGGAAATGGCCCTCGCCTATATTCATGCGCGCGGTAATATGTCGACACTGGAAAAGGATGACCTTGTAAAGGCTGTCGAGCATGAAGTTCTGAAGCTGGATGACTTCTCCTCCATCTATGCGAAAACCGGTGGCGGCTCTGATGGTCAGGATATTTCTGAAGACGTTATTGGCGTGATCAATATGGAATTCAAGGATTGGCTTGACCGCCGTCCTGCTTCCGAAGTGTTTGCCGATATCCGCAACCGGACAAAGCATATTGCCGGTATCGCGGTGGAGGTCAGGAAACCTGACAATGGTCCGCCAACGGGTAAACATATCCAGATCGAGCTTTCCAGTCGTTTCCCTGAAAAGATTGCACCTGAAGTTGCCAAAATCCGTCAGTTTCTTGACAATAACGTCAGCGACCTGATCGATGTGGAAGACAGTCGTGCAATCCCTGGTATTGATTGGGAAATCGAGGTTGATCGTGCACAGGCTGGTCGCTTTGGCGCAGATGTAACAACAGTTGGCAATACCATCCAGATGGTGACCAATGGCATCAAGGCCCATGAATACCGCCCTGCCGAGGTCGATGACGAAGTTGAGATCCGTATTCGTTTTCCTATGAGCTATCGCAGCCTGGAACAGCTTGATAATCTCAGGGTGAATACAGACAATGGTATGGTTCCGATATCAAACTTCGTGACCCGTACCCCACAGCCAAAAGTCGGGACAATTGAACGCGTCGATTCCCGCCGCGTCATGACGGTGAAAGCCAATGTCCGTGAAGGTGTACTGGTCGATACGAAAGTCCAGGAAATCCAGAAATGGCTGGTGGAGGAAGCCAATATTGATCCTGCTGTGAATTTCACCTTTAAAGGTGAGGATGAAGAGCAGAAGAAAGCGCAAGCCTTCCTTGGCAAGGCTTTCGGTGTTGCTCTCTTCATGATGGCAATCATTCTGGTGACCCAGTTCAACAGCTTCTATCACGCCTTCCTGATCCTGACTGCCGTGATCATGTCAACGATCGGTGTTTTTGTTGGCCTGATTGTTACAGGTCAGGCCTTTGGTATTGTGATGACAGGTGTGGGGGTGATCTCCCTTGCCGGTATTGTGGTGAACAATAATATTGTTCTGATCGATACGTTCGCCCATCTGAAGAAAATGGGCATGCCGGCAAGAGAAGCGATCCTGCGAACAGGCGCGCAGCGTTTACGTCCAGTGATGCTGACAACAGTGACTACAATCTTCGGCCTCTTACCGATGACAATGCAGGTGAATATCGATTTCTTCACCCGTGAGGTTGTCACAGGTGCCCCCTCTTCCCAGTGGTGGGTTCAGCTTTCAACAGCTGTTGCCTTTGGCCTGACCTTTGCAACAGCGCTGACACTGATCGTAACCCCTGCCCTGTTGATGCTGGGTGCAAATGTCAGTGACTTTTTTGCTCGCAGGAAAGAACGTAAAGCAACGATCAAACGCGCAAAACAACAGGCGATCCAGCCTGCCGAGTAGGAACGGCGTTTCCAGCGAAATACAAGGCCCACCGTCTTGATAAGACGGTGGGCTTTTCTTCAGCGTATGAAGCTTTTTCTCCGAAGAAACAATGGTGCGTTGTCGCTTGTATCGCTTAACCAGCGAAACCTACTCTTCAGCAGTTGTTTTGTGCTCAGCGGGAATAACGGTACTTCTCTATCCGGGAGGTGCTGAATTCGCTCCGTCCCTCGCTCCTAGTTCACAGTCTTGAAAAAACAGGATTGCAATCCCAGATTGTCTTTTCCAACAGACAGACCAGACAAAGTAACAGAAGGTTTTTTGCCATACATAAACATCATCTGTTTCGCGGAGGACACGTTAAGCTGAAGGTCACTATTCAACCAAAACCGATCGCAACCTTTATAGATGAGCTTTTTACCCGATTGATCTGTCAAAAAGACAACAACACCATTTTTTTGTACTGTTTTCGCAATATATTTGGCATTTACCAGCTTCCCTGAAATCACTCCGCCAGTTGGCACTGACTGGCTTGCTACAGGAATTGTATCCCTATCCAGAATGGGGGGCTGGGAAAGGGTCACCGTATCGTAAACACAATCGCGCCGCCCTTCCTGGCGAACATTGGTAAATCGGACATGTTTCCCGGTCATGGGAAGAACCTCTTCCGTCCAATTGGCGAGAGATTTTCCAGACAGCGATTTGTAATTTGAAGGCAGCATTCCAATACACATGGCTTTTGGAAGATTAAGACGTCCCATAAGTCGTATTTTGCTGCCTTGAACATCCTTGATCGTTCCGTGAACGGCCGTGTGTTCAAGGGAGGGATGCCCGATTTCCCTGATTGCTTTTGCAACCTTACCCCCGGTTGAAGCCGTGGCTGATGCAAAAGAATGGCCGGCGGAAACAACTTCTATTTTCTCCGCAAGACAAAAGTAAGGCTCTTTCAAAGCCTGAACATTACTAAGCTTTAAATCCCTGTTATGCAGGCTTTGGTAATATTCAAGCACCGGTTGCCCGTTAGGACCAGCAGAGGGGGAATTCACCCAGATGACATGCTGGCAGGTTCTTGCCGCATCATGTGTTGACTTCACATCCGAAAGGGAAACCACCAGATAGTTCCGCGCCGGATCAATCCTGCTGGATGCTCTTGTACAAGATGCGCCCTTTGTGTAGATGACGCCCCGCATTACAGCGTCAATGTCAAATCCTGATGCGCTGTCGTTGTTTGAAGCAAGGGCAACGGATGTGACCGTACAGGTTTTCTTATGCCGGGTCGGTTGAACACCGCTGACAGTCAGAATTTTCCGGGTATTCGCAAGGACTTCTTCATATTTCGCTCTAAGGTCAGGATCTTTCACCTGCCCCTGTGCATCAATCGCGTTTTGAACAAGAGGCAAATAGATAAAAGTACTGCATTTGGAATGCTGTCCTTTTTCATCCAATGCCGGGAAAAGCTGAAAATGCAGGCCGAAGCTGTTCTTGGGCGCCTTGAGGCCAAATTTATTGCTTATCTTCTTTACGATAGTATTGCCGGTTGATGGTCCGGAAATTGTCTGGGCACTTGCTACTGACGCTGCTGCCGATACGATACCAAGGGCCAGCAACGTTCCTTTGAGAACGCGGCTCCCAATCATTTTCGCCTCATATTATTCGGGGTGTAAGCTTAACGGGCTAGTCTTTCTCTTTTTCCTGTTTCTGCAAATCCACAACATCCGGCTGCGCCATCTGTTGCTTGCGCGCTTCTTCACGAGCAAGTTTCTGATGTGTGGCAATAGCAAAGGGGATCGTCCCCAGATAGGCAATTGCAACGCCTGTCAGGAATTCCCAGGGATAGCTCGCCATGACAGCAGCAAGACCTCCTACCAGAACGAGGAAGGGCATGATGAATTTGCGGGGAATTCGGATCCGCTTGATCGAGAAAGTCGGAATACGACTGGCCATCAGGAAGGCCATGAACAAAAGCCAGGCTGCGTTCAGGATACCGGATGAGAAAATCTCTGCATCCGAATAGAAACTCACCACCATAAAGAGGAGCGAGATAGAGGCGCCACCCGGTGCGGCAATGCCTGTAAAATATCGGGCTTCCCATGCAGGAACATCTTCTTCAAGCATGGTGTTGAAACGGGCAAGTCGAAGACCGCAGGAAACAGTATATGTCAGCGCTACAATCCAGCCCAGGCTGCCAAGACCACTATCCAGGGTCCACAGATAAAGGACCAGGGCGGGCGCAACACCAAAACTTACAAAATCAGAAAGACTATCCAGCTCAGCGCCAAATTTCGTGCTTCCTTTCAAAAGCCTTGCCATTCGGCCATCCAGACCATCCAGAACACCGGCCACAAGAATGGCAACTACCGCCAGTTCCCAGCGTTCTTCAAGGGCGAAGCGCACAGAGGTAAGCCCCGCACATAACGCAAGCGTTGTGAGCATATTGGGGATCAGTGAATTGATAGGAAGTTCACGAAATCTCTTGCGCCGACCAAATACCATTTATCGAACCTCAACCGCGATTGCTGTTTCGTTTTCCGCGTTGAGATCCGCAATAACGGTCTCGCCGCCGATCATATTCTGCCCGACACCAACCAGCGGTTCAACACCTTCTGGAAGATAAATATCTGTCCGGCTACCAAAGCGGATCAGCCCGAAGCGTTCACCTGTACGGACTTCCTGCCCGTCAACCAGATGACAAAGAATACGCCTGGCCACCAGCCCGGCAATCTGAACAAAGACAATATCCTTGCCGTTATCTGTACGCAGATGAACCGCATGCCGTTCATTTTCTTCCGACGCCTTGTCAAGGGCCGCATTCAGGAACTTACCAGGACGATAAACCTGTTTTACAATTGTGCCGCCGAGCGGAACCCGGTTCACATGCACGTTAAAGACATTCAGGAAAACACTGATCCTGAGCAGTGGATCTGATCCCATTCCAAGCTCTTCAGGTGGAACGGCCCGCTCGATCAACTGAACAACACCATCTGCCGGGCTCACGATCAGTCCTTCTTTTGTAGGAACATGCCGGTCAGGATCACGGAAGAAATAAACGCACCATAATGTCAGGACAAAACCAACCCAGCCAAAAAAGTCAGGAGTGAATAAAAAGAGCAGCGCTGTAATAACCGCAAAAATAGCAACAAATCTGTAGCCTTCGCGATTAATGGGAACCAGGACTGTTTTCAATATATCCATGTTTTTCTTCCAAATTTACCTTGATCTGTAGCCCGTATAGCGCATGCCGGTCGTAAAAAGAACCTTTAATATATCTCTGTCACTTCAGAGCCTTTTCAAGTTTTTCCTGATAATCTGCAACTTCCTGCTGACGCGCCCACATTTCGGCATATTGCCCTCCTTGTTCCAGAAGCTCTTTATGGCTGCCTTTTTCACTTATGCGGCCACTGTCCAACACAATAATTTCGTCCGCATCCACCACAGTGGACAGGCGGTGTGCAATCACCAGGGTTGTCCGGTCTTTGGAAACTTCACGCAGGCTTTCCTGGATTTCCTGCTCGGTTCGTGAATCAAGCGCTGAAGTTGCTTCATCAAAAAGCAGAATTCTCGGGGCTTTCAGGATCGTTCGCGCAATGGCTACACGCTGTTTTTCACCGCCCGACAGCTTAAGGCCTCGCTCTCCGACAATGGTTTCATAGCCTTCAGGAAGGTTTTCAATAAACCGATCGATACTGGCAAGCTTTGCAGCCTCTTCAATCTCCTGCTCTGTTGCTTGAGGTCGTCCATATCCAACATTGTAGCGGATCGTATCATTAAAAAGCACCGTATCCTGCGGAACAATGCCAATGGCTGCACGTAAGGAATGCTGGGTCACATCCCGTATATCCTGACCATCAATGGTTACCGAACCGCTATTCACATCATAAAACCGGAACAGGATCCTTGATATTGTTGATTTACCAGCACCGGAAGGCCCGACTATTGCAACTTTCTGGCCTGCTTTAACCGTAAAAGAAACATCATGCAGGATCTGGCGATTTTCCTCATACCCGAAATTCACGGCATCAAAGACAATCTCTCCCTCTCCTTCAGCCAGAGGGTCTGCATCTTCCCTGTCATCAATCTCCCGATTAACGCCCAGAAGTTCGAACATCTTCTCCATATCAACAAGGCTCTGTTTCATTTCCCTGTAAACAAAGCCCAGGAAGTTAAGAGGCTGGACCAGCAGCATTAAAAAGGCATGTGCTGCAACAAAATCGCCAACTGTCATGGTTCCGTTCACGACACCTGAAGCCGAAATATACAGAACAGCCATCAAACCGACGCTGATGATGAAGCCCTGACCGATATTAAGATAAGCAAGTGTAGTCTGGCTGGTTACTGCTGCTTTTTCATAACCGGCAATCGCTTTATCAAAACGGACACTTTCATGACCTTCATTGCCGAAATATTTCACGGTTTCAAAATTCAACAGGCTGTCGATGGCCTTGGTATTCGCTTCACTGTCTTTTTCATTCATCTGGCGACGATATTTCAAACGCCATTCCGTGACCGCCAATGTGAAATAGATATACCCGACAAGTGTGCCGAAAGTTATCAGCGACATGGCAAACCCATATTCAACCCACATAATGCCACTGATAATCAGGATTTTGAGAATGGTCGGGATAATATTGAACAGCATGAAACGCAGAAGAAAATCTATTCCCTTTGTGCCACGCTCGATAACACGGCTCAATCCGCCGGTCTGCCGATCCATATGAAACCGCAAGGAAAGTCTGTGCAAATGGCGAAACGTGTCTAATGCCACCCTGCGGATGGCATTTTGCCCCACTTTCGCAAATATGGCATCCCTTAACTCACCAAAGGCCTGCTGCAATACCCGGGCAACACCAAATGCTATAATCAATGCAATAGGGACAACAAGCAGGACATTCGCTCCGTCCTCGCCTTTTGTCAGATCATCCACCATGAATTTGAGAATGTACGGAGAGTAAACTGTCGCCAGTTCTGCGGCCAGAAGGAAACCAAAGGCAATTATTATACGCACCTTCAGATCCATTCGATCCTTGGTCCAGATATAGCCCATCAATGACCACGCGGTCGCGAAATGGCTTCTCTTTTCGCTCTCGCTATGGGCGTCAAACACAGTTTTGCTCATTCTCTCTCGCTCGGCTTTTTTCTTTTGCGCATTCTACGGTTTGCCTGGGGAAGTTACCACAATATTAACCACTTATATCTATAGTATTAGTGATGACGGACGCATAAAACCGCGAAAACATTAAAGAATCAGGTTGACGTACCCATGCTGCAAGAACAGTTGGCTGAGCAGAAAAACGCTAAATTTGAAACGCTGATTAGCGAAGGAAGTGAAAAGTTAAGCTGGGCTGCTCCAAAAGCGCCAATGTCTTTCCGTTTTATCTGGGAAAAAATGCATTTCTCAGCAAAGCTCGATCATATTGACAGCATGCACCGGCTGCGCCTTCTGGGAAGCCTGGGCCCTCTCCCTTTCAGCGCTGAAAAACCCGGATACCGAGAGCGGCTTTTGCGCATTCTGGCCTGGGATTGCGACAATGATCGTGTCCGGTTTGTTCTGGACCCCAAACGCCATCATATCTATCTGATGATTGACGATCACCTCCCCGACGAAATTACGGGTCTGGACCTTATTACCTCCGCCGTTACTTCCCTGCTTTACGCCCGTCCGTTCATTGAACTTGCGCGGGAAATCGGATGGCAGCATCCGTCGGATACGCTGCCCAAGGATTACAATGTCATCCCGAAATGTGCGCCTGAAACTCCTTCGGATAGCGAAGCTGCGATCCTGGAGCCACCTGAAAACCCTTCAGCTGTTGAAAAACTGAATGACGATGGTACCGGTTCAGATGCGGAAAATTCCGAAGACGCTCCACCAACAATTATCGTGAAATTCAATTAGACGCATTTTCCGGCAATTTAAAAATCTGGCCTGGATAGATTAAGTCAGGATCTTTTATCTGTGACTGGTTCGCCTGATAGATCGTGGTGTAATGGGTACCCTTGCCATACATGCGCCGGGCAATACGCCACAAACTGTTGCCAGGCTGAACAACCGCCTGAATTTCGATACCCCCTTTCGCGAGGATCACATCATCGGCAGCTTCTCGCTGAAACGGTATCTCAACCCGCGAAATGACTTTTCCCTGATCATCAACCTGATCGGCGCGAAGTGTATAGGTACCAGGATCAATATCCTTTTCAGGCTGCAAGCTCCACTCACCGTCCTTGCCTACCTCAGCTGTTCCAACAAGTTTGTTTTCCAGATAGACCCGTACTGAATTTCCGTCTTTGGCTTTGCCCGATAACGCAACATTACCCTTGTCGTCATAATCAACAGATCCCACAGAAAGATCTTTTGCGGATTCAAGATTTCCTTTTGGTTCAGGAACTTGAAGGAGTTTACTCACTCGTTTATCGAAAGCTTCCTTACCCGCTTTTTCCTTAGGCGCAAGAAGGGCGATTGCAGGTTCCCGTTTATCGATTTGCTGAGCACAATCAGGAACTTGCATAATCACATAACGATCCGTCTCGACATCCTTGCCATCAGGATTTGTTGCAATGGCGTTGATTTTTTGTGCCCCTTTTTCAAGGGGATGCGTTGTGAGGAAAATCCATTCTCCGCGGCGGTTTGTCTGAACTTTACCGAGAAGTTTTTCGCCCGCAAAAATCTGGATCATTGAGGTGGGTTCCGCTGTTCCTGCAGCAAGAAGGCCACAATTTTCATCAACCCGTACAATGTCGAAAGCCGGATCCACCATCCTCGCCAGTCCCGAGGCTTTAGATGTTTCTCCTGTTTTTGGCTTGATGACGATTTCAGGTTTATCCGCAGATGCAGCTTCCTGAGCCTTTTCAGTCGCCACTTTTGGCGGTTCAACCTTCGGCTCGTCCGCTTTGCCTGTCACAATTTTTTGGGCAGGCTTTGCCTGATCCGTCGCAGGTGCAGCCGGGGTCTTGGGTGTTACTTTTTCAGCAGTTTCTTTTTCTTCTCCATCCAGGAAAAAAAACAAGGCACCCGCTGCAAGAACTAACAGTGTTACTAGAATTCCAATGACGCGCACAACACCCTCACCTGCATATAATGTCTACTAACAGTATGAACCTTAACCGAATAAGACGCAACATGTGCCCATCTTTGGCGATCTTACAACTATTTGCTTAGCGCGAGATTTTGTTTTCAATCGGTGTGATGCTGCGAAGATACTCTGCCATCGCTTCCCGATCCTCTTTCGTGAGTTTTGAAGTCCCGTGGCTGATGACTTCTTCCATACTGCCCTGAACATCATCAAAATCCGGTTTCATACCGGTTTCAAGAAAGCTGACCATATCTCCCGTTGACCAGTCCCCTATTCCTGTTTTCGGGTCAGGTGTAATGTTGGAAACGAGTTCCCCTTCACCACCTCCCGCCATACCTGCAAGATACCTGCTCTGATCCAGCCCGCCCAAGGAATTTCGGGGTGTATGGCATTCACCGCAATGACCCAGTGCATCGACCAGGTAACGCCCGCGATCCAGTTTTTTATCGGCAAGGGGCGCAGGGGTTTTGTCATCAAAAAAAAGTAGTTTCCAGCCGGTTTGCAGCCATCTCCAGGAAAAGGGAGCCACTATCTCATGATCCCTGTTTTCCCGCTCTATTGGCGACAGACTTCTCAGATAAGCAAAAATTGCTTTTGCATCCTGGTCCGTCATCTTTGCGTAGCTGGTATAAGGGAATGCCGGGAAATAGTGAGATCCTTCCGGGCTTATCCCCTGTTTGACAGCTTTGATGAATTCTTCTTCCGTCCAGTTCCCGATCCCGCTTTTGCTATCCGGTGTTATGTTAGGACTATAAAAAATGCCAAATGGTGTTTTTAAGGGGCGGCCGCCAGCAAATGCCTGTTTTTCTTTGGGATCAGTATGACAGGCCTGGCAGCCCGCTGCAGCTGTCAGATAAGCCCCTTTTTCCACCATTTCATTTGCTTCTGCTGGAAAAGCGGCAACTCCCATCGCAAGGAGGGAAGCTGCCAGGTTCAGTATTTTTTCCATACCGACTTAATGATCTTTCGGTGTCCGGTAAGGCTTATGACATCCACCACAGGTTTTTCCTGTAGCTTGCAATGCTTTCCCAATGGCGCCACGATCCCCGGTGCTGGCAGCCTTTGTCAAACCGGCGGCAGCTGTTTCAAAAGCAACTACGGCTTTCATAAATCCTGCTTTATCACTCCAGATTTCAGGTTTTGATCGTGTTTTATCGCCGCCGGAGCCTTCTGGAAATAGATTTTTCATTTCCTTGGCAATTGCTTCAATTTCTTGTGCTTTAAAATCAATTTCCGGAGAATAGCGAACCTCTCCTTTTGCAACCTGGGCAATTGCTTTCATATTTGTTCCCAGAGTTTTCATTTTTGCAATGCGCTTGTCTGCATCAGCATTCCCTGTGGATCCGGAATGCGAATATGCTGGTACTGATCCAACAACCAGTCCCACACCCAATATACCTGTACATGCGATTTTCAGCAGTTTTGCTTGCATTATTTTCTCCCTCAATTTCAGGCTCAGACAAAAAGTTACGGTACATAAACAATCGGGCTTCAGTTTTATTCCCGGTTTTTGTTCGGAATATGAAAGAAATTTCTCTCCGAAGGAAACGATAGCCAAATTTATGGCCTAAGGGCAAAGTTTTCCTGTTCTGCACGGAATTGTGAAGCTGTATTCGGCACAGATTTATCGTTTATGATCTCGATAATGAGGAAATTAAATGAACCCTGCATGAGCGTTCAGCGACATATGGTTACATCCACATTCCAGTATGGGAAACCTGTTATGAAGCGCACAATTCTTCTTGCCATGGCTACAGCAATCCTTCTGTCTCCGTTATCCGTTTCCTTTGGTGCCGAGGCGAAACTGCCAAAAAAATCCCAATATACACAGGCTAAAAAGATCAAGCTCAAGGAAGCCAGGCCAGGTCTTCCCGCGCGTTCGCGCTCTGCCACCCGCTCCTTAAGTGGCGCGCCATCACAAAATGCGGTAATGCCCAACCCGGGTGCCATTCTTCCGTTGCTGGAATATCGGCAAAAATGCCTGGACAGTTTCTGGGGAACCTGTCCAAAGCCTGCGAAGTAAAATGAAAGCTATTGCGGTAGGCTAACGGTTATTTCCTTACCGCCATAGCCATGTTTGCTATCTCGCGCCCGTACTGTCACATTTTTGACATGCATGGGAATAGAGAGTTTCATCGAGCGGGTGAAAGGTTGCTCGTTATCATGAGGGTGCATAAGAACCCGCGTTCCCAGTATATTGCCCTGCTCATCCAGAACATCCCAGCGATCCGCATAATGCTTCCATCCCTGGTCTTCATGTTTCACAGTTACAGAGAAGCGGTACATATCCGCCTCAATTTTGGAAATCTCCACTTTCAAGACATCCGCTTCTCCTGCAAAAACAACGCTTGACGACATCCAGATAGCAGAGCAAATAAAGAAGGATATTAAAGTCTTTTTAAAACCAATCCCGACAGGTACATTCATGACAAAGATCTCTTCTCTGTGTGTTTACTGCGGCTCCAGAATGCCTGCTGAACCTGCTATTTCAGAGGCAGCAAAAAATCTTGGAACCCAACTCGGTCAAAATGGCATACAGCTTGTCTATGGTGGCGGCCATGTCGGCCTGATGGGCATAACAGCAGATGCGACCCTTGACGCTGGTGGCAAGGTTATAGGGATTATACCGGAGCATCTACACGATATTGAAGTGGGTCACGAGAATTTGACGGAACTTTATGTCGTAGACAGCATGCATACCCGCAAACAGATGATGTTTGAAAAATCTGATGCCTTTGTCGTTCTGCCAGGTGGTATCGGGACGCTGGATGAAACCTTTGAAATGATCACCTGGCGCCAGCTGAAACTGCATGACAAACCTATTATCCTCGTCAATTATCTGGGATACTGGCAGCCTTTTCTGGATTTGATGGATCACATGATTAATCAGGGATTCGTCGAGACAGAAGTTTTCTCTTACTTTCAGGTTGTTGAGGGACTGGAAGAGATCCTTCCAGCCCTTAAAAGCCTACCTGATGCAGAAATACAGCCAGATATTTCAAAAATGTAGAATTTTTAGTCTTTTTTGCGTTCCGTAACTTGCGCGATACGCAGGCGGTGCTATTTTGCCCGCACAATACGAAATTTATCAGGCAAAGAAGGATCTCGACATGCCAAAGATTCAAGTCGCTAATCCAGTTGTTGAACTGGACGGAGACGAAATGACCCGGATCAT
>JAKSCD010000447.1 GCA_022360775.1 Sneathiellales bacterium | reverse complement strand
TGTTTCCAAAAATTTGGATTAGATTCTTCAAAATCTTTTGTGAATCTGCTCCAATCTTCTTCCGGAGTTTTTCCTTTGGGATCAGCTCCCCATTGTGATTTTTTCTTTCGAAAATTTTGTTCAGTTTTTGATTGAGAATTATAATTATTTGATTTAGGTGAATTCGTTTTTTTATGATTCTTTTTTAAACTATGATAAGCTGCAGTTACTTCCTTTAACTTTTTACCGTCTTTTTCATCCAAATTTTTATCTGGATGAAGCTCTCGTGCTAATTTTCTATATGCGTATTTTACATCACTAAATGATGATTCAGAATTTAGATTTAGAGTTTCTAATGCTTGGTATTCGTTCACGCTATTTTAGATAGTCCTTCTATGTTAAAAATAATTAGTTTAGCTTGAAGGCTATTTTTTATGAATTATTCTAACACAGTTTCATCTTCATGTTTCCATGCTGGATCAACTATGCACAAGAATCTCAAATTATCCTTTCCAGTATTTTCTATAGATTGCTTTGAATGTGGAGCAATGTAAATTGCTTGATCTTTTGAAACCTTGAAAACCTCATCATCAATTTGTAAACTGCCTTCTCCTTGTAAGATGTAATACACTTCAGATGATTTTATTTTATGTAATTTTGATTTTTTGCCTGGTTTTAATTCTGAATGAGATAGGCTATATCGAATTCCATTTAGAGTATTGTGCGGATGGAAGATTTGACGAATTTCTGTACCTTCTCCACCATCAATAATGTCAATATCTTGTAATTTTTTTATTGTCATTATTCTAAAATTTTTAAATTCTATATTCTCTTAAGAATTTTCTTTTTCTTTGTTTGAAATTCTTTTTCTGTAAGTATCCCTACTTTCCTTAATTCTCCTAATTTTGCCAGTGTTTCTAAATCATTTTTTTGCGATGAAGTCATTTTTTTTGCTTTAGAAATACTTTTGTTGAGTTTCCTTTCACCTTCGGCTTTTAATCGCTCTCCTTCAATCTTTGCTATTTTTTTAAGCTCTACACTTTTTTGATGAGCCTCTTTACTTGCTATTTTTCCAAACTCTGCTGCATCCTCGACAATTTCATCAGCACGTCTTATTCCTTCTTTTACGGCATCATCAATTGCTTTATCTGCACGTTTCAAAAATTTTTCAATATGTCCAGGACGCTTTTTTCTTGCCATATTCTATTTTTGAACTATAACTATTTTATTCCTTTCTAATTTTTCTATTTTCCATTACTTTAAAAGAAAGAATGCTGTT
>JAKSCD010000465.1 GCA_022360775.1 Sneathiellales bacterium | reverse complement strand
GTGACAACCATTACGGATGTGATCGGTTTTGTCGCTTTCCTTGGGATTGCATCGCTGGTTTTGCTTTAGCAGGGACTATCGAGCCCATTCAAGATTGCTGCCGCTATTTCTCTTGTCCTGCCAGTTATGGCTGATGGCAAATAAGCGAAAGGCTTCGGTGATTTCTGTTTTCTGGTCGTCGACCCAGCTTATGCCGAGCGTTCTGGCACTGTTAAAGCCATCTATCGAAATAAACTCTATTCCCGGGTGATTGAGAATATCAGGAACGACACATAGTCCTGTCCCTGCCGCAACGAGAGACAGAGCCTTTTCATCCTCATCTGTCCTGAAAATGATGTGAGGATTAACGCCTTCCCTTGCGAAGGTCCGGGTGATCTCGGTTTCAAAAAGGCAGTGACTGCGATGAATGAAATCCAGGCGGTTCAATTGCTGCATGGGAACCGCGTTCCTTGAAGACAGGGTATGTTGCTCCGGAACTGCAAGAACACATTTGGTTGTAAATAGTTTTTCGAAAAAATGACCGGTTGTTGCTGTCGGGGCAGTGCTGATAATCATATCGACCCGTTTTTCATCAAGCCATTTTTCCAGTTGCTCCGGTGTTCCTTCCTTGATGGCGATCTGTGCTTGTGGATGTGTTTTGCGAAAATCGGCAAGAAGCGGGGACAGTTTTGCGATAGGAAGAGCGCGGGGAATACCGATTTGAAATCGAAGGGAAGGGATCTTGCCGCTGGCTTCCTGTTTGGCCGCATTGACTTCATAGATGACGGTTCTGGCGCGAGGCAGAAACCTGCGGCCTGCATCTGTCAGCGAAATGTCCCTGCTCCCTCTGTTAAACAGGATAACGTCAAGTTCCTGTTCCAGTTTCTTGATCCCTGCGGATAGTGTCGGTTGACTGATAAAGACACGTTCTGCTGCGCGGGAGAAATTACGGGTTTCGACGACGGCCAAAAAATAACGAAGCTGGTAAATATCCATACTATAGACAATATCAATAATATAGATTGAAGTAAACGATTTCATCTATAGTCGTTTTTTATGTATCTTTCATCAAAATGCATTTTGTAGAGAAGAGGAGGGAGTGATGACGTTCGAAACATTGGACTTTGAACAGCATGGAAATGTTGCTGTTATTCGCATGAACCGCCCGGAAAATGCCAATGCGCTTGACCGTAAAATGGGCCAGGAGCTTATGGATGTTTCCATTGAATGCGATGAAAATCCTGAAATCAGGGCTGTCATATTCACAGGCGCCGGCCGCTTTTATTCTGCTGGTGGTGATTTGCCTTCTTTTGCCGCTGCTGGCGATGATATGCCGAAACTCCTTAAAGAACTGACCATTTACCTGCATGGGGCGCTTTCCCGCTTCGCCAGAATGGACGCCCCGGTCATCCTTGCCATTAATGGAATTGCAGCAGGGGCCGGTTTCAGTATGGCTTGTTGCGGTGATATGAGTATCGCGTCAGAGGACGCAAAATTCACAATGGCCTATACAAATGCAGGGCTCGTGACGGATGGCAGTTCCACATATTATGTCGCGCGTCACATCGGAATGCGTCGGACCCAGGAGCTGATGTTGACCAATCGTACACTGACCGCTGCAGAGGCGCTGGATTGGGGATTGGTGAACAAGGTTGTTCCAGGCGATCAACTGATGGATGAGGCGATGGATCTTGCGCAAAAAATGGCTGCAGGACCCACTAAATCCTATGGCATGATTAAAAACCTGCTTCTGAATACCTTTAGCGATACCCTTGAAAGCCAGATGGAACTGGAAGCGCGGGGGATTGCCGCGGCGGCAAAGACAGAAGATGGAAAGGCCGGCATTCAGGCATTTTTGAAGAAACAAAAGCCTGAATTCGGTGGTCAGTAAAGATGACAGTCTTTCAGCCTCAAAATTCAAATTTTGAACATGTTGTTCGGGACAGTTTCTCCCGCCAGCCCTTCATGGAGCTTATCGGAGCCAGACTTGATGTTCTGAAACCCGGTGTGTGTGAAATCGTTGTTGACCGTCAAAGGGGCCTGACGCAGCAACACGGCTTTTTCCATGGAGGGCTGGTTTCCTCGCTTGCGGATTCTGCTGCAGGTTATGCAGCTTTTTCGCTCTATCCAGAAAACAGCACTGTTTTAACAGTCGATTTTAAGGTCAATTTTCTCAACCCTTCAGAGGGGGAGCGTCTTCGTGCCCGGTCAGAAGTGATCAGAGCTGGAAAGAAAATTTTTCATCTGAAAGGGGATGTCTTTGCCGAAAAAGAAGGGGGTGTCGTGCATTGCCTGACCGGGATGTTCACCATGATGTGTATGCTGGGTAAATCTGATGCGCCTAATCTGGGGCGGGAAACGGTTGGATCAGCATGAGCGACAGAATTGATAGTCAGTTAAAGCAAAGATTGCTTCCGGTAATTGAAAGCCAGAAATTTATGCACCATCTTGGTGTTGAAATTACTGCGCTGCAAGAGGGTCTTTGCGAAATGACGCTGGACTATAAAGAGGACTTGTCCCAGCAAAACGGATTTTTTCATGGCGGTGTTATTGGCACCCTTGCTGATAATGCTGCTGGCGCTGCTGGTGCGACAGTGATGACAAGCGGGGAGAACTGCTTGACCGCAGAATATAAACTCAATTTTCTGTCGCCTGCCAAAGGTGACAAGCTTGTGGCTATCGCAAAAATTCTGAAATCCGGTCGAAGCCTCAAAGTGGCGGAGACCAATATCTACTCTGTTCAGGGGGAGACGCGAAAGCATTGTGCTGTTGCACTGGTCACCCTGATAGCTGTCTGAATATCAAATCTAGAAAAGGACGTTCGATGTCATCCATAGATTTTCCAACACTGAATTTCGATCTTGGCGAAACCGCGGATATGATCCGGGATACGGTTCGCAGTTTTGCGGATGCAGAACTGGCTCCTCGCGCCGCAGAGATTGATGAAACAAATGAATTCCCGATGGATGCCTGGCGAAAGATGGGGGACTTGGGCCTTCTTGGCATCACGGTTGAAGAAGACTATGGAGGAACAGGCCTCGGCTATCTTGAGCATGTCATTGCTGTCGAGGAAATCAGCCGCGCTTCTGCTTCGGTCGGTCTTTCCTATGGCGCGCATTCCAATCTCTGTGTCAATCAGATCCGCAGAAACGGTTCTGAAGAACAGAAACAGAAATATCTTCCAAAACTCATCTCAGGAGAGCATGTCGGCGCGCTCGCCATGAGTGAGCCAGGTGCAGGATCAGATGTGGTTTCCATGCGCTTGCGGGCAGAGAAAAAAGGGGATCGTTACATCCTGAACGGGAACAAAATGTGGATCACCAACGGTCCGGATGCGGATACACTTGTTGTATACGCGAAGACCGAACCTGAAGCAGGTCCGCGCGGTATCACGGCCTTTATCATTGAAAAAGGTTTTAAAGGTTTTTCAACGGCTCAAAAGCTCGACAAGCTGGGTATGCGCGGGTCCAATACCTGTGAATTGGTCTTTGAAGAATGCGAAGTGCCGGAAGAAAATATTCTGGGTCCGCTCAATGAGGGCGTACGTGTCCTGATGAGTGGTCTCGATTATGAACGGGTTGTTCTCTCCGGCGGACCATTAGGTATTATGAATGCCTGTATGGATGCTGTCGTCCCTTATATTCACGATCGCAAGCAATTTGGTGAATCCATTGGTACTTTCCAGCTGATGCAGGGTAAGGTTGCGGATATGTATTCTACGATGAATGCCTGCAAGGCCTATGTTTATACTGTGGCGAAAGCATGTGATCGCCAGGAAACAGCCCGCAAGGATGCCGCAGGCGTTATTCTTTATGCAGCAGAAAAGGCAACCTGGATGGCTCTGGAAGCAATTCAGGCACTGGGCGGAAATGGATATATCAACGAATTCCCGACAGGCCGTTTGCTGAGGGATGCAAAACTTTATGAAATCGGTGCTGGTACAAGCGAGATCAGAAGAATGCTGATCGGTCGCGAACTGTTCATCGAGACAGCTTAAAAAAAGCGGGGAAATAGTACAGGCATGCTGGTATAAACCAGTCATGTCTGCCCCAACTGGGCGCATCAAACACGTTACAACTGAGTATTGGAGATAAAATAATGAGTGACGATCCAATTGTCATTGTTGGCATGGCCCGTACCCCAATGGGCGGATTTCAGGGTGATTTGACAGATGT
>JAKSCD010000532.1 GCA_022360775.1 Sneathiellales bacterium | reverse complement strand
GAGAATACTGCAAGTGCTGACGGTACAGGTTCTTCTGATGAAAATCAGGATGCCCCTGTAACCGAGCTTTCCGAGGAAACACCGGTTTCTGAAGAAAGTGAAAAGGGAGAGACACCTTCTGAGGAAAATATTTCGGAAGATGGGGCGCCTTTGCAGCTTGATCTTGGTTCTGCTGGTGAAGACGAAGCAGCAGAAGAAAAACCGAAAACCAAACGGCGCGTCAGCCGGACACGCGGACTTCGCCGGCGAGCTAATCGCAGAAGCGAGGAGAGCTCGAAAGAAGAGCCGCAATCCGCAGAATAAAAAAAGGCACCCGATCGGGTGCCTTTCTTGTTTGTTCCATTAATCTCCTGATCACAAATTACCTCTTGTAAAATCTTGTGATTTGACCAAATCTAAAAAAGAGAAACCGTTGGTGGATTTCTTCAGGTTGCCGCTTGAGGGGCCTGTTAAAATTGCACAGAGAAACAACGGTCTATGTGTCGAGGAAGAGCATGGATTTTAATAATTACACAGATCGCTCGCGTGGGTTCATCCAGGCGGCGCAATCACTGGCGCTTCGGGAGAACCACCAGACTTTAACGCCAGAGCATCTTTTGAAAATACTGCTGGATGACCAGGAAGGGCTGGCAAGCGGTTTGATCAATAAAGCAGGCGGTAATGCCAATGTGGCACTTTCCAAAACTGAAGCAGAATTAGCAAAACTTCCAAAAGTCACTGGAAGCGGGTCAGGTCAGATCAACTTGAGTTCCGAGTTGGCGCGTGTCTTTTCCGGTGCGGAGAAACTGGCTGAAAAATCAGGAGATAGCTTTATTTCCGCGGAAAGATTGCTTCTGGCGCTCACTCTGGAAACCGGCTCTAAAAGTGCTAAAATTCTCAAAGATGTGGGAATTACTGCGAATAGCCTGAACGAAGCCATTAATGACCTTCGCAAAGGCAGAACAGCCGACAGTGCGAGCGCTGAAGGCTCTTATGATGCCCTTAAGAAATATGCGCGTGATCTTACCGAGGCAGCACGAGAGGGGAAACTGGACCCGGTTATTGGCCGGGACGAGGAAATCCGGCGCACGGTCCAGGTTCTTTCCAGAAGAACCAAAAATAATCCTGTGCTGATTGGTGAGCCCGGCGTTGGTAAAACTGCAATAATTGAAGGATTGGCTCTTCGTATCGTTAATGGGGATGTTCCGGAAAGCCTTCGAGATAAAAAACTGATGTCGCTGGATCTGGGGCAGCTGATTGCCGGTGCGAAATTCCGCGGTGAGTTTGAAGAGCGCCTGAAATCAGTATTGTCAGAAGTCTCTGCTTTAGGAGGGGAGATTGTCCTCTTCATTGATGAGCTGCATACGCTCGTCGGTGCCGGGGCTGCAGAAGGATCCATGGACGCTTCCAATCTCTTGAAACCGGCACTTGCGCGCGGCGAGTTGCATTGTGTCGGTGCAACAACGCTGGATGAGTATCGGAAATATATTGAAAAAGATGCGGCTCTCGCCCGTCGCTTCCAGTCTGTTTTTGTTTCAGAACCAACTGTAGAAGACAGTATCTCTATTTTGCGCGGTTTAAAGGAGAAATACGAGCTTCACCACGGTGTTCAAATTTCAGATAGTGCTCTTGTCGCGGCAGCTACCCTGTCAAACCGTTATATAACGGATCGTTTTTTGCCCGATAAAGCCATTGACCTGATGGATGAAGCGGCCAGCCGACGGCGTATGGAAGTGGATAGCAAGCCTGAGGAAGTGGATGAGCTTGATCGCAAGATCCTGCAATTGAAAATCGAGGCATCAGCTTTGGAAAAAGAGGATGACAAGGCTTCCCAGGACCGGCTTGAAAAACTCAAAACTGAACTTTTATCCCTTGAAGGGAAGTCGGAAACCCTGACAGAAGCCTGGAGAGCAGAAAAAGAGAAGTTAAACTCAGCGCAACAGGTGAAAGAGAAACTGGAACAGGCGAAAAACGATCTGGCGATCTATCAGCGTCAGGGAGATCTGCAAAAAGCCGGGGAACTGGCTTATGGCGTTATCCCGGCATTGGAAAAAGAACTCTCCGAAGCCTCGGAAGCAGAGAACTCCTCGCTGGTGCGCGAAAGTGTCAAAGAACAGGATATTGCCGGTGTTGTCTCCCGATGGACAGGTATTCCAGTGGAGAAGATGCTCTCAGGTGAGCGGGAAAAACTTCTGGATATGGAGAACCGTTTGAGAGGCCGGGTGATCGGTCAGGATGAGGCGCTGGAAGCTGTTTCCAATGCTGTCAGGCGAGCTCGCGCCGGATTGCAGGACCAGAACCGCCCCATAGGTTCTTTCCTCTTTCTGGGACCAACCGGTGTTGGCAAGACAGAATTGACAAAAGCTCTTGCTGAGTTTCTGTTTGATGATGAACATGCACTCCTTCGGGTGGATATGTCTGAATATATGGAAAAGCACAGTGTCGCCCGTCTGATCGGTGCCCCTCCAGGGTATGTGGGATATGATCAGGGTGGTGTCGTAACCGAAGCTGTACGCCGCCGTCCCTATCAGATTATCCTCTTTGATGAAGTTGAAAAGGCGCATCCGGATGTGTTCAATATTCTGCTTCAGGTTCTGGATGACGGCCGTTTGACCGATGGCCAGGGCCGAACGGTTGATTTCAAAAATACGGTTATCATCTTGACCTCCAATCTTGGCAGTGAACATCTGGACGGCGACGCCGATGCTGACGATCCGCTTGTTCAGCATCAGGTCATGGAAGTGGTGAGGTCTGCCTTCCGCCCCGAATTCCTGAACCGGCTGGATGAACAGATTATATTCCATCGTCTGAGCCGTGCGGATATGGACGCTATTGTTGATATTCAGATAGAGCGTCTGGTTCAGCTTCTGGAGGATCGTCAGATAACGCTTAATCTGGATGAAGCAGCGAAGACATGGCTTGCGGATAAAGGTTTTGATCCGGTTTACGGGGCGCGGCCCTTAAAGCGGGTGATCCAGAGATCGCTGCAAAACCCTCTCGCCAACCTCCTTCTGCAAGGGGAAATTTCGGATGGTCAATCCATTACGGTCAGTGCCGCTGAAGGGGGACTGATGATCAACGGTACACTTGCAGACGCAGCCTGACAAAAAAGGCGGCTGATATTTTTCAGCCGCCTTTAATTTGCCTGTTTTATATTTTAGTCCAGTTGAGCGAAACGTTGCTCCATGGGAAGTGCAGCAACGGCTTCGTCTACCTTGCCGGTATGTCTCTTGAACGCTGTAAGCATTTTGCCCTTTAATTTACGACCGGCAGGCAATTTCACGGACATGGGATTGATCTGGCGTCCGTTTTTTATGACTTCATAGTGAAGATGGGGACCGGTTGATCGGCCTGTACTCCCGACATACCCGATAATCTGACCCTGCTTGACACGCTTTCCAGGGCGAATGCCCTTGGCGAAACCTTTCATATGTGCATAGGCTGTCTTGTAGGTGTCGTTGTGGCGGATCCGTATATAGTTGCCATAGGCACCATTACGGCCCGCCCTTTCGACGGTCCCGTTTCCGGCTGCCATAATGGGAGTTCCGGTGCGGGCACCAAAATCGGTTCCCTTATGCATTTTGGTATATCCCAAAATAGGGTGGCGCCGCTTGCCAAAGCCTGATGTCAAACGTGCCCCGTCAATCGGGGTGCGCATCAGTGTCTTGCGAACACTTTGCCCATTGGCGGTATAGTAGTCGGTAAAGCTGTCATCCTGGGTTTTGTAGCGGTAAAGCGAAAGCTCTGTGCCGCTCAACGTCATGGACGCCCATTGAATGCGGCCTTCTTTCAACACCTTGCCATCTTTATCTACAAAACGTTCGAAATAGACTTCAAACCTGTCGCCTGTCTGGATTTCGCGCTGGAAATCGACGTCATAGCTGAAAATGCGGATAAGATCCAGCGTGACAGATGTTGGTAACCCTGCTTTGGCAGCGGACAGGAAAAGAGAGTTGTCAATAACGCCTCCTGCACGGGCCATCTGCTTTTCAAGGCTGATAACAGTTTCCCTGACTTTAAAGCTGTTTTCCGGAGTGCGAATAACATCAAGTCTGCGATCCACATCCTGTTTCAGCGAAACACTGACCAGACTTGCCTGAGCGGAAGTCTTTGTGTCGCTAGTCTCAAGGGATCCAAAATAAAGCGTTATATTCTGACCGATCTTCAGTCGGCGCGGATCAAAAACCTTGGAAAGGGCGCGTATTGCTTTATGGCTCTCTTGCGGCGCGGCGCCTGCTTTGGTGAGAACCTTCATGAGAGTGTCACCCCGTCCAATGGAAACGGTCTTTTCACCAATATTGGATGAGTTTTCGGCAGCTGGATTTTTGTTAGTCAGTGATAATCCACCCGGCTTCTGAGAAGGTCTTGGTGTGGAAAGATCTCCTAACGAGGCGACAACGGTATTCGTTTCTTTGTTCGTTGATGAGAGAGATGATTCTGCTACGGTTGCTGCTGATGCATGCAGAACTTTATTCAGGGATTGGTCAGCCGGTAGGAATGCATAGGCAGCTAATCCGCCCATTAATCCTCCGCAGATGATTGCGATCATTGGCAATAAGGCCTTAGTGTTCTTGTTTTTACTCAACAGTTTACTTTCAAGAATATGTCGCACCGATTACACCACTATCAGTCCCAGGTTGTTTCTTCCCGATTAACCATATCGAGTGGCCCAAACAATGCGTACCCCTAGAGTTTTTGTCAAGTTTTCCTCAATATTTCCTTAATAAAGAAGAGAACAAGGAAAACTGTTACAAATCTATTCCGTCTATGGCAGTTCTGTGGAGCGTTTATAAAGAGATCTTTTCAGTCTGTTATTTAAGGGATTTATCTTTTTCATTGCATAGTGATTCAGTTTTGCGGGCATCTCTTTTGGATAAAGGCCTGTCTGCTCCTCCTGCCGAGTATATTTCTGCGTTATTTTGAGGGATATCTTGCGGTCTTTTGACCTTGAAGTGAGGATATCTGGGATCTTGAAAAGAAAAATGAAAAAAGTCGAAAAAAGGGTTTGACGGTTTTGATTGATGGGCCTATAAACCGCTCCACGCCGACGGGTCGGGCAGGTTTGATGTGTTTAGAGACACGGTTTGACTGGTTCGGATTTGTTGGATTTTCGAAGGTGATTTTTCTTTCGGTTTTTGATTTACATTGTTGATTTAGAGAAGGGATACGCGGGCGGCGGCTTGTTTTATTGATTGGTTTTTTGTCGTGACGTGTATTCTGGAAGTTATGTAAGTAATTTGCAGTTCAGCGCTTATTTTATATTTATAGGATGAGCAGAACGTTGTGACGGGAAATTTGTCAATTTTAAATCAAACTTGAGAGTTTGATCCTGGCTCAGAACGAACGCTGGCGGCAGGCCTAACACATGCAAGTCGAACGAGAAGCTTCTTTCGGGAAGTGGAGAGTGGCGCACGGGTG
>JAKSCD010000204.1 GCA_022360775.1 Sneathiellales bacterium | reverse complement strand
GTGGCAATGACGGGTGAGGTCACCTTGCGTGGGCGGGTTCTGCCGATTGGCGGTTTGAAGGAAAAACTCCTCGCGGCTCTGCGCGGCGGAATCAAAACAGTCCTTATTCCTCATGACAATGAGAAGGATCTGGCAGAGATTCCCGATAATGTGAAAGAGGGACTGGAAATTATACCGGTATCCGACGTTAATGAGGTGTTGAAAGTCGCTCTGACCAAGCCTTTGGAGCCTTTGGACTGGAGTGAAGAGCGTCTCGCACAGGAACTTGCCAGTGCTGCATCTGCACAAAAAGTCACAGATGGGCTGACAACCCATTAAATTTTACGAAAAGTGTCTATAAGTCGCAGAAAAGCTGGGGATATCTTTCATTTTCCCTTTGACCGACGGAAAACGGGCCTCTAGTATTCATCCGTCTTTTGTTGGAACAATTTTGACGGACAAATATGTCAAATGAAACTGAAGGGGGCTTATAGTGAATAAGAACGATCTCGTTGCCGCAGTGGCTGAACTTTCCGGTCTTGCAAAAGCGGATGCAAACAAGTCTGTAGACGCTGTTCTGGAAGCAGTCACCAATGCACTGGCATCAGGTGATGATGTACGTCTGGTTGGTTTTGGTACTCTCAGCGTTGCTGAACGTAAAGCGTCTGAGGGCCGTAATCCTCGTACAGGCGAAACCATTCAGATTGCTGCATCAAAGCAGCCTAAGTTCAAGGCTGGTAAAGCCCTGAAGGACTCTGTAAACGGCTAAAAACTACCGTTTTTTGAGACAAAATGAGGCCAGGCCAAAAAAAGTGGTGCTGGTCTCTTTTTTTGTCTTTCTTTTGCGAAACAGGCCTGTTATACACTGCCTCGCACCGCACGATGGGTGATTAGCTCAGCTGGTTAGAGCACCTCGTTTACACCGAGGGGGTCGGGAGTTCGAATCTCTCATCACCCACCATCGACAAAAAAAGCCCGCCTTTGAGCGGGCTTTTTTGTTTTCGATTTTCTATCTTCGCTTTTCTCATGCTGTCTGGCGGTTTAGATATTCCACGAGACTGTCGTAAACAAATCTGATCCTTTTGTTCTTTTTAAGTTCACGATGAGAAACAACCCAGGTTTCCATAGGAATACCGGGAAGGTCTTTGAGGATTTTCTTTACATTTACTTCGTTTCTGGCGGCTATTTCGGGCATGACCCCAATAGCCATTCCCTTTTTTACGATGCTCCAGTGAACCAGATGGCTTTCTGTTACAACGGTGAAATTACTTTCATCTATTTCAAGCCCCATATCCTGTAACACCGTAATCCAGTTGGAATTGTCCGGCAAACCAACAAAATTCATATCCCGAAGTGATTTTACATCATCGAAGGGGCCGTGTTCTTCAATGAAATCTGTACTTGCATAGAGATAGGCGGGCGAACTTTTTACCTTTTTCGCGATTAAATCGAGATGCTTTGATGGATGATTTCTTATCGCAATGTCTGCTTCCCTGCGCTTTAAGTCTTTTGTCTCATTTGAGGACACGATTTCAACAATAATGCCTGGTTGCTGATTTCTTATTTCCTCAATGAAGTCAGGCAGGACAAAAGCCGAAAAAGCCTCACTGCATGTGATTGAGACGCGCCCTGAAATAAGTTCTGATTTGCCACTGGCTATAAGGGATAGTTTGTTGGCAGCCTCCGCCATATCTCTGACGCATTCAATGAGGTCCAGGCCGGAAGGCGTTATTTCAACACCTCCACCAATTCTTTCAAACAAGACAATACCCAGCTCGTCTTCTAGCGCAGCTATTTGTCTACCTAATGTGGATTGCGTCAGGTTGAGTGATCTTGCAGCGGAAGAAAACGATTTTTCTTCGGCAGCAACAAGAAAAGCTTTTGCTTTATTCCAGTCAAAATTAGCCGCCTTCCAGTCCCTCAAAACGTTACCTCGCTGCCAGAAAAGTTCATTTCACTTTCATACAGCTTTTTTGGATTGGTATGCAAATATGGAAAAGTTGAATGCAAAATTTGATATATTCTGTGAATTATGGCGTCAGTATATTGTCCGTTGAAAGGAACTTTTGATGGAAAAAGACGCAAGATTCTGGAGTAGGATTGCAGAAAAATACGCGGCTACTCCTTTACCTGACGAAGCCGTTTACAGAAAAAAAATTGAAGTTACACAGGAATATCTGAGACCAGATATGAACGTATTCGAATTCGGTTGCGGTACTGGTTCCACGTCCATAATTCATGCACCAAAGGTTCGGTACATTCTGGCCATTGATATTGCTGACGGTATGCTGGAGATCGCTGAACGCAAAGCGCGAGAGCAAAAGATAAGTAACCTGGAGTTTAAGCGAGCAAGTATTGAAGAATTAGAGATCGAGAGACATTCTTTTGATGCAGTGCTTGGACTGAGTATTTTGCATTTGTTAAAGGACAAGGATCAGGTCATTGCAAAAGCTTTTAGAATTCTAAAGCCAAATGGTGTGTTTATCACGAGCACAACTTGTATAGCTGACTTCTTCAAGTTTCATAAATTGCTGACCTGGTGCGGTACATTTGGACGTTTTATTGGGTTGCTTCCAAGAGTAAATGCATTTGGAAGAGAAGAACTGGAAGCCTCAATCAAATCTGCCGGATTTCATTTGGAGTATAAATGGCAGCCCGAAGGGAAAGGGAAGGCGCAAGCCGTGTTTATCGTCGCAAGAAAGCCTGATACTCCATGAAATCCAGACTGCTGCTTTTTTACTTTCCTTCGAAGCGGCATTACTGACACAGAAAAAGCCTGTATTAAAACAGGCTTTTTCCGGCTCTTTGTCTTTCAATCTCAGACTTTGGTCACGGAAACACCGCCGTCGGTAAGCAGCGCAGCTCCCGTGATGAAGCTGGCCTCATCAGAAAGCAGGAACAGGGCGGCTCTTGCAATCTCCGTTGGATCTGCACGCCTTTTGAGACCATGAAGGTTCGCTATGAAGGCTTGGCTTTCCTCATCTGGCGCAACCTCATCAGCCATAGCCGTTGCTGTTGCACCGGGAAGGATAGCGTTTACCCGTAATCCTTCTGCACCATATTCCGCAGCCAGTGTTTTTGTCAGACCAACCAATCCGGCTTTGGAAGCGGAATAAGCAGACATCCCGGGAAAGCCAGCGCTATATCCAACGAAACTGGATGTAAAAAGTATTGAGGGGGCATGGCTTTTCAAAAGCGCCGGGATCTGCTCTTTTGCTGCGAAAAAGGCACTGCTCAAATTGGTTTCGATGACCGTATGCCAGTTGGCGACTGTCGCTTCATGGGCAGGCGTAACGTCTCCCATTATCCCGGCATTATTAAAGGCAGCATCCAGTTTTCCGAATTTTGTGAGAGCAAGCTCTACAAGCTGACGATGATAATCTGGATCGGTAACATCGCCCGCCAGGACCTCGATCGCGCCGCCTGTATTCTGAATCTCGCTTTGCAGAATTTGCAGCTCGTTCACCCGCCGTGCTGCACCGATGATCTGCGCTCCTTTTCTGGCGAAGAGAAGAGCCGCCGCCCGACCGATACCGGAACTCGCGCCGGTAATTAAAACTGTTTTTCCACTTAAATTCATTTTGTGTCCTTAACGGTTAGTTGCAGTAGCAGGAAAACACCAAAATGCAGGGGAAGTGTCGTTCCGAATTCCGGGGTCAAATTTGAATCGGTGAAAAAGTTCAAAGAAGAGAAGGGGATTGTTTGTTAACCATGTGTGTCTAATTGGCAACGCATGGAAACTATTAGAGAAAATACTATTTGAGGCCCGTAATTAAGGAAAAGGGGAACAGAGGTTAAAAAATAATTCGAAGCGAAATTGCCAAAGAAGATTGATTCAAAAATTGTCTCAAAAATTCTGAACGCTTCTTCCAGTTTTTTTCAGGAACAGACACAGGTCAGTGATTTTTGCCACGAATATAAGAAAATTACTGTTTTGCAAACCCTTCAAAACTGCCATTTCTTAACCTTAATCAAGGCGATGTAATTTTTCTTTCATTATTCTGTTTATGTTGCTTGACAGGGCGGGTCTCCTTCAATAAAACACGGCCTCACAGCGGGGGTGTAGCTCAGTTGGTTAGAGCGCCGGCCTGTCACGCCGGAGGCCGCGGGTTCGAGTCCCGTCACTCCCGCCACTTTACCCGCTTATTCCTTCCATGGTTAAGACAACTTTAACGCTGTCCAAGTATTGCTATGCTTGGTTTTTCGCGTTGAAAGAAATTGGCGAAATTATGTTGCCAACGCTCTTTTTTTCCGTATAACCCAGCACTATAATGCGCCCAAAATCGAGCTAGAGGGAGTGACCAGTTACGGTGTTAGTTTTTACCGGAGGAGGTCATTGTCAAAGAAATGGAAGCACTACTTTTAGAATACCTGCCGATCCTCATCTTTCTGGGAATTGCGGTGGGACTGTCCGCTGTTATTGTTATTGCTTCAATGGTTGTTGCCGCGCAGCATCCTGACGCGGAAAAGCTTTCTCCCTACGAATGCGGCTTTGAGCCCTTTGATGATGCGCGTAACCAGTTTGACGTCCGATTTTATCTCGTGGCGATTCTCTTTATCATTTTTGACCTTGAAGTAGCCTTTCTCTTCCCCTGGGCAGTGTCCCTTGGTGAAGTCGGGATCTTTGGTTTCTGGTCCATGATGGTTTTCCTCGGGATCCTGACAATCGGCTTTATCTATGAATGGAAGAAGGGAGCCCTGGAATGGGAGTAAATCCTTCAACAGCAGGTGTACCAGCTGCCGCTCCTGGTGAGAACCAGGACGAATTTTTCCGTGATATCAGTGCCCAGCTAGACGATAAAGGCTATGTGGTCACACAGGTCGACAAGCTGGTTAATTGGGCCCGTACCGGATCGCTCTGGCCGATGACATTTGGTCTAGCCTGCTGCGCGGTTGAAATGATGCATGCCTGGCAGCCCCGCTATGATATGGAGCGTCTTGGAGTTGTGCCGCGTGGCTCACCACGTCAGGCAGATGTCATGATCGTTGCGGGCACATTGACTAATAAAATGGCGCCAGCCCTTCGCAAGGTTTACGATCAGATGGCCGAACCGCGTTATGTGATCTCCATGGGATCCTGTGCAAATGGCGGTGGCTATTACCATTATTCCTATTCAGTAGTTCGCGGGTGCGACCGGATCGTACCGGTTGATGTTTATGTTCCCGGATGTCCTCCAACGGCAGAAGCCCTGGTTTACGGTATCTTCCAATTACAGAAGAAGATTCGCCGGACCGGTACTTTCGTCCGATAGTAACGAAGGATCGGAAAACAAATGGAAAACGCTTTACAGGAACTCGGCGCTCATATCGCTGCGGAACTGTCTTCTGAAGTGATTTCGACATCGGTTGCGCATGAGGAGCTTTTTATTGAAGCCCGCGCCGAGGTGGTCGATAAGGTTCTGGCCTTTCTAAAAGATGATTCGACATGCAAATGTCAGGTGCTGTGTGATGTCTGCGGGGTGGATTACCCGGAACGTCCCCAGCGTTTTGATGTCGTTTATAATCTCCTCAGTCTCAAGCATAATCACCGGATCACAGTTAAAGTGAAGACGGATGCGCGAACACCTGTTCCAACGGTTGTCCCGCTTTATCCGGCCGCTAACTGGTTTGAGCGTGAGGCCAGGGATATGTATGGCATTATGTTTGCCGGCCATCCGGATTTGCGCCGCATGCTCACAGATTATGGCTTCGAAGGCCATCCGCTGCGCAAGGATTTCCCGCTAACCGGGCATGTTGAAATGCGCTACAGCGAAGATGAAAAACGCGTGGTTTACGAACCGGTTTCCCTGGTTCAGGAATTCCGTAAATTTGACTTCCAAAGCCCATGGGAGGGAACAGATTATGTTCTTCCTGGCGATGAAAAAGCGTCGGAGTAAGCGAAATGGGTGAAGTGCAAATCAAAAACTACACACTGAATTTCGGCCCGCAGCATCCTGCGGCCCACGGTGTGCTTCGTATGGTTCTCGAACTAGACGGCGAAATTGTTGAACGGGTGGATCCGCATATCGGGCTTCTGCACCGGGGTACAGAAAAGCTGATCGAGAATAAAACCTATATGCAGGCGATGCCTTATTTTGATCGTCTGGACTATTCAGCGCCTATGGCGCAGGAACATGCTTTTGTTCTGGCTGCCGAGAAACTGCTGGGATGTGAAGTCCCTCGCAGGGGGCAGTTTATCCGCGTTCTTTATGCGGAAATTTCCCGTCTGATGAATCACTTGATGAATGTATGTGCGCAGGCCATGGACGTTGGTGCAACGACGCCAATGCTCTGGGGCTTTGTTGAGCGTGAAACGCTTATGGAATTTTATGAGCGTGTGTGCGG
>JAKSCD010000463.1 GCA_022360775.1 Sneathiellales bacterium | reverse complement strand
GGAAAACCATCCGCGTGAAAAGCAAATCCATAAGCCCCGATCAGCGCAAGCAGATTACCAAATATAACGATCTTTCTTGCATCAATCCGATCGGTCAGGGTCGCGGCGACAAAACCAACCGTCGTAAACCCAAAGAAATAGGCCCCGTTAATCCAGCCAGCTTCGGTCCCGCTTAACCCCCAGTGATCAAAAAAATAGGGGGTTAACGCGGGAAAAGCCGCAAAGGATGTCATGGACAGGATTTCAGCAAGACACAGGAGAAAGGTCAGCCGGGCTGCCGACATTCTTTAAACCCTCAGGCCTCGGGCGGAACTGTTTCCTGCATGGAAGGGCGAGCAGAAAAATTCTCATACCATGCAGCAAGGGCGGGGCGGCCTTCTCTCCAGTTTTCGTGAGAGAAACGGAAATCGAAATATCCAAGCGCACAAGCCACCGCAATTGTTGCGATATTCAGATCATTTTCAAAGTCAGAGACCTGCTTTTCCAGCTGATCCAATCCAGTTTCCATGGCAATGCGTAGACGCGCATTCCAGCTGGGAGAGCCTTCTCCCTCTGGCATGGCAGAGCTGTCCATCCGACGTTGATAGGCGGCATCCGTCATCCCATTTGCAAGCGCATGCAAGGTCATAACCTTTGCCCGCTCGACACCCGATGCAGGAAGAAGAGCGACTTTATCCGAAAGGCCATCCAGATATTCGCAGATGACGAGAGAATCAAAAAAAGTCTCACCGCTATCCAGTGTAAGACTTGGAACCTTGCCCAGCGGGTTGGCCGGATTAATGCCTTTAAAGATATCGGATGTATCACCTTTATAGGTCTCAATCCCACCGAACAGGCCTGCTTCCTTTGCACTCACAACGACCTTGCGGACAAACGGGGATGTTGGGCTATAGCAGAGTTTCATGACGTCTCCTGTTATTCGGGATTTTGACAAAAAGAAAGGGCCGGAAGATATTCCGGCCCGCCCAGTTTCTTTAATTCTGCGTAAAAGGTCAACTGTTCAAAGTGCGACCGGCAACAGCGAGTGCTGCTTCTTTTACAGCTTCATTAAGGGTCGGATGTGCATGGCAGGTTCTTGCAATATCCTCCGATGAAGCCCCGAACTCCATGGCCAGAACACATTCATGAATAACTGTTCCGGCATCCGGGCCAACAATATGAACACCCAGAACCTTGTCCGTTTTCTTATCCGCAAGAATTTTGGCAAACCCTTCGGTGAACCCATTGGCACGAGCCCGGCTGTTGGCCATGAATGGCACCTTACCAACCGAATATTCAACGCCGGCTTCTTTCAAATCCTCCTCGGATTTACCGACCGTTGCTACTTCAGGCCAGGTATAGATCACGCCCGGGATTGTATCGTAATTGATATGCGGCTTTTGACCGGCCATCATTTCAACACAGACAACCCCTTCATCTTCAGCCTTATGTGCCAGCATCGGACCGTCGATTACATCCCCGATCGCGTAGACGCCTTCAACACTGGATTTGAAGCTTTTATCCACAATGATGCGACCGGCCTTATCCTTTTCAACGCCCAGATCCTCAAGACCAAGGCCTTCCGTGTAAGGACGGCGTCCAATGGCGACCAGCACCACATCCGCTTTCAGCTCTTCCGCATCCCCTCCTTTTGAAGGTTCCATGGTCAGTGTTACACCGGTTTTGGTTTTCTTCGCGCCCGTTACCTTTTTGCCAAGCTTGAACTGCATCCCCTGTTTTTTGAGGATACGCTGCGTGGTTTTGGCAACTTCATTATCTGTGCCAGGCAGGATGCGATCGAGAAATTCCACGACAGTGACTTCTGCACCGAGACGGCGCCAGACCGTTCCAAGCTCCAGACCAATGACGCCAGCACCGATCACAACAAGCTTCTTCGGTACTTTTGCAAGTTCCAGAGCACCTGTAGAAGAAACGATCTGCTTTTCATCAATTTCCACATTGGGAAGTGGCGCGACATCGGATCCTGTACAAATCAGGATGTTTTTGCCTTTGATGGTCTTGTTTTCTTCGCCGGTTACCTCAACACGTCCACCGCCCTGAAGCTCCCCTTTGCCCTTGATATAAGTGACCTTGTTCTTCTTGAACAGAAACTCGATCCCCTGGGTGAGGCCGTCAACAGTTGTTGTTTTCTGCGCCATCATCTTTTTAAGATCTAGCTTGACGGAGCCTACTTTAATGCCGCGATTTTCAAAATCATGGCCCGCTTCTTCAAACAGTTCAGAAGATTTCAAAAGGGCCTTGGAAGGAATACAGCCTACATTCAGGCAAGTTCCGCCCAAGGCACCACGCATTTCAACACAGGCTGTTTTCATACCCAGCTGGGCTGCGCGGATTGCTGCGGTATATCCACCCGGACCACCGCCAACTACGATCAAATCAAAAGTATCGTCGCTCATCAATTCCCCCTTCTAGGGAAGTCACTAAAATTATACGTCAAGCAGCAGGCGCTGCGGATCTTCCAGGGCTTCCTTTACCCGAACCAGGAAGGTTACCGCTTCTTTGCCATCAATAATCCGGTGGTCATAGGAAAGGGCCAGATACATCATTGGACGGATCTTGATTTCCCCGTCAACAACCATCGGGCGCTCCTGAATTTTATGCATACCCAGAACGCCGGATTGTGGTGCATTGAGAATAGGCGAGGACATCAGGGATCCGTATACACCACCATTTGAAATGGTGAAGGTTCCGCCCTGCATATCGGCCATGCTCAATTTTCCATCACGCGCTTTTTTGCCAAGCTCGGCAATGCCTTTTTCAACTTCGGCAAAGCTCATCTGGTCAGCATCCCGAAGAACCGGTACCACCAGGCCGTTCGGCGTGCCGACGGCAACACCCATGTGATAGTAGTTCTTGTAAACGATGTGATCGCCTTCAATTTCCGCGTTGACTGCAGGAAGTTCCTGCAATGCTGCAATACAGGCTTTCGTGAAGAAGGACATGAACCCAAGCTTCACACCATGCTTCTTAACGAACAGATCCTTGTATTCTGCGCGCAAGGCCATCAGATTAGTCAGATCCACTTCATTGTAAGTGGTCAGCATGGCTGCTGTGTTCTGTGCATCTTTAAGCTTGGTTGCAATGCTTTTGCGAAGACGGGTCATTTTCACCCGCTCTTCCCGATCCGCTTCTGAACGAGGACCTGCAGGAACAGCCGGAGCCGCCGGCGCGGGTGCAGCAGCAGGAGCGGCGGCGGGCGCTGGTGCGGCCGGGGACTGACCACCATTTTCCATGGCTTCCAGAACATCACCTTTGGTAATCCGTCCGTCTTTACCGGTGCCACGAATGCTCGCCGCGTTCAGATTATTTTCGTCAATAAGCTTCTGGGCTGCGGGCAAGACCTCAACAGCAGCACCATTTGCGGCAGGGGCTGCCGGTGCGGGCGCTGGTGCAGCAGCAGGGGCAGCTGGTGCCGGTGCAGGTTCCGGTGCCTTTTCAGGTGCAGGAGCCGCCGCTTTCGGTGCAGATGCAGCGCCAGCAGCACCGGCGATAATCTGACCCAGAAGGGCCCCTACTTCTACATCATCGCCTTCATTTGCGATGATTTCTTCAAGGCGGCCCGCTTCCGTCGCATTTACTTCAAGCGTCACTTTATCGGTTTCAAGTTCAACGATCGGCTCATCTTTTTCGATGGCGTCACCAACCTGCTTGAACCATTGCCCAACAGTAGCTTCCGTTACAGATTCCCCAAGCACGGGTACACGAATTTCGACTGTCATCTTCTTTACTTCCTATTCGGATTTGATGCCCATCGCATCATTCACAAGTGCAGCTTGTTGCAAGTTATGCTGTTTCAGCAAACCGGTTGCTGTTGCAGCAGATTCAGGGCGACCAGCATATCTGGCCCGTTTCACTTTCTTCATGCCAACGGCAGCAAGAACTTCTTCAATACGGGGTTCAACAAAGAACCAGGCTCCCATATTCTTGGGCTCTTCCTGACACCAGACGATGTCTTCAACATGTGTGAAACGCTTCAATTCTTCCGCGAGCGCCTGTTCAGGGAACGGATAAAGCTGTTCCAGACGAAGGAAATAGGTCTCTTTGAGATTATCTTCCAGCTGTTTTGCTTTCAGGTCGTAATAGACCTTACCCGTACACAGAACGACACGCTTGACCTGCTTGTCTTCACACAATTTGTCATTGTCATAAAGAACACGGTGGAAGGTTGATCCCGGTCCCATATCTTCCAGTGAAGAAACCGCCATCTTATGGCGCAGCAGGGATTTAGGGGTCATCACAATAAGCGGTTTACGGAATTTCCTGTGGATCTGACGGCGCAGCACATGGAAATAGTTGGCCGGAGTTGTACAATTGACAACCTGCCAGTTATCCTCAGCAGAAGCCTGAAGATACCGTTCAAGGCGAGCAGAGGAATGTTCCGGACCCTGACCTTCATAGCCATGTGGCAGAAGCATCACCAGGCCGCTCATCCGAAGCCATTTGGCCTCACCACTTGAAATGAACTGGTCAATAATGACCTGGGCACCATTGGCAAAGTCACCGAACTGCGCTTCCCAAAGAACCAGTGTTTTTGGTTCCGCAAGGCTGTAGCCATATTCATAACCCAGCACAGCCATCTCGGACAGCATACTGTCGATCACTTCGTAAGGGGCCTGCTCTTCGCAGAGATTATTGAGCGGCACATAACGATTTTCAGTGACCTGGTCAACAATCACAGAGTGCCGCTGCGAGAAGGTCCCGCGGCCGCAATCCTGCCCGGACAGGCGAACCGGATAATTTTCCTTCAGCAGTGATCCAAAAGCGAGGGCTTCCGCAGTTGCCCAGTCAATTCCTTCACCGGAATCAATCATTTTCTTTTTGGTTTTGAGAACACGCTGCAACGTCCGGTGAACGTTATGATCGTCCGGAATATCGGTCAGCTTGTCGCCGATCTGTCGCAATTCATCAACGTCAACCGCTGTTGTTCCGCGCCGCGCGCCCTGATCAGCCCGCTCAAAACCCTGCCAGCGGCCTTCAAACCAGTCCGCCTTGTTCGGCTTGAAGCTGTTTGCGGTCTCAAACTGCTTTTCAAGATAATCTTTAAATTCAGCAATCCAGCTTTCAACCTCGGCTTCCGTGATCACACCTTCAGCAATAAGCTTTTTGGCGTAAATCTGCATGGTTGTCGGATGCTGTGCGATTGTCCGGTACATGAGAGGCTGCGTAAAGGCAGGCTCATCACCTTCATTATGGCCGTGACGACGATAGCAGAACATATCAATGACGACATCGATCTGGAACTGCTGGCGGAATTCGGTTGCGATTTTTGCCACATGGCAAACTGCTTCCGGATCATCACCGTTCACATGGAAAATCGGTGCCTGTACCATTTTACCCACATCAGACGGATACGGGCTGGAGCGGGAATATTTCGGGCTTGTCGTAAAGCCGATCTGGTTATTCACCACAAAATGAATAGTTCCGGATGTACGATAGCCCTTCAGTTCAGAAAGACCAAAGCATTCGGCAACAACACCTTGTCCTGCAAAAGCCGCATCACCATGCAGCAAAAGCGGCATAACCTGGCCGCCGACATCATCACCGATCTGTGCCTGTTTAGCGCGGGCCTTCCCCAGTACGACCGGGTTCACTGCTTCCAGGTGAGATGGATTGGCGGTCAGGGACATATGGACATTATTGCCATCAAATTCCCGATCCGAAGATGTTCCCAGGTGATATTTCACATCACCCGACCCTTCGACATCTTCCGGATTGGCAGGATTTCCCTGGAATTCAGAGAAAACAGCACGATAAGGTTTCGCCATCACATTGGTCAGGACATTCAGACGGCCGCGATGAGGCATGCCAAGGACAATTTCCTTCACGCCCAGCTGACCACCACGCTTGATAACACCTTCCATGGCAGGAACCAGAGCTTCACCACCATCAAGGCCGAAGCGTTTGGTCCCGGTATATTTCACATTGAGAAACTGTTCAAACCCTTCGGTTTCGATTAATTTCCGCAATATGGCGACTTTACCTTCATTGGTAAAATTCACTTCCTTATGGCGTCCCTCGATACGTTCCTGGATCCAGGCTTTCTGGTCAGGTTCCTGGATATGCATGAATTCAACACCAATGGTGCTGCAATAGGTGCGCTTGACGATTTCGAGAATTTCACGAATGGAGGCTGTTTCCAGCCCCAGAACGTTATCGATAAAGATCTGACGGTCCCAGTCATTTTCATCGAAACCATAGGTCCGCGGATCCAGTTCCGGGTGTTCTTTCGGAATTTCCAGACCAAGCGGATCAAGATGCGCTTTCAGATGTCCCCGTACCCGATAGGAACGGATTAACATCAGGGCGCGAATAGTATCAATCGCTGCAGCACGAATATCCTGTTGCGGCAGGCCTTTCTGCTCCGCCGTTTCAATGGCGCGATAGGCTGCATCTCCAAGGATGCCATATTCGTCTTCAGGAGAAATTCCGTTGGTGGGGGTCCAGGGGGCGCCTTTATTTTCGGCTACGATCGTTTCGGCGTCATCACCCAGGGTTTGAAAATATTGCTGCCAGCTGCTGTCAACTGAATTGGGATCGTTCTGGTAGCGAAGATATAGATCTTCAATAAATCCGGCATTTGTGCCAGAGAGGAAAGAAGAATTGTCCACTTGTTGTGCCATTTCCGGTCAATATGGGCGGGCGTTAAACCCGCCCCCAAAGTAAAAGGTAAGTAATTCCAAACGGAGAGTATTACAATACTACCCTTTCAAAACTCTTACCAAAGTAGAACCCAGTGCAGAAGGACTGTCAGAAACAGTAATTCCGGCACTGCGCATGGCGTCCATTTTGTCGTCCGCACCGCCTTTACCACCGGAAATGATGGCACCGGCATGACCCATACGGCGGCCTGGAGGAGCCGTAACACCCGCAATAAATCCGACAACCGGCTTTTTGGTTTTGGACTGTTTCAGGAATTCAGCAGCTTCCTCTTCAGCAGAACCGCCAATTTCACCGATCATGATAATGGATTCTGTTTCGTCATCACCCAGGAACATTTCCAGACAATCGATGAAATTTGTTCCATTAACCGGATCACCACCGATACCGATACAGGTTGACTGACCCAGACCAGCAGCGGTTGTCTGTGCAACGGCCTCATAAGTCAGGGTACCGGAGCGGGAAACGATACCCACATTACCACGGCGGTGAATGTGACCGGGCATAATTCCGATTTTACATTCATCCGGTGTGATCACGCCCGGGCAGTTTGGACCGATCAGACGGGTACCGCTGTCTTTAAGGGCGCGCTTCACCCGCACCATGTCCAGAACCGGGATACCCTCTGTGATACAGACAACCAGCTCAACCTTTGCGTCTACAGCTTCCAGAATGGCATCTGCAGCAAATGGAGGCGGGACATAAATCACGCTGGCATTGGCGCCTGTTTCGTGAACCGCTTCATCCACAGTATTGAAAATCGGCAGATCCAGGTGGCTTTCACCGCCCTTGCCGGGTGTGACGCCGCCGACCATTTTAGTGCCATATGCAATGGCCTGTTCGGAGTGGAATGTCCCCTGTGAGCCTGTGAAGCCCTGACAGATGACCTTTGTCTCTTTATTGACGAGTACGGCCATTATGCTGCCTCCTTCACTTCTTTAACAATTTTCTCTGCAGCATCACCCAGATTGTCAGCAGAGGTAATAGGAAGACCGGAATTGGCCAGGATTTCCTTACCCAGGTCAACATTGGTACCTTCAAGACGAACAACCAGTGGAACGCTCAGCGCCACTTCCTTGGCAGCCGCAACAACACCTTCAGCAATCACGTCACAGCGCATGATACCACCGAAGATATTGACCAGAATGCCTTCAACATTTTCATCTTTAAGGATGATCTTGAACGCTTCGGTTACTTTTTCCTTGGTTGCGCCACCGCCAACATCGAGGAAGTTTGCAGGATCGCCACCGTTCAGCTTGATGATATCCATGGTTGCCATTGCAAGACCGGCACCGTTCACCATGCAACCGATATTCCCATCGAGCTTGATGTAGTTCAGGTCATACTGTGCTGCTTCCAGTTCGGAAGGATCTTCTTCATCCGGATCACGCAGTTCAGCAATTTCTTTCTGGCGGAAGAGCGCGTTGTCGTCGAAATTCATTTTCGCATCCAGCGCAATCACGTCACCGGAACCGGTAACGACCAAAGGATTAATCTCGACCAGGCTGGCATCTGTATCCATGATGGCATTGTAAAGTGCCATGATGAACTTCACTGCTGCGCCGACCTGCTTGCCTTCCAGGCCGAGCGAGAAAGCAATCTGGCGTGCGTGGAATGCCTGAATACCGGTCGCAGGATCAATGCTGACCATTTTAATCTTTTCAGGAGTTGCCGCAGCAACTTCCTCGATTTCCATGCCGCCTTCAGTGGAGGCCATGAAAGTCACGCAGTCTTGTGCGCGATCGATAATCGCGCCGAGATACAGCTCGCGAGCGATATCGCAGCCATCTTCTACATAGACGCGCTTGACTTCTTTTCCTTCCGGACCGGTCTGGTGTGTCACCAGCTGCATACCGATCATGGATTTGGCTGTCTCGACAACTTCCTCGAGGGACTTGACGACTTTCACACCACCGCCAAGGCCGCGGCCGCCGGCATGGATCTGGGCTTTGACAACCCAGACCGGGCCACCCAGTTCCTGAGCAACAGTTTTTGCTTCTTCAGCAGTATAGGCAACCCCGCCTTTCGGCACGGTTACACCGTATTTCCCTAGAAGGCCTTTGGCCTGATATTCATGGATATTCATATTCTTCCGCTATTCGCATGTTTGGATCAGCACTATGCTGGTCGGATATATGATTAAAATTCGACTATAACATTCAAAAAAAGGGGCACAACCAATTTGGCTGCACCCCTTTGATTTTCCGTTAGCCGAGGCTTGGGTCGATGCCGATACAGGCTTCGACAAGTCCTTTAACTGCATCGACGGAATGATCGAACATGGCTTTTTCATCCGCGTTCATGTCAATCTCGACGACACGTTCAATGCCTTCAGCCCCGATGACAGTCGGCACACCGACATACATGCCATCCAGGCCATACTGACCATCAACATAAGCCGCGCAAGGCAGTACGCGCTTTTTGTCTTTAAGATAGGCCTCAGCCATTGTGATGGCACTTGAAGCCGGTGCGTAGAAAGCAGAGCCGGTTTTCAGGAGCGCGACAACTTCTGCACCGCCGTTACGGGTACGATCAACAATAGCGTCAATTTTCTCCTGGGTTGTCCAGCCCATTTTGACCAGATCTGGAACCGGAATACCGGCAACAGTCGAGTAACGGGTCAGCGGAACCATGGTATCGCCGTGTCCACCCAGAACAAACGCCGTTACATCTTCAACAGAAACGTTGAATTCTTCCGCGAGGAACAGACGGAAACGGGCACTGTCCAGAACACCCGCCATGCCGACGACTTTATTATGTGGCAGGCCGCATTTTTCGCGTAGAACCCAGACCATGGCATCCAGCGGGTTTGTGATACAGATAACAAACGCGTTTGGCGCATATTTCTTGATACCTTCACCAACGGACTGCATGACCTTGATGTTTGTTCCCAGAAGATCATCGCGGCTCATGCCTGGCTTACGGGCAATACCTGCGGTTACGATACAGACGTCAGCGCCTTCGATGGCGCTATAGTCGTTTGCACCAACAACATTGGCGTTAAAGCGATCAACGGGAGAGGAAGAGGCGATATCAAGTGATTTGCCCTGCGGCAGGCCTTCAACAATGTCAAAGAGGACGATGTCACCAAGCTCTTTAAGACCAGCCAGGTGAGCCAGGGTTCCTCCGATGTTTCCGCCGCCGATCAGCGCTATTTTTTTGCGAGCCATTCTATTCTCCGGATATGGTTGAGAGGGCTCTGTGCGAAGACACAAAGTCCTCTATGATTAATTCTCGGATGGGTACTACTCCGTTTCTTAACCAAGAGCAAGGTCGGCAAGGAAAATTCAGACATTTTTTTTGTCATCGGCGGTTAAAATCACACGACAGGACACTGAATTAATCTCTCGCGACAGAAAATCAACTTGATCTCTCCCCTCAATGGGTAAAATTTTCGAGTTTCTGGTAAGCTGTTAGTAAGATTTACTTGCTTATACTCGCCGCAGACTTAACAAACAGTGAACCAGGCGGGTTATGAAACTCAAATCGGTACGAATCGCGAAAAAGACCGCAATTTGCGGGGTTGTCTGCCTCAGCCTGACCGGCTGCGCGGAAACCATTATTGCGGGTCTGACCATCAGTGAAATTCTGACCGCGGGCTCCATTGGATCTGCTCTCCTCACCGGTAAGGGGCTTGGAGAACATGCCCTCGATCTGGTCACCGGCCAGGATTGCCGAATTCTTGAAGCGGTTTTCAGAAAAGACCGCGCTGTGTGTGAGCCGAAAGAATCCGTTGCTACAAAAGATGACTTCAAAGGCCTGGTCGCGTTACTGGACAGCCCCGCAGGACAGGATATTCAACTTGCTGAAATTCCGAACAGGAAAGACCAGTTTCCAAATGTTGATCCGGTTGCCAAAGCCAGTTCAGGAAAAGTTCTGGCAGCTCTTACCCGAAAATCAGTTGTCATCTCGGAGCGGCCTGTTACCTATAAAATCGCCTATAAACCAACGCTGACCCGGGAAACGGCGTCATTTGATCCGTCGATCCTCAAAAGACCTGCGCCAAAAGCTGTTGCCGCAACTGATCTCAAAAAACGGCTTCTGGGTGACTCCGTTTATTAAACAAAGAGCGATCTCCCTCTTTACAATTGCCAAGAAGATTGCTTTAAGGCCGACATGACTTCACAAGGCCCGCTTGATGCATATCGTGCGCTAAGACGCGAAAACGTGATCCAGCATGATCCCATGCAGGAACTCGCGATCGAAAAACTGCAAGCTCTTCATCGCCGTTTGCAGGGATATAATCCCGAAACAAGTCCCCACTGGACGGACATATTCCGTTTGGGCGCCAGAAAACCGAGGGTCGAGCCGCCGCAAGGTATCTATATGTATGGCGATGTGGGTCGCGGGAAATCCATGGTTATGGATCTCTTTTTTGATACGGCTCCGGTGCCCCATAAAAGACGAGTGCATTTCCACGCCTTTATGCTGGAAGTGCATGCCTATATTCATGAATGGCGGCAAGATCCCAAACGCAAGGGGGACGACCCAATTGAACCGCTTGCGCAGAAAATTGCTGAAAGCGCCTGGCTGCTCTGTTTTGACGAATTCCAGGTGACCGATGTTGCCGATGCCATGCTGCTGGGCCGATTATTTGAACTACTTTTCTCCCATGGCGTCGTCGTCGTCGCGACATCGAACCGTGTCCCTGAGGATCTTTATAAAGACGGCCTTAACCGGGAATTGTTCCTGCCCTTTATCGATCTTATCAAGGAAGAGCTGGACATCCATCACCTGTCCGGTGGTACCGATTACCGTCTGGATCGATTGTCCAAAAGTTCTGTCTACTTTTATCCGTTGGGTGCGGAAGCCAAAAAAGAAATGGATCAGGTTTTTTCCCTTCTTACTGAAGGCAGTGAGACCACAGAGATACTTCTTAAAACGCAAGGACGGGAGCTTCTCGCCCACACCACAGCACGCGGTGTTGCGCGCTTCACCTTTGAAGAACTTTGCGCCCGGCCGCTGGGGGCGTCAGACTATTTGCTGCTGACCGAAAACTTTCATTCTCTTCTGCTGGATGACGTTCCGAAACTTGGACCCAATAATCGAAATGAAGCCAAGCGCTTTGTCACATTGGTAGATGTACTTTATGAAGCCGGAACGAACCTGATCCTGTCTGCAGAGGTTGAAGCCCCTGGACTTTATGAGCAGGGAGACGGCCATTTCGAGTTTGCCCGCACAGTCTCGCGCCTGATGGAAATGCGTTCAGAAGACTATCTGAAAGGTGTGATTGAGTAAAATTTTAAGCATTTTCAATCCATTAAACCCTTAAAAATATTGAACCTTTTGTCCTCCCAATCGGACCTAGATATCGAGAGTAATCATCTCTCAATATCTTAAACTCTAGGAGGAGAATTGGATATGAAATCAGTTTTGTTTGGTTGCTGCCTCGCTTTGGTCGCTGGTCTATTTGCTTTGCAGGCTCCATCGTTCGCAGCAGCAAAATCCGGAATGGTATATTCAGAACCTCGCGCCTCAACTGAGCTCAAAAGGCTTATTCAGCGTGGTGGAGGAGGCAACGAAGATATTGTTGTCAGCTGCGGCGTCTCTCGTTTGAACCCCAAGAACTGTGATAAATTCAAGGCGGTCTGCGACAAACATGGCGGCACGATCACAACCGCGCCCGGAGTAGTAACCTGTACTGTTCCCCGTCCCTCAAGTGCGGCGGGCGGCGGAAAACTGAAATCCAAGGACTGATACGCGGGTATTTTTCAGTAAACAAAAAAGACCCTGCCTGTTTAAACAGGCAGGGTCATCTCGCTTCTTCCACTAGTGCCTGAATGATTTCGCTTTAAAGCCGGTCGATTTTTTCCTGCAGATAGGTGGAAAAGTAACCCTTGTATTTCTGCTGCAACGCCGGGATTTTCCAGTCATACCCTGTGATGATGCCACGGCACTCTCTAGCGCCGCACTGACACGTCATTTCCCAGTCATCATGATCGCCTGTCGCATAATCGAAGGAAAGCTCCTCTCCCGGTGCAATCTGACGCATGGCAACAAAACTTACTTGGCCCTGAATTCCCACATTCGGATCGCAGGAATGATTAAGATGCATCATCCCTTCCTCCCGGGTTTCCTCAGTGACCGGGCCAATAAACAGATTATCGGCGATCTGTATTTCAGCCGGCCCCAGCTTTTCCGCCACCTTATCCCGCTCTTCGCGGGTCATGATCGTACCGCCTTTCACAACAACAATCTCCCCCTTTGAAATTATCGCTTTTGCGAAAAGACCGCGCCCTTCAATCCCGCTTATCCGTTTTCCACCTTATCTGAAAACCAGGTCATACCCATCGCAGCTTACTCCTTTTCAAGGATGCTTTTCTGCCAGTCTTGTAAATCCGTTCCACTTGCGGCATCCGACAGGGCCAGGCGATCCTCCCTGGACTTGTTCTGCCCCAGCTTGGCCTTGGCCTGCAAATCCTCCACCGGGATCTCGAAAGCAACAATCCCCCGCATCATCGCCTGCAGTTTTTTCTGGTCATAATCATCAAGCGTCCACGGAACAGACCGGCTTTCCTCATTTTCCCGGGTCAATTGCTCCAGGATCTCGCGCACTTTCTCTGGCTCCCCGATCACCTTCGCATGACCCGTCGCATGCACAGCCACATAATTCCAGGTGGGAACATTGGCATTGGACGCGTAATCCGTCGGCGAGACATAGATATGCGGGCCGGAAAAAATCACCGTCGAAACGCCGCTTTCAAGCGCCTTGGAATGAGGATTGGGTTTTGCCATATGCCCATAGATCGTCCCTTGCTCTCCAGCTTCAGGATCATAGCTGAGCGGCAAATGCGTGATCTCGACACCCGTATCAACAGGTGTGACCAGAACGGCAAAGCTTGCTTCGGGCAGGATGGACAACAAAGTCTGCTGCGCCGGGACTTCAAAATATCGCGGTGTGTACATAACGAAAAACCTGAAATTAAATTGGTCCTAAGAAAGATGAAAAAATAGCTTATCGCCAGTACCAATATGAAGAATCAAAGGGTCCCAATTCTATGTCCTACACATCCTTGAATTTGATCTGTCCTTTATATAGATAAGCAACAAGCCCCGCATATTCCTTCAGGGCATGTTTGACATGGAAAAAGCCATTAAAACTCGGGACAAAATCCATCCAGGAAAAAGTGGAATCGATCACCCCAACAACAACAAACGGAACCTCAAGCTGTCTTGAGCTTAAAACAGCCCTTGTACGCAGGGCATGAATACCACTGACAAAAAGCACAAGGCGGCGTGCTTTATGCCCTTTGGCGAGATTTGCAATATTGTCAACATGAGCTAGGGTCCCATGCGCTTTTGCGGCAATGGCGACATCCTCTCGCCCTTTAAAAAGATCGTTAAGCAATTCCTGCTCTTTTTCAGGAAAAAAGGGATCCATCGTGCCTGAGATAAGAAGCGGCACCTTGTAACGCTCTGCCAAAGCTTCCGCCTGCTTCACCCGAAAGAGAGAGCTAGATGACAGAACCGCCAGATCCAGTTCCAGATCCCGTTGCAGACCGTTGGAAATAACGGCAACGGCATCAATCTCCTTATCGTCGTTATCCCCCTTCATTCCGCCAACCAGAACGCCAATTTCCAGCGGATATAAAAGAAGCTTTCCGGTAACCGGCAGGCTGAGGATTAGAAACAGGCCCAGGAAAACATAAAGCATTCCCCGCCGCCCCGAAATCCACGCCCAGAGCAACACCAGGGGCAGACCTATAAGAAGCCCCCCCGGCAATGAAGGTCCGTCAATCAACTGGCTTAGGGAGTAATCAATCATAAAAGGAGTGTATTCATGAAGAGATCATTCAATCAAGGAATTAGAGAACAACAAAAAAGGCCGCCAGAAGGCAGCCTTTTAAATTCTTTTTGGAAAGGCACGAAGTGCCTAGCCGCGGCGTTCGACCATCATTTTCTTGATCTCGGCGATTGCCTTGGCCGGGTTGAGGCCTTTCGGGCAGGTATTCGCACAGTTCATAATGGTGTGACAACGATACAGACGGAACGGATCTTCGAGATTATCGAGACGTTCACCGGTATTTTCATCCCGGCTGTCTGCAAGCCAGCGATAGGCTTGAAGCAGGATCGCAGGGCCCAGGAACCGATCAGAATTCCACCAGTAACTTGGGCAGGATGTTGAGCAGCAGGCACAGAGAATACATTCATACAGGCCATCCAGCTTTTCGCGGTCCTCCTTGGACTGCAGACGTTCCCGATCTGGCGGCGGCGGAGTTTGTGTCTGCATCCAGGGTTTGATGGAAGCGTATTGCGCATAGAAGTTGGTGAGATCCGGAACCAGATCCTTGACCACCGGCTGATGCGGAAGCGGGTAAATATTGATATCCCCGTTCACTTCATCCATGCCTTTTGTACAGGCCAGTGTATTTGTGCCGTTGATATTCATGGCGCAGGAGCCACAAATGCCCTCACGGCAGGACCGACGGAAAGTGAGGGTCGGGTCAATCTCGTTCTTGATCTTGATCAGACCGTCCAGAATCATCGGACCACAATCATCCAGATTGACATAATAAGTATCAATCCGCGGATTTTCCGTATCATCCGGTGACCAGCGATAAACATTGAACGTTTTCGTGTTGGTTGCCCCATCCGGTTTCGAATGGGTTTTGCCGGTGCCTACACGTGAATTTTTTGGGAGTGTTAATTCTACCATTTTACGTCACCAATCCTCTTAGTAGACCCGGGCCTTGGGTTTGATGTAATCAATTTCATCCGTCAGGGTGTAATCATGGACCGGACGGTAATCCAGCTTCACGCCCCCTGCATCAGTGTGATAGGTCAATGTGTGCTTCATCCAGTTTTCGTCATCCCGATCCGGGAAGTCTTCACGGGCATGGGCGCCACGGCTTTCTTTACGGTTTTCAGCAGCTGTCATGGAGACTACGGCCTGACGGATCAGGTTATCAAGCTCCAGTGTTTCAACAAGATCAGAGTTCCAGACGAGAGAGCGATCTGTTGTCGCAATATCGGTCATCTGTTTTTCAACTTCGTTGATCTTGGTGACACCAGCCTGCAGGGATTCCCCTGTCCGGAAGACCGCGCAGTCATCCTGCATGACCCGTTGCATTTTATCGCGGATCTGGGCTGTTGACTGACCGCCTTTGGCATTGCGGAACTTGTCAAGACGCCCAAGTGATTCATCACAGGCATCAGCAGCCAGCGGTGAATGCGCCTCGCCGGACTTGATGATGTCTTTTGCCCGAAGGGCAGCCGCACGGCCAAAGACCACAAGATCGATCAGGGAGTTGGAGCCCAGACGGTTCGCACCATGCACAGACACACAAGCCGCTTCACCCACGGCCATCAGGCCAGGGACAACCGCATCCGGATTGCCATCCTTAAGATCAACAACTTCACCATGATAGTTGGTCGGAATACCGCCCATATTATAGTGAACAGTTGGAATAACCGGGATCGGCTCCTTATTCACATCAACGCCGGCAAAAATGCGGGCGCTTTCGGAAATGCCGGGAAGACGTTCTTCAATCATCGCCTGGTCCAGGTGATCCAGATGCAGATAGATATGATCTTTGCGTCCGCCGACACCGCGGCCTTCGCGAATTTCCATGGTCATGGAACGGGAAACCACATCACGGCTGGCAAGGTCCTTGGCACTTGGGGCATACCGTTCCATAAAACGTTCCCCTTCACCATTAACAAGATATCCACCTTCACCGCGCACACCTTCTGTGATCAGACAGCCCGCGCCGTAAATACCAGTGGGATGGAACTGTGTGAATTCCATATCCTGAAGCGGAAGACCGGCTCTCAGAACCATTCCGCCGCCATCCCCTGTGCAGGTATGGGCAGAGGTACAGGAGAAATAGGCCCGGCCAAAACCGCCGGTTGCCAGAACCACCATATGAGAGCGGAAAAGATGCAAGGTGCCATCTTCAAGACAAAGACACAGAACACCCTTACAGGCGCCATCTTTATCCATAATCAGATCCAGCGCGAAATACTCGATATAGAAATCGGTATCATATTTCAGAGACTGGGAATAAAGCGTATGCAGCATGGCATGACCTGTACGGTCAGCTGCCGCGCAAGTCCGCTGGGCTGCAGGGCCTTCACCAAACTGGGTGGTCATCCCCCCAAATGCACGCTGGTAGATCTTGCCTTCTTCGGTCCGGCTGAACGGCATACCGAACTGTTCAAGCTCAAGAACCGCCGCTGGGGCCTCACGGCACATATATTCGATAGCGTCCTGATCACCGAGCCAGTCAGATCCCTTTACAGTGTCATACATGTGCCACTGCCAGTTATCCTCTCCCATATTCCCAAGAGAGGCCGAGATCCCTCCTTGCGCCGCTACAGTATGCGAGCGGGTCGGGAAGACTTTTGTGACCGCTGCGGTTTTCAGGCCAGCCTGGGCCATGCCCATGGTTGCCCGCAATCCCGCGCCGCCTGCGCCGACGACAACGACGTCATATTTATGTTCAATAATTGGATAAGCTTCAGACATTTACATTATCCCCCAAACGCCAGCTTCAAGGTGGCTAGCGCTGCGGCAAGACCAACGACGGCACAGAAAAAATTGTTCAAAAGCAGAAGAACAACCTTGTTAAACTCCACATGAATGTAATCTTCGATCACGACCTGCAAACCAAGCTTCAGGTGATAAAAGGTCGTTCCGATCAGAAGAAGTAGAATGATTGTTGTGAAAGGCAAGCCGAGGATATAGCGGACCCGCTCATAATCTGCACCAACCAGGGCAACAACATAAGCCAGGGCAATAACGAAAAGCGGGATCAGGGCAACAGCTGTTACTTTCTGATGCCACCAGTGAATTGTTCCCTCCTTGGCTGAGCCAAGATGACGAACATTTTTAAGAGGTGTTCTCATTCCCATGATTACCCTCCAATTCCGTAGGCAATAACCCAGGTCAGGACAGTCAGGACAACCGAACTGATAATGGCTGCCATGCCGGTTTTACGCATCACAGGCAACTCAAAACCCTTGCCCGCGTCCCAAAACAGGTGCCGGATACCGTTGCATAAATGATAGAAAAGTGCCCAGGTGAAACCAAAAAGAACAAGGCGCCCGAACCAGGAGGAAATAAAGGCGTTTACAGTTTCAAAGGCTTCCGGTCCTGTTGCGGCAGCAATCAGCCACCAGGTCAGAAGAAGGGTACCCACGCCCAGGGCTACGCCTGTGATACGGTGGGTAATGGATGTCACCATCGTGATCTGAGGTTTGTAAATCCCCAGATGAGGCGATATCGGTCTTTCTACATTCGCCATGGATATCTCTCTAGCTCGGCAGTCAATTCAGGATTGTTGTGCACTAAAATTTTGGTCGGATTGTAGGCACGGAAATATTGAAGTCAACTTAACCTTGCCTACATTTAGTTGTTTTATACCTCAATTGTGGCTTTTGGCAATATCACCCAGTAATCAAGGTCAAGGACAACTGCCGGGTTTCTTTTGCCCTCTTCATCTTTATCAGGGAATTCTTCACAAGGCAGATCTTTTGTGGCGAGTGTTCTGATCCTCAGAGCACCAGCATCCTTGCGACCCGGAATATCCGCCTTATCCAGAACCTCACTCCAGGCGTAAATCGTATCACCGGAGAAAGTAGGCGCTGTAT
>JAKSCD010000458.1 GCA_022360775.1 Sneathiellales bacterium | reverse complement strand
TCCCGGTGGGTCGGTGAAAGATCGCGCTGCCCTTGCAATTATCAAGGATGCTGAAGAAAAGGGAGAGCTAAAGCCAGGCGGCGTGATTGTCGAGGGGACTGCAGGCAATACCGGTATCGGTCTTGCGCTTGTCGGCAATGCCCGGGGCTACAAGACAATTATCGTCATGCCGGAAACCCAGACCGACGAAAAAAAGGCGCTTTTAAAATATTGCGGCGCAGATTTACGACTTGTTCCTGCGAAACCCTATAAGGATCCGGGAAATTATGTGAAATATTCAGGCCGACTGGCAGAAGAAATAGCGGCCACGGAACCCAATGGCGCCATCTGGGCAAACCAGTTTGATAATGTGGCTAACAAAAAAGGGCATTATGAAACCACCGGCCCCGAAATTTTTACCCAGCTTGGCGGCAAGGTTGATGGCTTTATCTGTGCCGTTGGAAGTGGTGGTACCCTTGCCGGTACAGCCGATGCCCTTCGCGAGAGAAAACCGGATCTTAAGATCGGTATTGCTGATCCGATGGGGGCTGCCCTTTTCAACTACTACAAACATGGTGAGTTAAAGGCAGAAGGCAGTTCGATTTCTGAAGGGATTGGACAAGGCCGCATAACAGCAAACCTGGAAGGCCTGACGGTCGACTTTCCCTACCAGATCACCGATGCAGAAGCCCTTCATGTCCTGTATGATCTGAATATCAAGGAAGGCTTGCAACTGGGTCTTTCTTCCGGTGTAAATGTTGCCGGTGCTATCCGTATGGCAAAGGAAATGGGCCCCGGCCATACCATTGTCACAGTCCTTTGCGATACCGCACAAAAATACTTCAGTAAGTTGATGGACGTTGATATGCTGAAGGCTAATAATCTTCCGGTTGCTCCCTGGATAGAAGGAGCGATCTGACAACAGGGACAGAGACCATATGACAAAACCGCTTTTTCGCGAGGATGCCTATCAAACATCCTGCTCGGCAACGATCACTTCTATCAACGAAAAAGGCGGTATCATACTGGACCAGACTGTCTTCTACCCGACAGGGGGAGGACAGGCTGGCGATTGCGGCAAACTTGTTCTTGAAAATGGAACAGAGATCCAGATAGCGACAACTGTTAAAGGCGAGACCCCGGACGAAATTGTTCATGTTCCGGCTGCCGATCAGGACCTGCCTGAAACTGGGACATCTGTTACCGCAGAAATAGACTGGGATGTCCGTCACCGTCTCATGCGCATGCATACCTGCCTGCATCTTCTGTCCGCGGTGCTTCCCTATCCTGTAACCGGCGGGTCAATTTCCGACGGGAAAGGCCGGCTGGATTTTGATCTTGAAGAAGCCCCCGATAAAGAGCAAGTAACCGAAAAACTGAACGACCTTATTACACAGGGACATGACGTATCCTTTGAATGGATTACTGATGAGGAACTGGACGCTAACCCAGATCTGGTTAAAACTCTTTCAGTGAAGCCCCCTCGTGGAAGTGGCAAGGTTCGCCTGATCCGTGTTGGCGATGCCGATTTGCAGCCCTGTGGTGGCACCCATGTCAGGAACACGTCAGAGATCGGTGCGGTGCGGGTTCGCAAAATCGAGAAAAAAGGTCGCCAGAACCGCCGCGTTTCCCTTATTTTTGCAGAATAATTTCAACGATACATATTTTAAGAGAGTGCAAATGTCTTACGCCAATCCCACGTCCCTCGTTTCCACTGAATGGTTAAGCCAGCACATGTCTGCACCGGATATTCGTGTTGTTGATGCGTCCTGGTATTTGCCGGGTGAAAACAGAGACCCGAAAGCCGAGTTCCAGAAATGCCACATCCCGGGATCCGTCTTTTTTGATATTGATGAGATTGCGGATACAGATAACCCTCTTCCGCATATGATCCCCTCCCCTGAGAAATTTTCCAGTCGCATGCGCAAACTGGGCCTTGGCGATGGCAATCGCATCGTGGTGTATGACGGCTCCGGCATTCGTGCTGCAGCACGCGCCTGGTGGATGATCCGTCTTTTTGGCCATCATGACGTTTCCATTCTGGATGGCGGTCTGCCCAAATGGCAGAGCGAAGGCCGTGCGGTCGATGACATGCCAACTCCTCCCACTGAACGCCATTTCACCTCCCGGATCAACAGCTTGATGGTCAGGGATAAAGGGCAGATGCGCCGTAATATCGAGACGGGTCGTGAACAGGTTCTGGATGCGCGATCCAAAGGCCGCTTTGAAGGAACAGAGCCGGAGCCACGCGAGGGACTACGGGCCGGCCGCATCCCCTCATCGCTTAATCTGCCGTTCAACGAACTCTTGAATGAAAATGGAACACTCCTATCTGCAGAAAAGTTACGTGAAGCCTTTGATGCAGCCGGAATTGACCAGACAAAACCGGTAACCACGAGTTGCGGTTCCGGAATTACGGCCTGTGTCCTGGCTTTTGGTCTTCATATGATCGGTCATAAACAGGTCGCCGTTTACGATGGTTCCTGGACTGAATGGGGACTGGATAAGGATATGCCACTTTCAACCGGGGCTTGATGTATGCCGATTAAAAGAAAACCGGAACCCAATCAGGATGGTCTCTGGCCTGTTACTGTGACTTATTTGAAGATGCTGGAAAATCCAGGCGCACAGAATATTACAGCCCCGGCCATTCCGCATGCCATTCAAAAGGCTGAGAAACCCACTGTTTCCTTTTATCGCTATCTCTATGATGCGGTTGGTCGTGATTGGGCCTGGACGGACCGCAAAAAACTCTCTGATGACGAGTTGAACGACGTGATGCAGGACAAGGATACCGAAGTTTATGTCCTTTACATCCGGGGCGTTCCCGCAGGATATGCTGAGCTGAACTTCAAGAATTTTCCGGCAGCAGTAGATCTTGCCTATTTCGGGATCATGCCTGAATTTATCGGTATGAAACTTGGCCCCTATTTTCTGGACTGGGCTATTCAGCAAGCCTGGCTTCGTAATCCTGACAGCATCACCGTAAATACCTGCACGCTGGACCATCCAAAGGCTCTGCCTCTTTATCAGCGTTTCGGGTACTTCCCCTATCAGCAAAAGGAAGTCCTGATTGATCCCGTGGAGGATCACTAGGATTTCAGCCTTCTCTTACAGGCGATGACCCTCCTTGCAATAGCGGTCAATCCAGCCTGTACGAGAGCCTGATCCGGACCAGAGAACCGGAAAGAAGCTCTCATCAGGCACCGGGTCTCCGGTTTTCTGGTAGCGCCGATAGATATAGCCGCCGCCGCGTTCCGAAAACCGTGCCTCCTCAGGGAGCAGATGAATTCCGATCGAGCGGCGCATCTTTTTGCGGCTCACATTCGGACCGGACCCATGCCAGATTTCACCTGCATGGAAAATGCAGGACCCGGCCGGGATCTCGGCATAATATATCTCGGTGATCTCTTCCCCCAGTGTCTCGGCCATGTGACGCATAGTCGCCCTGTAGTCTTCAGGCTTGTGAAACTCTTCCGGGATTGGCACAAGAGGCCATTTATGGGAGCCGGGAATATATTCAAGTGTTCCAGCATCACGGGAGGTATCATCCAGTGCGACCCAACAAGTTAAGGTCTGAGCCGGGATCATAAAATCCATAAAGGAAGTGTCCTGATGAAGTGCTACAGCCTTCGTTCCCGGTGTTTTCCACCACAGTGTGTCCTGACCAAGTCGTACACCGTTCCAGCCAGTGAGTGCGCAGGCGATCCGTGCAATTCTTTCATTAAGCACGAGGCGGGCAATCCCCAAATCGGATTTCCAGGCATTTGCCATATGACGGGTAACATCCGGAAGGCTCATGCCTTCGCGCCAATACCATTCATCAGGATAGACCCCTGTTTCAAACTGTCCGGCGAACACTCTGGGAAAAGCGCCCCTTAATTCAGAGACAGCCTCTAGCTCCAGCAGATTCTCAATCACCAGAAAACCGGCCTCCTCAAATTTTATCTTGTCATTTTCAGTGATGACAGCATTCTCCGCCCGGATCATAAATCGTCTCATTATTCTGTTAAAATTACAAATTATAGAATATTGTTAGATACAGAATATTTCTATCGAATTATCTTCGGAAATTGGAGATAAAAATGCAGCTTGATCGAACAGATCTCAAACTTCTGGAGCTTTTACAGAAGGATGCACGGCTGAGTAATAAAGAGCTTGCGGCCGCGGTGGAACTGGCCCCTTCCAGTTGTCATGAAAGACTTAAAAACCTGCGAAGCAAAGGCATATTGACAAAAACTGGTGTGGAGGTTGATCCATCTGCGTTGGGGGTTGGTCTTGAAGCGGTGATGATGATTGAAATGTCCAAACATGAGCGAATGGGCGTGGATACGTTTCTGGCCGAAATTGTTACCATCCCTGAGGTTCGTCAGGTTATGCTCGTAACCGGTCAGTATGATTTCTTCATTCACGTGATGGTGCGGGATATGCAGCATCTGAAGGATTTGGGACTGGATAAATTCTCCAGCTATCCAGGTGTTACACGTATCGAGACGTCACTTGTGTTTGATCGGCGAGACAACCAGAACCTTCCCATTTTACTGAAGGAAGAGGAAATCAGCGGACCGTATAAGCCTTAAACAGGTAAATCGCGAATCCCAGCGCCATCAGCCCGGCAAGGACAAAATAGCCCAGCAACGCTATTTCCATAACACACATGGAAATACTGCTTCCCGTGCAGGCGGCAATCCCCTGCGTTTCATAAAATCCCCACACAAATAACCCGCAAAGAAAGACTGCAAAGAGTTGTGTGAGGAGGATGACCTTCCCGTGAGTCATTTTTCCTCCCGATCCGTTTACGCACGAATTATTTTTTTCACAATACTATCATAAGGATCGCTTCAGGCCAGCGAATTGTGAGCAATTTTCATAAAATTAACCGGTTTTTTTTGATCAGTTGCCTATCTTCTTAATTAAGTTTATTCTAATAATTCTCGCAGAACAATGGAGTGAACAGAATGCAAAAGTTCATGCCCTCCTCTATCCGTAAGATCGCTCTCGCCTCCGCGCCCCTGGCGTTCACACTATTAAGTTCCTGGACTGCTCAGGCCGCTCCCCAGATACTGGCCGTTGCCTCGACTGATATTCCCTTGCCGCTCACTTGTGAGAAAGGGGAATGTACCGCTGAACTCACTGCGATCTGCCTTCAGGAGCATCGCGCCTCTCCTCAAACCGGCGCGAAATACTATATTCACCAGAGTCAAAGACTAAAACTGACACTGATCGACAAGAAGGGCCATGAAGTCGATATCTCCGCATTGCCGCTGGATGTTTCCGCGGCACGCGGTCACACCGCCATCAGGGTGAGCCTGAAAGAAACCCTTATCCGGGATTTCGATATGAGCCGGATTACCATCAGCGTTCCGGAAAAAACAACCGCAATTCCGGTCGCTGTGGCCCATGATAAAAAGCCCCAGACCGACGCGGATATTCTGATCGCAACCCAATCCTTACGTCCCCTTGCCAACCGGATTGTCGATCAGAATACAGATCGGGCAGACGCAGCAAGACTGGTCAGCCACGCGATTAATTCCCTTCCTTCCCGTGGACGGGCAGAACCGTCAGATCGTCTGGATGCCCAGCAATACTTCCAGTCTGTCAGCCATGCTTCCGGCTATTCAAGCGACGCAAGACGGCTTGCGGCAAAAGCTGTACGGCAATGTGACTATGAAACAAAAGTCGGTTTCTGGTCACTTCGTCAATGCCTGGGATCTTCCCATGATCAACTGATCGGCAAGCTCAACACAAAATACTGGAAGAGCCTGAAAGCAGGCAGCTAAATTGAGAACTAGAGAGATTTTTATACTCGTATAATTCACAATTTCGCCGCATTTCATACCCATTTGCCTTCGTGGATAACATCAGGAAACTGTCCACGGAGGCAAAATGTATAAGAAAATAGCGATCACTTTAACTTCGGCAGCTTTACTCACAACTCCAGTGGCGCAAGCCTCTGAAGCCTCAAGAATATCTGGAGAGAGCCTGCTTTTAGCCATGATCATCCCTATTTCCACTCTTTATTTCAGCACGCAGCTTTCCACCTATAGCGTCTATGATGTGAACAAAGACGGTGCGACCGAGCATCTCGCGTTAAAGGATCAAAAGACCGGTAAAGTCATTTCCGCGCCTGTCAGAAAAGAAATGCTTGCGAAAACAGGTGTAAAAAAAGGAGCACTGGTCTCTGTTCGGCAAACGGAACTTGGGCATGTTCTAAGCCATAAAGGCAATGTTGTTGCCTATTATCCAAATGAACTGGGGAAAGAGATTATGCTTCCGCAATAAGGGGACAGGAAGATGTATCAAGCAATTTCCGAAAGGGTTGCAGTTTGCTTTGTCGCGCTTTTTTCCATGTTCCCGCTATACGCTGAAGCTGCGAGTGAACGCTGTGAAGAGCAACTGCTCAAGGAAGACGCCCTTATTCCCGCGGCAAAGCAAACGGCTCGCCTGAAAGCAGTCCTCGAGAAATCACAAAGCACCTTTGCTCTTGTTTCCAGAGTAGGCAGTGATATTAGCCGAAAAGGTCTCAAATACACGCATATGGGCATGTTCTGGAAAAGCCCCGAACAAGGAAACTGGCGCGTCACGCATCTGCTTAATGTTTGCGGATCCAGAGAGGCCCGCATATTTGAGCATTCAATGCTGGACTATTTCCTCGATACGCCCTTTTCCTACGACACGCTTGTCGCCATACCGAAGAAAACCCTGTCCGCAGCGATCGTCAACCGGCTGGCAACAGATCGTATCAATAAAAAACCAGATTTTGAATATAGCATGATCGCTCACCCAGTAAGTCGTACTCATGGAAATTCCAATCAGTGGATTTTGGAGATCATTGCTAAATCCCAGGCAAAACTGGAAGGCCATGACTTAACGAACAGAGAGCAAATCCATGCCTATTATCGGGCAAAAGGATTTGAAGGATCTATCATTCGTATCTGGTTTCTGGAAGCCCTTGGCGGGGTGCTTTTCAGGGAAAATGTGACTTTCTCTGATCACACAGCGACAGAGAGAGAAACCGGGCGATATGAATTTGTCAGTGCCAAATCCGTGGTCGACTATTTGGAAAAAACCCGGCTTCTTCACCTAAAGGAAGAGATCCGGGGTGAGATGAAAACGCCATGAAAAAAGCCCCGGTAAAGACCGGGGCTTTCTTTCTTTGGGCTTGACCTTACGCGTTGTGCAAAATCTGCGACAGGAAGAGCTTCGTCCGCTCGCTTTGCGGATTGTCGAAAAACTCCTGCGGCGGGGCCTGTTCGATGATTTCACCGGCATCCATAAAGATCACCCGGTCTGCTACCGTCTTGGCGAAACCCATTTCATGGGTCACACAGATCATGGTCATCCCTTCTTCAGCCAGACTGATCATGGTATCCAGAACTTCCGAGATCATTTCAGGATCAAGCGCCGATGTGGGTTCATCAAACAGCATGATCCGC
>JAKSCD010000456.1 GCA_022360775.1 Sneathiellales bacterium | reverse complement strand
ATCCATATATCTATAGATTATTGTCCCATCCATAAATCCCATCATTCCACTAGTAATCACTATTGTTATATCCATCAAATCATCAAATCATCCGCTTTCCCCATCCGAAAATTTCCCATGAAATGATCCATGGGTCCATGGCCATTTGATGAAACATGGCCCCAAAATTTAGGCTGTAATCACTTCACCAAAGCCGTTTCAAACAGGACCCGCCGAACAAGAGAGACAAATTCCTCACTCTGGAATTCACTGAGAGAAATATTAACTGCAACTGGAAAACTGGGAACCCCCTGTTCTGTCCATTTCACTCTCTGGCTACAGGCTTCAAACAAAACCCATTCACTAATGGGTCCAAGCAGGCCCGAAGCTTCGGCAATGGGAATAAAGGTATTTGCAGGAACAAATTCTCCCTTTTTTCTCTCCCATCTTAACAAGGCTTCCACCCCCGTTATCTCTCCGGAATTCAAATCCAGCTGCGGTTGATAATTGAGAGAAAGCTGCCCTTCGCTTATTCCCTCTCGGAGTGCATTGTTAAGCGTAATGCGGCCATGTATCTCTGTCTCAATCTGGCTGTCGTAATAACAGAAATTCGGGCTGCCCGGCTTTTTCGTATGTGCCAGCGCAATATTTGTGTTCTGCCAGAGCTGATCAGAATTATGCCCATCCATCGGATATAAAGATATTCCGATACGAGGCACCAGATGGGGCTGTTTCAATTCATCAGGAAGGAACACATCAAACAGGTCATTGATAAGGTCCGGGATTTCAGTAATTTGCTCATTCGTGCGGATGGGGGTGCAAATGCCAAATCCATCTCCTGACGATCTGGCGAGCGCAATCGCATTGGGAAAGATCCGGTCCAACTGATTGGCTGTTTGCCTCAGGAGCTCATCCCCTGCAGCATGCCCGAGGGCAATATTCAACTCAGGCAGGTTATCAAGAACAAATTGAATGACAGCAAACCGGTTATCTTCCTTTGAGCTGGAAAGATTAATCTCGGCCTGTATTTCTTTTTTAAAACTTAACCGGTTACCAAGTGATGTTAAGACATCATTATAAGCCAGGAGGCGCGCTTCCTGAAGAAGCGCAGTTGTCTCAAGACCTCTTGCAGCATTAAGAGAAAACTGCTCCAGAAGTTCAAGTTCTGATTTATTCCAGGCTTTAGAGGCAACCAGAACAAGGATAGCAGGAACATCCCCCCCGCGGGTCAGAGGAAGAAACACCCTCTTCCCATTCTCAAGCATTGCAGCCCTATTCTGCGCAATTTTCAGTTCGTTAGTAAAGGGAGTGAAAAAGTCAGTCCCCAGCCCTGTTGCATCTCCACAGGCCGCTGTCGGTTCATATTCTGTTTCAGTACCGGATAACTGCAGAAACTGGCCAGCCGAAATTTTCGGGAAGAGGCTTTGGAGTTCTTCAAGAGTTACTCTGCAAAACTGCCGTGTATCTTCACATTCCTGCATACGGGCAATCGAGTTCAAAAGCCGCTCGGATAAGGAAGGTACTGGAGAATTGGAAGTAGACGGAAAAGACTTGTCGTCAACCGGGTTCATTTCTATGACACTGCCTGTTTACTGCCGGTATTTTAACCGGTTTAAATTTGCCTCATCCCCTCACGGGCAGTCTACTCCCAAAATTTGTAAAAAGGAAAGTTCTTTATTAGCTCTTTCTTGGAATTTCAGCCTGAGCCATCAAATTCTTACGCGCTTCGTCATCCCACTTTCCGGTAGGTTTTCCAAACTCCCTGCCCACCTCATAGCCTTTCCTGAGGGCTGGCCTTGTTTTCAACAAATCATACCATCGTCTGAGATTAGGGAATTTTGCAATATCAAGCTCTTGCCTTTTATAGGTCAGTATCCAGGGCCAGCAGGCCATATCTGCAATCGAATAATCGCCGCAAATATAATCCCGCCCTTCCAGACGCCGATCCAGAACACCAAACAAGCGCAAGGCTTCATTTGTATATCGTTCCTGCGCATAGGGAAGTGTCTCAGGCGCATAAAACTTGAAATGCCCATTTTGCCCGAGCATAGGCCCCAAGCCGCCCATCTGCCACATCAGCCATTCCATCACTTCCGTCCGGCCACGTAAATCAGTCGGCAAAAACTTACCGCATTTCTCGGCGAGATAAATCAGGATCGCGCCAGTTTCGAAGACAGAGACGGGCTCGCCGCCGCCAATTGGATCGTGGTCGACAATCGCAGGCATCCGATTATTTGGGCTGATTTTGAGGAAGTCGTCCTCGAACTGCTCCCCTCTTCCGATATTCACCGGGATAACAGTGTACTCTAATCCCATTTCTTCCAAGGCAATGGAAATTTTCCAGCCATTGGGAGTTGGCCAATAATAAAGATCAATCATGGTGCCTCTCCCTAAAGCTTGCTTTCAAGAACCGGCAGGCGGTCATTGCCAAAATACATATCTGTTTCATCAAGGAATATGGTCGGAGAGCCAAAGCCACCACGCTTGATGACTTCTTCTGTATTTTCTCTCAGCCTATCCTTATAGGGCTGTTCAGCAATTTTGGTGAAATAGCTCACGGCATCCATACCGACCGATGTGACAACGTCCTTTAAGACATCAATCTGGGAGATATCCGCAAGATCGGTCCAGTATTTTTTAAAGACAGCACGTGAATAGTCGATCAGGCATCCGGCCTCCTCTGCGACAAACGCCCCGCGCATGGCCTTCACGCTATTTACAGGAAAAACAGGCGGCTCACCAATTTCAATTCCCACATATCTGCACCAGTCCTGCAAATCTTTTTTCGAATAGGCCTGCTTCGCCGGCACTGGATTTTCACGGTTTGCATAGACAGATCCGTTCACAGTATTAAAAACGCCACCAACCAGAAAAGGGCGATATTCAACAGTTGCTGTAGGGTGGCGCTCCCTCAATTGCTCCATACTTTCAAAACCGAGATAGGTCCAGGGGCTGGAGCAATCGAAGAAAAATTCGATTTTAGACATCACTTTTCTCCCTCAGGCACAGGCGTGCCTGGTTCTTATTCTTTTTTGATGCATAAAACCGTAGAAGAAGGGCGCTTATCCGTCAATTAGCCGTTTAAACATTTCTGAGTTTTGCTTCCGTAATGTCATGAAATCTGGCAAGCGCAGCTTCAAACCGGCCAAAGGTGAAACTCTCATTTGCACCGGAAGCAATACCTTGCTGAATTTGCTCGCCAATAACAAAGTCTTCAATCAGCGTATCTTTTGTGAACGCGAAATTGGCTTGCCAGTGATGTCTTGCCTTCTCGGTCACGTCAGTTCCCTTTGGAACAAAAGTCTGTATGGAAATTCGTGTCTTGTCAGCGGCAAGCGGAATAGCGTTTATGATAGCAAAATGATCTGGCTGAACCAGTACAGAAGTCAACGGAAACAAGCTGTAGAGGATATTTGCATGCTCCCTGATATCCCAGTTTTCCTGCTCTGTATCTCGCAATTGCTTCAAGCTGCTCTTTGTCAGGATTGAACGAAAATGCGGACCAAACTCATCAAAGACAGAAAGATTATCGTTAAAGAGTGGCGCAATGGTTTCACGGTGGGCAATTTTGAAATGGTAGGATTCAATCCCGCCTTCAACCAGAATTTTCCAGTTCATGTTCCAATCCTGTACGGCTTCATCAAAAAGGACATGTTCAGGCTCGGTAAATCGCGTCAGATCTGTATCCATGCCGTCAAGATAGGCCTCTATATTCAGCCCACTCCCCTCTTCCCTCTGTACCCAGATAAAACCATAGGCTTCAGTGCAGGCAAGTTCCTTAAGCCGGGTATTCTCTTTATCAAAGGAGGGAAATCCGGATTTTTCATGGGGAATGGTTTTTAGTTTTCCCTCCAGATCATAGCTCCAGGCATGATAGGGGCAGACCAGCCTTCGCGAACATCCTTTTCCCTCTCTCGCAAGTTTTCCTCCCCGGTGTTTACAAACATTTGCAAAGGCATGAACCATCCCGTCCGTATCGCGCGTGATCAAAAGCGGAAAGCCCTCAAGCCATTCTCTGGCGATATAGCTGTTCGCCTCCGCCAGTTCTGCGCTATGCGCAACAATAAGAGGGCTCGTTTTAAAGATATGCTCCATTTCAAGATTGAACCGCTCTGAAGAGATATAGCGATCAACAGGACTGACAACCTCCCCCTCCATGAGTTCAGTCTTGCGCTCGTTATAAAGGGAGAGACATCTATCCAGGAGTTCCAGCTCAGTTTTACGGTCCATTTTTTATCCTTTTATTTTGCCTGCGAAAGGGCGTGGACAGCAGCCCAGATTTCTTCAAATAAAGCTTCCTGATCGTTAGGTTCGGTTGATTGCCAATATGTCATTATTCCCCATCGGATGGCTCCCAGCATCATTGCACCCATTAATCTGGGATCCCTTGCCTTACTGACATCACCGGCTTTTTGTGCTTCATTAAGGTTCTTTTCTGCGAGCGTTATCTGTCTTCGGGCCCGCCTGGCTTCAACAGCAGCCACTTCAGCATCACTGCCAAGGCGAGAGAAAATGATCGGTGTGAGAGGATCCGAAAAGTAAAAAGAGATCATTGCAGAAACGCGCTGCCTCTCCCGATCCTGCCACGTCTTTCCGTCAAACCTTACATCAATGATCTGCTCTTCAAACCGATCGAAGAAATCATCGACAACGGCGGCAATAACCCCGGCCCTGTTGCCAAAATAATGATAGGCGAGCCCTTCGGATAAACCCGCTTTCTGTGCGAGAGAAACCATTTCAAGTGCGCCGTCATTTTTTACAAGTTCCTTCGCCGCAACCTTAAGCAATTGCGCCCTTGTTTCCGCAGCAGAACGTCTTCGTCTTTTTACCATGAGGAAAGCCTATCCAATTATTGAATTGAGCTTAACTCAATAAATAAAGAGAGTCAAAAAAAGCGAACCCTGCAGGATCCGCTTTTTCTTAAATCTTGGCTGATTAGTTTGTTTGACGCGCAGGTCTTGCTGGCTGTTTCGGTGCAAAAATCTTGTTTTTTGGACCGCCTGAAAAAGCCGGATTTAACACAATCGGCTTGATGCATGTATGGGTCCATTGAAGGGTTGCCCCCGGCACCATTTGGAAATTGCCAGGAAAAAACTGGTCCTTATGGGTTTTCGCCTTCACATAGACCTTGTAGTTATGCGCATAAAGCTTGTTAAGAACAGTCTGATTTCCTGCATATCCAACCTTTGTCTTGAACGTGTAGGTTGCCTTTCCCTTTGAAAAACTGATTGCCTGGCTGTTGATCAAAGTTTTGCCGCCATCATTAATCCGTATCTTTACCTGACCATCTCCCGCCCCTTTCAGTTCGATCTTGAACTGCGGCTCCATCGCACATTTCCCTTTTAGGTTTTTCTGGCCAATTAGAAATTGTCCGCTATTAACTGAGATAAAATTCTGCTGGCCTGCATTAAATCCACCAACCCCGCCTCCGGTTTTTCCAAGCGCGATACCCCCTGTTGCGATCAGGCTTTTATCGCCTTTATAGTCAATTCGGACATTAACCAGTTTAGAGACTTCCAGATTACTGGAGCCTTCATAGATGGTTTTCTTGGCAATTTTTTTCCGGATGTATTTCTGGCAAGTCGCTTCAAAACGAATGGGTAATTTTACAATATAACTATGGTCATTGCGAAGATACTGGATCTTGTTGCCACCATTCGCAGCATGCAGGTTTGCGGCCTTCATAACTAGGCCAGCAGGATCACTTAAATAACTCGTGCCATTAAATTTATTGAACGGCACCTTAACTGACTTGGTTACAGAATGAGAGTGTATGTTAATATCATTGCTCACCCCGGCATCCAGCATGTAGAAAAACTCATTATCATTTCCTGCACCAATTCGTGCTGTTCGGAAGGTGGTACCTGACTTAATGTTAAAGTTCTCACTGACGGAGCCACCACACTCAACGTCCCCTTTTAACGAGAAATCCACTGTTGTCCCATCTGTAACAAGCTTAATAGCGTTAAGCTGGTTGCCAGCAGGGTTATTCTTAACCCGGATAATCGGTGTTCCTCCCAAAGAGCTAACGTCAATTTCTTGGGGAGCGCCTAATCCTTGTGTAGAGGGTTGGATAGCTACGGCATCTTGAACAGGGATCATTGCAAAAACGGCAAGCGCGGATAATGTTGCGAGACGTTGTTTCATCTATATCTACCTTAGACAATTTCAGGATATGCTCACGAGCCGACGTCCTTGACAGGAAGGTTCAATTAAAGGCGCAGGTTTATCTCTCCAGAATAAAAAAAGACCTTTAACAACTCATAAAAGTATTTGATTCGGTTACTTATTTTAAAAATTAACCTTAAGAGATTTGGAATTAACCATACCCCAAATATTTCTAATATCCGAATTTCAAAAAATTTTAGTGAAATTTATCAAAAATCCCCTTTCGCGGTTGCGAAACTAACTCCTTAGCGGAACAGCGTAATTCCAAACAAAATGGTTAATTTTTTATTAACGTCGCCTCAAAAACCAGCTCTTTTCTGGCTTTTTCGTGAGCAACTTTTGATTGATAGAACTCAAAAGGTGACTATAGATATAGCCAAAAGACAGGCACTTTTCTTTTGAGGGGTACATTAATGAAGAAGTTTCTAGCAGCTGCTGCTGTGTTACTTGCAAGTACAGTTACAGCCCATGCAGCAACATTTGATTTCAGCTATTACGGCAACAGTAACTACGGCACATCCTTCTCCTATAATGTAGATGGTATCGGTCTTACTCTGACACCTTCTACTTTTAATCAAAACACTGGCAATACCAACACTGACTCAAATGACCGTCTTGGTCGCTGGAGCAACGGTATTGGCGTCAGAAACTCTGGTAACGATGCCCATTATGTTGACGGAAATGGCCGAAATGACATGGTCATTTTCAGCTTTGATACAGAAGTCACCTTCAAAAGCGTAACTCTCCAGCGTTACGGTAGTGATGACGATTTCGCTTTCTATTTCGATGGTACCGGCGATGGCGACTTCAATGACGGCGGCGATACACGCTTTAACGAAGTCGATCCTGCGGGATGGAACAATCCATCAATTTACAATTTCGCACAGGACTGGATTGGTTTAACATTCGGTGTCGGTGCAGAAGGCAAGCATGACGGATTTAAAATCAAATCCATCACTGTGGAACCCCATCTTTCCGTGGTTCCTCTCCCTGCAGCTCTTCCATTATATGGCGCCGGGGTAGCTATTCTTGGATTTATGGGATGGCGTCGCAAGCGTAAAGCCTCTTAAAGCTTATCCGCAAAACGACAAAAGACAGACGCAAACCGGTTACCCGGTTTGCGTTTTTTTTTGTGAGAATTTCTTCAGGATTTTCCCTGCACTTTGCAAATCACGTGGAAATCCATCATCCATCGAATTGATTCGATCTTCATGCCATTAAATCTACGGTGTTAATTGAGAAATTAACTTTACTCTGTTAGCTATTTTAAACGGCTGATTTAACAGACTTCCTACTCATATCTATTTTTAAGAAACCAACAGAAGTTATTAATAAATAATTAACTTTTCCTTCTTTGGTTCTATAGAATTCTCCCAATTTCAACTAACCGGCAAATTTATTTATTAATATTTTACTAATTTAATTAGCGCCTATCGCGAAGAACTCTTAGCATTGTTTACATAAAACTAATAAACCGACCAAACTCGGTATTGAAAAACAAAGGAGGGGATAACGAACTAATAGGGGTTAGAGATGAGAACTATATTCTTAACAATTGTCGCTTTCTTACTATCCTGTACAACAGCTATTGCGGTTACCTTTAATTTTTCCGGCCCGAACATAGTGGCTCCCAGTCATACCTTCACAAATGGCAGTTTATCTGTTGAAACTACTGCGGGCACGTTCAGTCCGGCAGGTATGATTACTCCTGGTGGCCTTGTTGGTCGATATGCCGGTGGTCTTGGTGCAACAACGCATCCCGGTGACAGCCACCAGGTTGATGGCGCAAACAGGAATGATATTATTCTATTTGATTTTAATCAGACCGTAACGCTTGATAGCGTTACCTTTAGTCTGGTTGACAGCAATGATGAATTCAGTTTCTTCTTTGATACAGAGCCTGATGGCGTGCTGAACCCAATCAGCTATAATGTTGATATTCCGGGATCAGGCGTCGGTACCTATAACTTTGTATCCACATGGACAGCTGGCATGTTCGGTATTGGCGCCTGGGACAGCAGCGATAACTTCAAGATTAAATCTCTTTCTGTTTCAGTTGTTCCATTACCCGCCACACTTCCGCTTTATGCAGCAGGTCTTGCACTTCTGGCATTCTTCGCACGGCGTAGAAAACGGTAGTGATCAAACCAGTATTTATCTAACACCATCGCACTTGACTTGCCGCTCCCTTGAGCGGCATTTTTTATGAGGAAAAATCCAGTAACGGAATGATCGAATTGTCGGCAAAACAAATACAATGGTTCAGTGGCTCAGACGGTAAAGCCACCGACTTGAGTAAAATTCAAAACACCCTGCAAAATTCCTTAATTTTTCTCCTTGGCGAAAACCATGACCGCGCTGACCATCATCAATGGCAGCGGGATACGCTCACCTTCATACACAAGACAAAAAAAGATGTAGCAGTGGGCTTCGAGATGTTACCAAGGCGGCTCCAGCCTGTCCTGGACCAGCTTTGTGGCACATCTTTCGATAAAGAGGAGTTTTCAAGAAAAACAGACTGGAGCAATGTCTGGGGCTTTGATCTCGATCTTTACTGGCCTCTTATCCAATATTGCCGCGATCATACCCTTCCCATGATCGCCCTTAACTGCAACCGGCCTCTGGTGACTAAAATCGGAAAAGAAGGATGGGAAAGCCAATCCCGCACCATAATGGAAGGAATATCCCCTGCAAAATCGGCGACAAACACCTATCGTCGGTATCTGTTCGAGGTCACGGGTGGATGTCGCCCGGGCCGAGCGGCCCGCAATCCACTGGATCCTGCTTTTGATCGCTTTGTACGCGCACAGCAGGTCTGGGATCGTGCTTTCGCCTGTGCTATTGCAGACTACAGAAAAAAAAGCCCGAATTTCAGTATTGTCGGGATTATTGGACGCGGCCATCTGGAATATTTTGGTGGAACGCCTTACCAGTTAGAGGATCTTAATCTTTCCTGCACGGTACTTCTTCCGGTAGAAAATCCGGAAGAATGTATCGGTGCTGCCCATTTTGTTAGTCTTGTGGCAGATGAATAGATCGAAGATGTCCTGTTTTTGACCAGAGAACTGCCTCCTCTACACCGACTTTCACGGATACGGTCTGATTATCAGGCAATCTTAGCCAGGAGTAACGTGAGAATATTTCTCCGTTCAGCGTAAAACTGCCCTCAAGCAGAAAATACTCTGCACCGCCCGGGGATCCCAAAGTGATTTCACCTTCCGCTTTCCAGTTTTCAATGCGGACGGTTTCATTCTCATCCTGATATAAAGGCTTAATCGTGACGCCTTTCCTCAAGGGATCAATAAAAGCCTCAACAGAATTTTTATGCTGGATTACAAATTGCCTGTCTTCCGGATCAAATTGCCAGAGCTTTACCAGAATAATGCATCCCTGATCCGAACGCGGTCTATGCTCTGAAGTCGGAGGATTACGAATATAACTTCCAGCTGGATAGTCCCCATGCTCGTCCTGGAAAATCCCTTCCAGAACCAGAAACTCTTCTCCCCCTCCATGAACGTGAGGTGCAAAACTGCTCCCCGCATCGAAGCGTACAATAGTTGTCGCCCGTGCTACCTCTCCTCCAATACGATCCAGCATTTTCCGTGAAACACCGTTTGCAGGGGAAGAGATCCAGTCTATTTGCCCGCCATGGACAATTGCCTGTTTATTGAAGTCAGAATGTCGGTCCATTTTTCCTCGCTTACGCTGCTTGCTGTATGCTTTTCCGTGCCATCAGACGGTCAGCGTAGCTTCTCACATTTGGGCAACTCTCCGGAATGTCAAGATTGATAAAACCAGCGAATAAAAAGCCAGCCTGTGCTGTTATGTCTGCGGACGAAAAGTTCTCTCCTGTAATAAAATCATGATCCTTTAGTTGCTCATCCATCCAGTGAAGAGTGGCAATCGCAACTTCCCTGCGCCGTTTTCCCCAGTCCGAATTTTGATATTTTTCGATATCCGGTCCTAATCCATCGGTCGCATGATGAAAGTAATCTGCAACAGCATCCAGAAATCCGGCCTCCACCTTACGTTGTACCATGGCAATTTGAGCTCTGTCATACGCTGTCTTTCCTGTAAGAGCAGGCGCTCCCTGCAGGTGATCAATATATTCGATTATCGCAGTGGATTCAGAAATATGCTGTCCCTCTTCTGTTTCCAGCACAGGCACTGCTCCAGAGGGGTTTTTCTTCAGAAATGCAGGCTTTTTATGTTCTCCGCCAGGAACGTTCACCTGAACAAACTCAACCTTATCAAGAAGCCCCTTTTCTGCAAGGGCGATACGAACACGCGCCGGATTTGGAAAGCCTTTAAATTCATAAATCTTCATCTCATTTCCTTTATCTATCTACTGATAGATAGATAATTAAAAAACATTTTGATCTTGTCAAGTACCTATCAACTGATAGATATATAAAATGATGAAAAACCAGAATTCAGATCGCAGTGACACAATCCTTGATTCTGCGGAAAAGTTTATCCGCAAGGGCGGTTTCAATGCTGTGAGCTTTCGCGATATTGCAGATGATATCGGCATTAAAAGCTCCAGCGTTCACTATCATTTCCCTAAAAAAACAGATCTGGGAAAAGCTGTTATTGACCGATATGCCAAACGGTTCTTAGAGAGCCTCGGATCTCCAGAGGAAAAAAAGGAAACCCCTCAAACCCGGATCAACCGATTGGGAAAAGCCTATCTTGCAGCCCTTGAAGAAGATGATGCAATTTGTCTTGGCTGCATTCTTGGCGCTGAAAGTGCCGGATTGCCAGGAGACGTTCAGGAAGCTGTCGGTTCTTTTTTTGACGGTGTCCTGCGCTGGACCAGTTCCGCCCTTGCCGGTAGCAAGGGCCCCTCAGCCTCTGCAACGCATATTATCGGCGCATTGCAGGGAGCAATGGTTTTATCCGTTGCAACAAAAAAGCCGGATGCTCTTAAAGAGACCATCCGGCGTTTGCAAATGTCGGTATAAAGGTATTCCCCTAGGCGAAGGCTTCGTCCCAGGTCCCCTGCGTCGCAGCTTTAGAATATTCGGTCGCACGGTTTTCAAAGAAATTCGTATGTTCAACCGCATTGAGGATCGCATCCAGCCAGGGAAGCGGGTTATTTTCAATATTGTAAACCGGATCCAGGCCAAGCTGCCCAAGACGACGATCAGCAATATAGCGGATATAGGTTTTAATTTCGCCCGCTGTCAGTCCCTCAATATGCCCTGCGCCAAAAGCAAGGTCGATAAAGGCGTCCTCATGAGAGACGATCTCCTGACAGGTCTTATATAGATCCTGAACAAATTCATCAGTCCAGATTCCCGGATTTTCGCTGATGAAGGTTTTGAACAGTTTGATGATGGAATTACAATGCAGCGTTTCATCACGAACAGACCAGGTCACGATCTGCCCCATCCCCTTCATTTTCCCATGGCGCGGGAAATTCAGAAGGATCGCAAAGCTTGCAAAAAGCTGCAATCCTTCGGTAAAAGCACCAAAAACAGCCAAAGTCTTGGCAACTTCGGACAAATTATCCACATTAAACTGCTGCATATAGTCATATTTATCCTTCATCTCTTTATAGTGAAGGAATGCAGAATATTCGGTCTCCGGCATACCAATGGTATCCAGCAGATGCGAATAGGCTGCAATATGAACTGTTTCCATATTGGAAAAAGCAGCGAGCATCATCTGAACTTCCGTTGGCTGGAAGACACGAGTGTAATGCTTCATATAGCAGTTATTGACCTCGATATCCGATTGGGTAAAGAAGCGAAAAATCTGCGTTAGAAGATGCTGTTCGTTCTCTGTCAGATTTTGGTGCCAGTCTTTCACATCATCCGCAAGAGGCACCTCTTCGGGCAACCAGTGGATCTGCTGTTGCATAAGCCACGCATCATAGCACCAGGGATATGAAAACGGCTTATAGACCGGTTTTGCATCTAACAGGGACATAAAATTCTCTATCGCTTAAGGGTTGGCAAAGACCTGCTTTACTGGCAAGCTAGACATTCTTCATAATCTGTTGAGGAAGGCGCTACAACTTCAAGTTTTGGCTTGCCACCTTTTTCCGCTACAAGCTCTTTAAGGGCTTCCGGCATATCCTCTTTAGTGGCAACCACCTCAGCTCTCTGAATGGATTTGGAACGGCAATAATAAAGGCTTTTGACACCCTGTTTCCAGGCCTGGTAATGGATCTGGTGCAAATCGCGCTTGTGAACATCCGCCGGCAGGAAGATATTAACGGACTGGGACTGATCAATCATCGGTGTGCGATCTGCAGCCAGTTCAATAATCCAGCGTTGATCCAGTTCAAATGCTGTTTTGAACACATCCTTCTCATGATCATCCAGGAAGTCCAGGTGCTGAACGGAACCCTCATTTACAGTGATTGGGCTCCAGGTTTCCTCATCATCATGCCCTTTTTCAGCAAGCAAGGCCTTCAAATGCGGATTACGCACATTGTAGGAGCCGGAAAGGGTCTTATGCGTGTAGCTATTGGCCGCAGTCGGCTCAATACCCGGGCTTGCGCCGCCGCAAATAATCGAAATGGATGCTGTTGGTGCAATGGCCGTTTTATTTGAAAACCGCTCTTCAAAACCGTAATCAGCAGCGTCCGGGCAAGCGCCCCGCGTCTTTGCCAACGCCTTTGAGGCAGCATCCACATGCTTTTTGATGTGGCTGAATATCTGATTGTTCCAGACTTTCGCCATGACGGATTCCAAGGGAACACGCTTTGCCTGCAGAAGCGAATGGAACCCCATTACGCCAAGGCCAACACTGCGTTCCCTCATGGCAGCATATTTAGCGCGCTCCATCTTATCCGGAGCACGATCAATAAAGTCCTGAAGAACATTATCAAGAAACAGCATCACATCTTCTATAAAACCTTCTTCGTCTTTCCATTCTTCATATTTTTCAAGGTTCAATGAAGAAAGACAGCAAACCGCTGTCCGGTCATTCCCGAGATGATCCTTACCCGTCGGCAAGGTGATTTCAGCACAAAGGTTGGACGTTTTAACAGAAAGGCCTGCCAGCTTGTGATGCTCCGGCACCAGGCTGTTCACCCGGTCGTTAAAGATAATATAAGGCTCACCGGTCTCGACACGGGCAGTAAGAATGCGGATCCAAAGGCTGCGAGCGCTGATTTTTCGGACAATAGAACCATCTTTCGGACTGGTTAATCCCCAGTCAGTATCCTCTTCCACAGCCCGCATGAAATCGTCGGAAATCAGGATCCCGTGATGCAGATTTGGTGTTTTGCGGTTTGGATCCCCACCGGTCGGGCGGCGGATTTCGACAAACTCTTCCACTTCCGGGTGGGAAACCGGCAGATAAACCGCAGCTGATCCCCGGCGCAAAGATCCCTGACTGATGGCCAGCGTCAGACTGTCCATCACACGGATAAACGGCACCACACCTGAGGTTTTTCCAACAGCACCAACCCCTTCACCAATAGAACGGAGATTTCCCCAATAGCTTCCGATCCCACCTCCTTTAGAGGCAAGCCAGACATTTTCCGTCCACAAATCCACAATGCCGTTAAGGCTATCATCGGACTCATTCAAGAAGCAGGAGATCGGCAATCCCCGTGTGCTACCACCATTGCTGAGAACAGGAGTTGAGGGCATGAACCAGAGCTTGGAAATATACTCATAAATACGCTGTGCGTGAGCATCATCATCTCCATACGCACTGGCGACACGACCAAAAAGATCCTGAAAGCTTTCACCCGGGAGCAAATAGCGATCTTCAAGAACGGCCTTGCCAAATTCAGTCAGATATTTATCCCGACTGTGATCAATATGAACCCGCGCACCCTCTTTGACCTGCACGACATCCGTTAACATATCGACCGTATCCAGCATAAGCCCACCTCTTTGTTTCTTTTCGTATATTGATCTCGAACGAAATCAATACATCCACCTATAATTCACCCTGGCAAGCCTCATATGTCATCCCCATGTCATATTTCGGCTATAATCTGGAAAGTCGCTTAAAAAGCCAGCAATTTACCTTAAAAAACCGCCTTTTTATCGCCTTACCACAAGTCCGCCCTATTCCCGCGAAACCACTATATATTGTAGAACTGCCCCCATGCCGTCAACAAGTTGTAGGGAAAAATAAATAAAAAAAATGCTTGACCTTTTTCCGATTCGCAAATTTGCAATGTCTTTCAGAGACTTCGGCTTTTTTGCTGCATCCGGTGTTGAATCACTCACGTGTTTCAACTGCTAACACAATCTATTTTTCAGAGACTTAAAAGGTCTATTTGATTTTAGAAATAAAGAAAATTCTACAAAACAGCTCAAAAAAAGGTTGCGCCATCCAAAGGTGGCGCAACCTTAGCGAAACAAGCGCTGAAAATTCGGTTTATTTTACGACAACGCGGCCGTCATATCTGGCACCTGTTTTTTCAGAAACCACACCCTTGGCGTTTTCACGGATGTAATTAATGATTTGACCGCGATAAAGAAAATAGGTGTTAAAAGCTGCTTGCTCTCTCAGCCCTTTAAGATCATATCCCTTGATTTGCTCCGGCAGCCCCTTGATAACCCCTCCGGAGAAGCCTTCGCGGCCGTTCGCTACATAGGAATTGAAGGCGATATTGAACATCTTGCCAAGAACCGTATCAATTGGCTTGCCGTTAAGCGTGATATTCCTTGCCTTGGTTTCAAGCGGGTTTTTCCCAAGTTCCACTTCATAGCGAATACCGGAAGAGTAGTGCTGAAAGCCTCGTGGAATAAATTTGTTCGGATCCAGCGCGCCACCATTTGAGTTTAACTCTTCGGGGCGAACCAAACGACGCGCGTTATCTTCAATGATGTCCTTAATCTGCTGCCCCGTGACGGAATAGACGTAAATCTCGTCTGCATAAGGCATAACTTTATACCATTCAGCGTAAGTCAGATCGCCCTTCATATCAACGCCCCGCATACCCGTCGCGTTAAAAGCAGCAAAATCAACCGGTCCTTTTGGCCAGAATTTACTACGCGCTACAATCGCATCGTTCATAAAGTTTGCGATAGCGCTTTCCCCAATATAACGATCTGACACAACTTTCCTGTCATCCAGCCCTTCACTTGGTACCACTATGCCAATCGCTTCTTTCAGGCGCAGATCCAGTTTCGCCTTAATCGGATCCAGAACGTTCGCCTGAAATGCCGTATCAAGATCAGCCGCAGTTTCGCCCTTGCGGCCTTTGGTCTTGATCAATTTTGCGGTATAGCTCGCAGACACTTTGTCTTCTGCATTCCGGGTAAGGGCAATGGTAAAGTCGCCAACATATTTGCCATATTCGCCAGCTTGTGCAACCGGGACCCCTGCAATGACAGACTGATCCTCAAGTCCCTGCTCGTTCAGAACCGTATGGGTATGCCCGCCAAGAAGTATAACAGGCTTGGTCGCGCCTTTTGCGGCCGCTTGTGCAATCTGCTTGTCCCCAACTGCAAGGTCATATTTGGCTTCCATTCCCTTCGGAAGCGGACCGTTATAACCAACATGGCTCATGATCACGATCATATCGACTTCCGGGGATAACGCTTTTACCAAATTTCCCGCGACCTTTGCCGGATCATATCCTTTCAGGCCCGGATCCCCCTCAGTCTCAAGATAAGTATCGATAATCGATGTCAGACCGATAAACCCGATCCGCACATCATTTACGACACCAATCGCAGCAGGAGCCCAGGGCATATTGTATTTTGATCCGGCAAGATTAGCGGTCAGAACAGGAAAGTCAGCATCCTGATTTATAGCACGGGCGAGAAGTTCAGAACCCTTATCCAGTTCGTGATTCCCGACGACAGCCATATCCAGCCCGGCAGCGGACAACCCCCGATAAGGAGCGCTCATCTGGAAATCATCTGCAGTTGCTCCAAGAAGCTCATCCCATACCGTTCCGATATGCTCATCGCCAATACTTAGAAACAAAACAGCCTCACCTTTTTCCTTTGCTGCCTTACGAGCGTCCTTAACGATTTTCGAAATCTGGGCCAGACGGTGCGCATCACCCTTGCGATGAAAATCCACAAGATGATTGTGGATGTCATTGATGTGGAGAATGCGGATTTTTTTCTCCTGGCCAACAGGCAACTTACTGTTACTGTCTTTAATATCGATCTTCAGCTCGTCATCCACATGGGCATTACCGTCCAGAATATAGAGCTTTTCCAGGACCCCTTTTGAATTTGGAGTAATCGCCCGGGCAGACAGTATTTCTGCGGCAAAAGAGAGTGATGAGATGGAAATCAGCGCACTACAGGCAAGCGCCGAGAGGAGAAATTTTTTCTTCATGAGAGTCCCCGCACAGTGAAGATATGTTCAAGTTCGGAGATAAATTGTTTGGATTGCGTTTCAGTTCCGTGTCGGTCCTTTGACAGTTTCATGAAGCCGGAGGAGAACCATAAAAAAATGCGCCGGTTTTCTGCCGACGCATTTGAATTGGATTGTGGGGCTTACATCAATTTGTTGCCATTTTCGTGGTGAGTTCTGCTATTTTTTCTTTTAATCGGAGTTTTTCACGTTTGAGCTCGGCTATATGTAGCTGATCAGCTGCGGGATGTAACATTTCAGAATGAATTTCTTCTTCAATCTGGTGATGTTTTTCGGTCAGCTGTGCAACATACGAAGTTGTGCTCATATTTTATCTCCTCTACAAAAAGGCAGGCAGTTGGATACCAACTGTGAAGAATATTATATTACAAAATTGTTAAAGAAATTGATATCAATCATTGAATTCGGGGCGAAATTAATTTAAGTGGCTGCAATTGCGATGGAAAATCAAAAACTTATAATTGGTATGGCAGGTGCGTCCGGAGCTATTTACGGCATACGGCTTCTGGAAGCATGCAAGGAACTCGGTGTGGAGACCCATCTGGTTATAAGTAAAGCTGCCGAAATCACCCTTGTGCATGAAACAAATCTCGCCGTCTCTGACGTGAAAAGACTGGCAACGGAAAGCTATAAACCTGCCGATATAGGTGCAGCGATCGCTTCCGGCTCTTTTCGGAATGCGGGTATGGTGATCGCGCCCTGCTCTGTTCGCAGCATGTCTGAAATTGCAACCGGAACCACCAGCAGTCTTCTCACCCGTGCAGCGGATGTTATGCTGAAGGAAAGGCGCCGCCTAATTCTGATGATAAGGGAAACCCCTTTGCATTCAGGTCATTTACGCAATCTTGCGACACTCTCTGATATGGGGGCTATAATTGCCCCTCCGGTTCCCGCCTTTTATACACATCCACAAAATCTGGAAGACATGGTCAACCATACTGTCGGGCGGATTCTGGACCTAATGGATATTGATAATGAACTGGTCAGTCGCTGGTCT
>JAKSCD010000306.1 GCA_022360775.1 Sneathiellales bacterium | reverse complement strand
GGCGTGAGAAGAGATATCATGTTCTGATCGACAGCCCGGCTTTAAAAACAGGACCTATATAGCAAGCCGATACTGCCGATCAGACAGGGAGGATTAAAAACCGATATGTAATCCGCCGTCGATGGAGATATGCTGGCCTGTGATATAGCTTGCCGCTTCACTCAGCATAAAGACAACGCCTTTTGCTACTTCCTCTGGATCAGAAAAACGCTCCAGCACGATCTGTTTCATGTAGGTATCACGGAATTTCTCAGAACGCACAACTTCTGTCATTTCTGTGGCGACAACACCGAAACAGGCGCTATTGACCCGAATTCCATGCCGACCCCACTCTTTCGCTGCACCCATGGTAATACCCAGAACACCGGATTTTGCTGCAGAATAGTTGATTTGTCCGATGGAACCACGACGCCCGGCAACAGAGGAAATATTGACGATAGAAGACGGTGATTTATCCCCTTCCTTAATGCGTTCCAGCATATGACGGCCAACAGCCTGCAAACAGGTATAAACGCCGGTCAGGTTCACATCGATCACCTGATCCCAGTATTCCCGGGACATGTTTTCGATCATTGCTGTTCGGATAATGCCCGCATTATTGACAAGACCATTAATCGCTCCGTGCTTAGTGACCGCATTGCGAACAGTCTCTTCAACAAATTTTGGATCGGCCACACTGCCAACACAAGCGTCAACATTATCTGCACCCAGTTCACTCACCAGAGCTTGCAGTTCATCGCCTTTCACATCGATCGCAACAACCTTGCCGCCAAGCTCGACGATTAGTTCTGAAACAGCTTTGCCGACCCCCTGACTGGCACCAGTAACAATGACTGTTTGCCCTTCCATACTCATCGGGTTTTTCATGACATTTCTCCTTCTTTTTTGTTTTTAGTCATGGCATTGGAGTATATTATTTTTTTCTTCTAAACTGGAGTAAAAACAGGCACCGGCGGGCCATCTCCTTCAGAGTCTGCAAAGTCCAGTTTCACTTTCTGTCCGATACTTAAACTGTCCAGATCGCAATCGACGATATTTGTCATCATGGAGATATCAGTGCCATCCAGTGTGACATAGGCAATAGCATACGGAACAGGCGCCCGGCGCATCACGCTATAGGTATAAATGACACCCGTGCCCGTGCTTTCCCGATATTCCGTATCATCACTCCCGCAGCGCGGACAAATTGTACGCGGATAGTGATGATAGGCGTCACAGCTCTTGCAATAGCGGATCATCAATTTCCCATCACGGGTGCTATTCCAGTATTCTTCGGTTTCCGGTGCGATAAATGGAGCGGCCAGGATACGTTTTTCTGCTTTCATGATCTTACTCCCGTTCCAGAATGAGGGTTGCGCTGCCGTGACGTGTTCCAAGCTGACCACCGGTGCCATGGGCAACAGCAAGATCACAATTGGAAACCTGAACTGCCGGATGCGCTTCACCGCGCAACTGCCGGACAGCTTCGATAACCTTGGTCATGCCGCCGCGGTTTGCGGGATGATTGTTACAAAGCCCACCGCCATCAGTATTGAAGGGGAGTTTTCCTGTTCCTGAAATCAGGTTGCCGTCTGCAACAAATTTACCGCCCTCACCTTTTGCACAGAAGCCGAGATCTTCGATCTGCATCAGGACAGTAATGGTGAAACTGTCGTAAATAGAGGCATATTTAATATCTGAAGGCTTCACGCCAGCTTCTTCAAAAGCTGCAGGGCCCGACCAGGCGGCACCGGAATAGGTTAAATCCACACGGCCACCCATCTGATGTTTTGGTGCTTCACCGGCCCCTTTCACCTTTACCATGGGGCGGTTCAGCGTTTTCGCAATTTCAGGTGCGACAACCACCAGGGCACCGCCGCCATCACTGATAACACAGCAATCCAGCCGGTGGAGCGGATCGGCAATCATCGGGGAGTTCACAACATCCTCTACGGTTACAACATTCTGCAATACCGCGTTTGGATTATGCTGCGCATGGTGAGAGGCTGCGACCTTAATCCAGGCCAGCTGTTCACTTGTTGTGCCAAATTCATACATATGACGCTGCGCGCACATGCCGTAGATATTGGTAATAACCGGTGAATAGGGAAATTCAAAGGCCACATCCGGTGCATCGGCACCATAATTTCGTGGTGCTGTCCCGGTCGCCATGCCCTCAGCCTTGGGACGGCCCGCCAGTGTAATAAGGGCCACCTTGCATTTACCAAGGGCAATTGCTTCAGCAGCGTGAGCGACATGAAGGAGATAGGAGGATCCACCTGTTTCTGTACTGTCCATATGGCGAAGCTTAAGCCCCATATAATCAGCAAGAGAAAGTGGACCAAGTCCGGGTGCGTCACCTGCGCAAAAATACCCATCCACATCATCTTTTGTAAGGCCGGCATCCTCCAGCGCACCTTTTGCGCATTCTGCATGAAGCTGAGCCAAGGATTTGTCCACCGCATTTCGCGTAGGATGTTCAAACGCACCAGCGATATAGGCTTTGCCATTAATCGTCATGGAATAACGTCCCTTTCTGTTTATTGTTGTTTTTTTTGCGCTAGGGAGCAGCACTTTTCTATCTCTTAAGCGGTATCAGACAAATTCCTGAATTTCAAGACTTTCTGACGGAAAAACACTCAGGCTCCGGTTAGTCCCCGATCAAGTGTTGAGGGACGCTCTTCCGCATTTTTGCCCTTAAGCGCCTCTTCCACTTTCTCACAGATCTCATCCAGCGTGAACGGTTTGGCGATCACGTCATGAATAAGATCATCTAGATTATGAGCACGTTGACGCTCTGCTGCATAGCCGCTCATAAGCAGGATTTTAGTATCCGGATGATCCTTGGCGACTTTAAGGGAAAGCGCAATTCCATCCATAACAGGCATGACGATATCCGTAAGCAGCAGATCAAAATGATCGCCATCCTGAAGCGCATGCAAAGCTTCCGCACCATCACGAACGGACACGACCTCATGTCCGTTATGTGCTAAAGCCCGCTCGACAAATTCCCGCAAGGAAACTTCGTCCTCTGCAACCAGAATTCGCGCCATTCACATCCTCTTATTGCTCGTCCGTAATGTGGCCAATATAGGGAAGTTCCCGATAATAATGCGCATAATCGAGGCCATATCCGATCACAAACAGGTCCGGGCAGTCAAAACCGATAAAATCAGCTTCAAAATTCACAACCCGTTTTCCCTTTTTATCCAGCATCAGACAGGTTTTAACTGTCTCGGCACCCCGGGAGAGCAACTCGCGTGTTGCAAATTCCATGGTGCGACCAGATTCCAGTATATCATCGACCAGCAGGACCTTGCGACCTTTAACCGTGTCCATAATATCACGGGTGATGACAACGGTTCCGCTACTGATTGTCTTGTCACCATAAGAAGAAAGAGCCATAAAATCGATTTGGGGCTTCACACCCGCGTGATGCAGGGCTCGGATCAGGTCTGCTGCAAAGACAAAGCTGCCCTTAAGAACGGCAATAACGAGGATATCCGTTCCCATATCTGCTGCAATTTGCTCTGCAAGATCCGTATTCCGCTGCGCAATATCTCCGCTGGAAAACAGAATTTCGATATTTGGCTCCTGGCCCATATTTATCTCCAAAACCGCGGGTTCATATACCCGGGATACTGATCACTTATTGAGTTTTCTCTTCGCCTTGCGCTTTTACACCAATCCAGTTGGCTCCCGCATATTTGGCTTCTTTAGGCGGCTCATTAATACTGCTGGTTATTTCAAGGCTACCCCAGGGCTCCAAGCTTTTCTGATCGGCAGCCGCGCTCCAGCTGTAAACAGGGTGACCCTTGTCATTTTTAAGCTGGATACCCACACGCGGAATAGGGCGCTCTACACCAGTAACATTCGCAATTTTCAGCGTTACAGTCATACGAACAACGCCGTTCTCTCTTACTGATCTGGTTTGAATTTCCTGAATTTCCAGTCCGATCTGGTTCGTTGTTTTAACGTCAATCTTGAGCTTCTGATACAGCTTGGCCGATGCGGGCAGGACCTGGACAACAAAATTCCGACCATAATATGCGCCGGCGCCAAGCCCTCCAAGAAGCAGAATAAAGACCAGCCATCCGAGCCAGTTCTTTTTCTTTTTTGGCTCCTTTCGAGGCTGCGAACGAGGTTTTGGAGCGGCTGCGGCCATTTCCCGGATGCTCATCGCCGCAACAGGCGGTTCATCCTCAACCTCTATCTCCTCATTTTCGGCAACTTCTTCAATTACCTGTTTTGGCTTATCCACGGGCGGGTATTCGCGCCATTTGTGGCCGCATTTTGCGCATTTAACGGTTCGACCCTCCTCACCAATCGAGGCAGGATCAATCAAATAACGCGTTGAACAGGATGAACAAGTTAATATCATGAGCAGGAAACATTCAGTTCACAAATTAATCGACCTTTTTATAGGCATTTGGTTGAACATGCACAAGACTGGCGGATAAATCTACTTTAGATTACCAAATTAGTTCATTTTTAGGAGGTTTTATTGATCAGGTTTGAAAATGTCGGGATGCGATACGGGATGGGACCGGAGGTTCTGCGCGATATCAATCTGCATCTTGAGCCAGGATCATTTCACTTTCTAACGGGCCCGACAGGGGCGGGAAAAAGCTCACTTCTAAAGCTTCTCGCCCTGTCCCACCGTCCAAGCAGGGGGCTTCTTTCACTGTTCGGCCATGAGGTCAGTTCCCTGAAAAGGAAAGACCTGCCCAATTTCAGACGAAAAATTGGTGTTGTCTTTCAGGATTTCAGATTGCTCGATCATCTCACGACAATGGAGAATGTCGCCCTGCCTCTTCGAATCGCCGGCATAGAAGAAAGGCAGATGCGAAAGGATGTCGCAGAGCTTCTGGACTGGGTGGGCCTTGGTCCGCAGATTGATGCAAAACCTCCCACACTTTCCGGCGGCGAAAAACAGCGTGTGGCAATCGCAAGGGCCGTCATCAACCGGCCAGAACTGCTTATTGCCGATGAACCGACGGGCAGTATGGATCCCGAAATGGGTCTACGATTGATGCATCTCTTTCATGAACTGAACAAGATCGGAACCACAGTGGTTATTGCAACACACGACGCCAGCTGGATCGAACGGTTTCAAAACCCGGTTATGTATCTTAAGGACAGCACCTTGTACCGCAGTGATGCTGAAGAGTATCTGGCACGTTTCCGGCGAGGGTAGGTATGATTAGCGTATTTGGTAAAACAGCAGAGTTACAGCTCGAGCGGGATGTTTCGAGCCGATATCTGCCCGTTGTAATTTCAGCAATGATCTTCCTGGCCGCCCTGGCTCTCGCCGGGCTTTTCTCCATTCATTCTGCCGTTCAAGACTGGTCCAGCGCGGTCAGCGGGAATTTGACTGTGGAAATTGAATATCAGGAAGGTAAGGCCCTTGATAAAAAAGTTAAAGTTGCCACAGACTTTTTAAAAACCTTTCCCGGCGTTGATCAAGTCAGACCTTTACCGATTGATGAAACTGCCAAGCTTCTGGAGCCGTATCTTGGCAGGCCGGATGTCATCAAAAATCTTCCCCTTCCCCGGCTTATCGAGGTCACAATCAAGGAAGGGAGCGCGGTCAATCTTGTCGCAGCGGCGCAAAAACTTGCTGATGCCGTTCCCGGCGCACGCCTGAACACTCATCGTCCCTGGCTGGATAAAATGATCCTGCTGGCCCGCTCCGTCCAGATCCTGGCTGCCGCCATTATGGTCCTGGTGAGCATTGTAACAGTTATCATTGTCATTTTTGCCGCCCGCACCGGCATGGTCATGCATCAGGAGATTATTGAAGTGCTTCATCTCATCGGTGCACAGGATGGATATATTGCGCGCCAGTTTCAAAATTACTATGCCCGCCTCAGCTTTATAGGATCCCTGCCGGGCCTGTTGATTTCCGTTCTGGTGATGCAGCTTTTTGCCTTTCTGGCTGGTCGTTTGGAAGCCGGACTGATCGGTGCCCCAACATTGATGTTGGAAGGCTGGGTTGCTTTGGCTATGCTGCCTGTAATCGTGGCACTATTAACAACAGTGACCGTGAGATGGATTGTTTTGGGTTCACTGAAACGGATGATGTAGTGTGCTGGTCTTATTGGACAGGGACGGAGTGATCAACGAAGATCGCCCTGATTTCGTAAAATCGCCGGAGGAATTTGTTTTTCTGAAGGGCGCTGTTGAGGCGATCGCGCGCTTGAAGTCTGCTCAGCACTTAATCGCCATTGTCACCAATCAATCCTGCATTGGCCGCGGGATAATTACGGAAGAACGTTTGGCCTCCATTCATCAGAAACTATGTACCGAACTGGCAAAGCACCAGTGCAGCATTGACCATATTTATGTAGCGCCAGACGCGCCCTGGAACGCAACTGAAATGCGCAAACCGGGGGCCGGGATGATCAAGGCTGCTCTTTCAAAATTTCGGCATAGCCCTGAAAATACAGTCCTTGTCGGCGATGCAAAAAGAGACCTCCAGGCTGCGGCAGCTGCCGGATGTCATCGTATTCTTGTCCAGACGGGGAAAGGAATGAAGACGCAAAAAGATGGATTGGAGCCTGACCTGCTTCCCGTATCTGTAGCCAAAGATCTGGCCGAAGCGACAGACTTTATTCTGCAAGGACGATTTGCAGCATGACAGGAAGCTTTTCCATCTGGATCAAATTCCTTCTTTTGCTCTTCCTGCTCTGGCTGGGCGGATTTTTCTTTTACATCAAGGAAATTACAGCCAATCGGTATGTGGAAGATCGTCAGGCTGATGGCATTGTTATTTTGACCGGAACCGCCGGACGACTGAAACAGGGAATTGACCTCCTGCAATCAGGGGCGGCCAAAAGGCTTCTTGTCTCGGGCGTAAATATTCAGGTTTCCCAGGAAGACTTGCGGAATGTTATGAATGCCAGTGAAACGCTGATGAATTGCTGCATTGATATCGGCAGACGCGCGCTTGATACCGTTGGCAACGCCTATGAGACATCCCTTTGGGCAACAGAACATCGCTTCCACAGATTGCTCATTGTCACCAGCGCCTATCACATGCCAAGAAGCCTTGTTGAGCTGAAACGGGAAATGCCTGAAAAAGAGCTTTTTGCTGTCGCTCCGGAAAGTGATATCCGGGAGCTTCAAAACTGGTGGAAAAAACCAAAATTGGTGTATGTTCTCGCGTCCGAGTTTAACAAGTATTTTATCAGCCTGGTCAGAGCCCGCACAGAAGCCCTGGTCATGGACGGAGTCTGAGTGTGACAGCAATTCGATCGACCCTGTTTTTTGTCTGTTTCTGGATCTGGACAATCTTCATGAACCTGGCTTTCCTGCCCATGCTTGTCCTGAATAAAAAATGGATCGTGCGTGGACAAACTTTATGGACCCGGGGAATTATGGTGCTGATGCACCTTATTTGTGGCCTTAAGGTTGAAATCAGAGGAAAAGAATTTATTCCAGACGGTGCGGGGCTGATCGCGGCAAAACATCAATCCGCGTTTGAAACCATGGTTTTTCATGCCTTGCTGAATGATCCCGCTATGGTCCTGAAAAAGGAACTGGAGAAAATTCCTGTTTATGGCTGGTATTGCAGGAAGACCGAGATGATCGCGGTAGATCGTTCCGGTCACGCAACAGCTTTGAAGAATATGCTTGCCCAGGCCAAAAAAGCGCTTGAAGACCAACGCCCTATTGTCATTTTTCCTGAAGGCACCAGAAGTGCTGTTGATAGCGATCTTCCCTATCAGCCGGGTATCGCCGCACTTTATAGCCGCCTGGACACATCTGTGACCCCTATTGCCCTAAATACAGGTCTATTTTGGCCTAGAAAACGCTTTATTTGCCGGCCGGGGACCCTCATTATTGAATTTTTGCCGCCAATTGAGCCGGGCCTCAAGCGCAAGGAATTCATGGATCTCTTAAGAACCAAAATCGAAGGCAAAACGCAGGAACTGGTTGCAGAAGCCAGGGAGCTCTATTTCCACCAATAATCAGTCGTTGGTCCAGCACACGCCAGATTTTATTTTTTTGGACATTTCTGATATAGTTTTCCGTGTTTAAAACATATCTGTCAGGAGTGCCTATGTCGTCTATTGCGCCTATTTCCAAACAGATCTGGGACATGAAATACCGCTTTAAATCCGCAGATGGATCGAAGCGGGAAAGCTCCATCGAGGATACATGGCGGCGTATAGCCAAAGCCCTTGCTTCACCTGAAAAAGATAAAAAGAAATACGAACAGGTTTTTTTCAAGGCGCTAGAGGATTACAAATTCCTGCCTGCAGGGCGCATTGTTGCCGGTGCCGGCACAAAGAGAAAAGTGACTCTTTTTAACTGCTTCGTCATGGGAGATATTCCCGATGACATGTCTTCCATCTTTGATAATCTGAAAGAAGCTGCACTCACCATGCAGCAAGGGGGCGGGATCGGATATAATTTCTCGACCTTGCGCCCAAAAGGTGCTCCTGTTCATGGAATGGGCTCGGACGCTTCTGGCCCTCTCAGTTTTATGGATGTCTGGGATAGCATGTGCCGAACGATCATGAGTGCAGGGTCGCGCCGCGGCGCCATGATGGCAACCATGCGCTGCGATCATCCGGACATTGAGGATTTCATTAGGGCAAAACGGGATCCGGGCCGTCTTCGGATGTTTAACCTGTCTGTCCTGGTCACAGATGCCTTTATGGCTGCTGTGAAAAATGATGATCCCTGGGATCTTGTTTTTGAAGGGACACATTTCAAGACCCTCAAAGCCCGGGAATTGTGGGATGAAATCATGCGCTCCACATACGCCTATGCGGAGCCAGGCGTGATTTTCATCGATCGTATAAACCAGCGAAACAATCTTTATTATGCGGAAACCATAAGCGGTACAAATCCTTGCGGGGAGCAACCGCTACCACCTTATGGGGCTTGCCTTTTAGGATCAGTTAATCTGACCCGGCTTGTAAAAGACCCCTTTGAACCCAAGGCTCGTCTTGATCTTGACGCACTGGATGAACTTGTCCGAACCGCTGTCAGGATGATGGATAATGTGGTCGATATTTCGGGTTTTCCGTTGCCGGAACAAAGTCATGAGGCACAGGCAAAAAGGCGCATAGGGCTTGGGATTACCGGCCTTGCAGATGCGCTGATAATGTGCGGGGTGCGATATGGATCCGACGAAGCCGTTTCCCTGACCCGGCAATGGATGTCAGCCCTCCAAAAAGCGGCCTATCTTGCATCTGTTTCCCTGGCAAAAGAAAAAGGGGCATTTCCCCTTTTCGACAAGACGAAATACTTAAGCGGCGAGACAATCCGTACACTGGATGAGGATATTCAAAAGGAAATTTCCAAACATGGTATCCGAAATGCATTACTGACTTCCATCGCGCCAACAGGAACCATTTCACTTCTTGCCGATAATATTTCAAGCGGTCTGGAGCCGGTTTTCAGCTTCTCCTACACCCGCAATGTTCTTTTGCCGGATGGAACCCGAAAAGCTGAAGAGGTCTCGGATTACGCCCTTCGTCTGTTCCAGCGCCTGAAAGGGGAAGATACCCCCTTACCGGATTACTTTGTCGATGCCCAGATCCTGAAACCCATGGATCATGTCAGAATGCAGGCTGCCGTTCAGGAATTCATCGACAGCTCCATTTCAAAAACAATCAACTGCCCCGAAGATATCAGTTTCGAGAATTTCAAGAATATCTATCTCGAAGCCTATGAACAGGGCTGCAAAGGCTGCACGACATACCGCCCGAATGATATTACCGGCGCTGTACTGGAGACGAATGATCCGGCCCCTCAACAACAGGATCAGGCGGCCCTTCCTCTGGAGGAACCGGTTCAGCGTCCGAAAGACAGCTTTGAAGCCGGGGGTATAGTCTATATGACCAAGCCGCTGGATCGCCCAGGAACCCTTCCCGGCCAGACGTATAAATTGAAGTGGCCGGAAAGCAACCACGCCATGTATATCACGTTGAATGACATCATTCAGGATGGGCGCAGGCGACCGTTTGAAATTTTCATCAATTCAAAGAATGTCGAGCATTTTGCCTGGACGGTTGCCCTTACGCGTATGATTTCTGCGGTCTTCAGGCGAGGCGGTGATGTCAGTTTTGTTGTCGAAGAATTAAAAGCGGTGTTTGATCCACGGGGCGGTGCCTGGATGCAGGGGCGCTATGTACCCTCCCTTCTTGCCGCAATAGGAGATGTTGTGGAAACCCACCTCATCCAGATTGGCTTCCTTCCCAACCCCAGGGAAACAACCTCTGAGTCTGAAGCAATGGTCAGCATGATCGGCCAGCCGGAGACACAAAATCTGACAGGCCTTATGCGTCAGTGCCCTGAATGCGGCGAAGCCTCACTGGTGAGAAGTGAAGGATGCGACACCTGCACATCCTGCGGATTTTCAAAATGCAGCTAAAGTAATATCTACCTTTGGAATAGCCAGACGGACTGTTTTTTAGCATAAACAGGCTTATTCTCTTCGTTAGGCGAAACAATCCAGTGCTTTGAAGGAGAAACTGCACTGTCAGAATTCTAAAGCTGGACAAGAACCACGCTCATGGACACCTGACCAATAACTCCGCAGCGATCTTTCAAAAACGAAAATCCCATCCCGAGCCCTGCGTCCGGCTCCCAATGGGTTACTGGCTCCAGCCCAAGCCATTCATCAACTGGAGGGCGCGTAATCTGCACTGTAAGGCTCACATTCGGATCAGCGACAACATTCCGCACCGGCCTGTTGATGCCGTGAGCCCAGTCCGCAGGCCCAACAATCTTGGCCATTGTGCCCGCACCACTGACCACATCCTCAAGCATCCTAAACCAACTGACCTGTCCATCGCCCCGGACTTCCATAGCATCCATAAACCACTCACCGCCATGCATGGCTTTGGGAAATGTGCGTTGAAGAGAGGTTGGATCTACAGGCTCCGATCTTTGTGGCTCAAAAGAAGGGATGTTAATTTCGTTCTTATTGGCGAGGGTAATCTGTGCGACAGCGGTCACTTCTCCATCAGCGCGAAAGACGCTGTTTTCGACAACAGTTATTCTTTTTCCGCTGATCACCAGTCGCATGCTCGTACAGAGCTCTTCAAGCGGTGTCGGTTTCAGGAAACTGACATTCACTGTAATCACCTGACCCCAGTTTTCCTCGGATGCCTTTTGTTCAATCTCTCCAACCAGCAGCGCAGCAACTGCACCGCCCTGAAGCCCGGAAAAGGGACCTGAAGCAATCTTTCCGGGTTGCCAGAGATTGTTATCTTTCTGCTCGAATACTGCCATGAATTTTATCCTTTTTTACGGAAGCATTCATCACATTTGCCAAACATTCTACAAGCGAGTAAATTTCATTTTGGTTGAAGAAAATTTGTTGGATTGGCGAAATTTATGAAACAGTACCCATCTACAAGAATGCTGATGACCTTTTGCAAAGTCGCACAATATCTGAGTTTTCAGCATGCTGCGAAGGAACTGGGTCTCACAAAATCAGCGGTCAGTCATCAAATCCGTTCAATAGAATCCATTGTTGAAGCGAGACTGTTTTCTCGCACTGGCAGAAAGGTAATTTTGACGGAAGCGGGTCATGTTTTTTTGAAACACTCAGTCAATGCTCTACGGGAAATAGACAAGGCACATGAGAAAATTGCCAGCATCAGAGGGACGGAATCGAGCACAATTCGACTGAGCTCCTTACCTTTCTTTTCTAATGTTGTTATCATTCCAAACCTGCATCGGCTGAAAAAAGATCACCCAAATTTATCTTTAAGCCTCGGCTCATCACACGATTATGCAGATTTTGATACAGGTGCAGTTGATGTCGCCATTCGATTTGGCCGGCGGCATCAATCCGGTCTGAAGTTCAAACCTTTGATGGAAGTGAAAAGCACCCCTGTTTGCAATCCGGACCTTTTTAAACATTCATATTCTCCAGATCGACTTGCCTCTCACCCCCTTATTCATTTTTCTTTTCAACCAAAAGCCTGGGACATCTGGTTTTCAGAAAACGGTATCAACCGAAAACCGGCAAGTGAGGATTTGTGGATGGATAATGTTCCAGATGCTATTCAAGCCGTTCAGGCGGGCCTAGGATCGGCCCTTGCCATGTCGCCTTTGATTTATGGACATCCAGGTTACGGTGAAACCCTGATTTCTCCCTTTCCCAATTCCTCAAAAAGTTACGATTTGTTTCTTGTGACAAAGACCGAGCAAATTGAAAATACAAGCTTTAGGGCTTTTGAAAAGTGGCTGCGGCAATCGATAAGATCTATCAACAAACCCTAGACTTTCAGAAGAAAATACAATGGAAATGTTTCAGGGCGCTAAAAAGAAATTCGCCTGAATAAAACCCTTTCGAGCTTTATTCAGGCGACTACCCTCATGTCAACAAGAGTATCTTAAGTCTGTTCACTAAAGGCTGTTGAGGAAAGTCAGCATGGCGCTGCGATCTTCTTTGGACATTTTTTTATATTTCTCTTTTGCAGCCTCAGCCTCACCGCCATGCCACAGGATCGCTTCCTGGATATTACGGGCACGACCATCATGAAGAAGATTTGTGTGGCCGTTGACCTGCTCAATTTTACCAATTCCCCAAAGCGGTTGCGTCCGCCATTCCGTGGGAGAAGCCTCGAAATCAGGGCGACCCTTCAAACCTTCCCCCATATCATGCAACAAAAGGTCCGTATAAGGGTGGATAAGCTGGTTTTCCAAACGGTCAATTTCACTTTCCTTGGTCGTAATATGGGTCTTGTGACAGGCAATGCAGCCCGCATCCGCGAAAAGTTTTTCCCCTTTTAACGCGACCGGATTATCAACATCCCTGCGATAAACCACACCAAGTGTCTGCAGATAAGCGGTCACATCAGTGAGCTGCGCAGGTGTCATTTCGAAATCTTCACCCTGCAATGCTTCAAGACAATCCTTCTGTTCCGGTTCACAGTTTTGCCGAGCCTTATGCCGGTTGGATTGATCATCATACCGATAGAAGAAAAGTGGATTATTGAGGCCAAGATCAAAGAAAGCTGCCTCGGCTGATTGCTGACGAATATCAAAGGAACTGGCCTTCCAGCCAAACCGGCCAATGACCTTACCGCCCCTTTCCAGATCCCAAACCTTGTTCACACGACCGGAAATACCATCATTATCCTCATCATCCGGATCCGCCCAAGCCAGCATATCTTCTTCACTGATTGCTTCCAGAAGTCCCAGACCATAAACTTGCGGACCAAACCGCAAATCGAAAACAGCATTTTCAGGTAACTCACCATATTCCAGATCGGAAATCAGAATTTCGGGCTTTCGAAGGCTGTAGGGTTCTCCGCCCGATAAGGTGCCGGTTTCAGCCTCAATCCATTTGACCCGAACTGTTGCCTCTGGCATCACCCCTTCAGTTGCCTTGTCACTGAACTGATGACCGTAACCTTTGGGGGACAAGGGCAAACCATGCGGTCCTGTGCCAGGAATGGAAACCCGGACAAAACCTTCTTCCAGAACCTCGTCTTCATTTGCCGGCGGTCGGCCTCGTCCATCCGCTGGATGGCAGGCTTCGCAGGTAATCGCGTTATAATGGGGGCCCAGGCCGTCATTGTCTGAACTGTGACCTTCAGGCAGTGCGGCTTTTAAAGGACGTTCAAAAAAGCCATCCCCGCGATCAAAGGCTGCCGAATATCCCCACCCCAAATTTGGAACTTCTTGAGCGAAAGTTTCACCGCTCGTGGAATGGAAATGTGTTGCATCTCCGCCGGAAAGGCTTTTGGGGTTTTCCTTTTCCAGATATCCCATGATATCCGGATCCCCGTAATCTGCATAAGGTTCCCAGAATGTCTGATAGGCCTGAAATCCAAAAGCACCCAGGCAGGCAACAAGGATAATAGTTCCGACCTTAAGAACCCATCCACTGGACCTGGTGTCTTTTTCGTCACTCATGATTGTGGCTTTGGTCATGATTGAAACTCTATTTCTGAAGATTGGGCTTATGTCGGGGAGCTGGCGCCATCGCCAATTCGCATCGTCTGGTTTCGGGTCAGGATAAGACGCAGACCCGCCAAAATTACGAAAACGATCGTAAGCCAGACAAGGTACCCGACAAGCAAACCGCCATATTCACTTTCAGTTTCAATCCAGACACTGAAGAAGAAACAGGCATACCATGATCCGCCAGCCAGCGCAGGACCAAACCACATACTCATTTTACCAAACTGCATTGCCAAGGCATTTGCGCAGATAACAGCGAATATGGTCAATCGCATCAGCAGTTCGGGGTTATCTGTCCAATAGACGAAATTATCAACGTGATAATAGTAAACGAAATTTGTTACTTCGGTGAGAACCGCCAGGCACATACCAACCCTGAGAAGGGTATACAAAACATGCATGATCTTTTTTTCAGCTTCCTCTGTATGACCTTTTGCCACCAGGTAAAAATACAAAGTCATGACGCATGTCGACGTTCCCAAACATAGACCAACGGCCAGATACCGTATCAGCTGAGCTGAATACAGCCAGGACAACTCGGTTACATACATTCCTGCTTTCTCCTTGTTTTGATCAAATAAGGTCACCTGCTTTCAGGCGTGTCCCTACCCCATCCGATCATCAGTTAATCATGTAAAATTTGGCTCAAATTGATTTATATTTAAAAATCTTATAACAATTATGTATGTATTTCTCAAGTTTAAAACGATTTAGACTTAATGTAATTTTTAATAAATTAAATCAATGTGTTAAAGAAATACAAATCTCCTGAAAAACACCAGTTACAGCATTTTTCTCCTGCTTGGAGGCTTTAATATGATGAATTTTAATCCAAAAACATCCGGTCAGCGAAATTTTGAGAATCGGTCCAGGACCCGAATATGAACGCTGCGGATACGGGCTCAGGATCACCTAAGACAGGCGTTCCTAAGGCAGAGGAAGTCTCTGGATCTGATGGTGGAAGGCCTTTATTTCGTCCTTGAGTTCCGTGATCTGATCAGAGGCGATACGTTCATCGGTCGATAAATGCTTAACAAGCCCGAGACTGCTTTCGGCATCCCTTTCAAGACGCTGGCTGTTTTCAGCGAATGTATCCGAAATCTGCGTCCAGTATGCAACCGACTCTGATACCAGGCGCTCTTGCAAACCGGAATCGATAATACTGCTCACGATCCTTTCAGCGAGAAGGTCATGCCATTTCCTGCCAAGGATCGAAGCCCCTAT
>JAKSCD010000454.1 GCA_022360775.1 Sneathiellales bacterium | reverse complement strand
GTTCCGGTTGCGGTGTATTTTCTGATGCAAATAATTCAGACCCGCCAATTTCAAGCATAATAGACCAGTTTCTGTTTCCACGAGGTTGGGCATGGGCGCGAATGAGGGAAATGCTTCCTGTCGAGATATACGAGGTTACCGGATTGCTTTGCCGGCTTCTAAGGGGAGGACGTTTCATGGACCAGCTCCTACCCCGTTGATGTGCTATATTGACTATGGGCAGGTTTGCCCGTCAGCTTATTGAAATAACTGACAGTGACATGGAGCTCAGAACCTGAGCTTTCTGCTTTAACCGAAAGAATATCCGCAACATCACCAACAAAATCCTGAAGCTGGCTTTGCACGAGATGCTCGGTAACGCCTGCCGTCGGGCTGGTCAGCGGGTCAAACACCAAATAGGCAATTCCGCAACCAAATGTAGGTCGATTGACCCGTTCTCCCTGCTGGATAAAAAGGACCTGTTCGATCACCTGCTCCACATACAGATCTCCCTCCACCGTCTGAACCGTGTTATCGCGTAATGCAAAAGGAGCATTAAGATGTTTGTTCATGATCTTTCTTTCAGAAACTTACAGGAGTGGTGGCACCACAACTCCTTCGATAACTCCGAGAACTGCCCAATTTCCTTCAACCTGACCGGCTCCCAGGATATTCACGTCCCCCTCAACAGTTAGTGCGCCGAGGATATTGGTTTCCCCCTCAATCTCCACCGCCCCCACAATATTGGTGTTGCCCTCTATTTCCACAGCACCGGTTATGTTGACATTCCCTTCAATTTCAACAGCCCCTGTGATGTTCACATTTCCCTCTATTTCCACTGCTCCCGTGATGTTGACGTCACCGGTAATCTGGACGGCACCGGTGATTTCAATAGGCCCTGATAACGTCATGTTCGGATATTCACCCTGAACGCCGGCTTCTTCCAGGGTGAAGCTGTTTTCAGAAACGGCGATCTCCATGATCCCTTCTGTTTGCGTAACAACAGAACCCGGAACCTCATGTGTCATGGTTTCCGGTGTGATGGAGATGATATTGGGCGGGCAGGTCGTTGTTATTCCCTCTACATTGAATTTCATGCTCAGGATATCAGGGGCCACTGGTGGAATGACACGTAAAGAAAAACCCCCTTCACCCGGGGTGTCGTCCCATTGCATGTCGATAAATTCGGTTTTCATCACATGGTTTGTCGGCAAGACGGGTTCCAGAGGCATTTCGCCCTCTGTCCAGAAGCCTCCCGTCCAAATTGGATGGCTTGGATCACCGCCCTCATATTCGATCCATACATTTGCGCCTGGAGGAGGAACCGCATAGAAACCGACACCCGGTCCGGCAAAAGGGGCGCAAGGCAAAGCCCAGCTTGCAATCGTGGTTTTGACAGCGGGGACTTCAGCTTGCAGTCGACCTAACATGAGTGGATCAAGAACATTGGTGACAATACCACGATACTTACCCCAGAATTTCATGGGGCCATTATAGGCGGTTTCCTTTTCAGGGGCGCAGCGGTCCATCATGTTCATGAAGACACCTGCACCTTCTGAAGTGTTGTTCCAATCCCGTCCCGCTGCAGGGAAAATTCCTGATCATAACTTGTTCGGGTGATTTTATGGGTCACATTGCTGATATAGTATTTGCCATCATATAGCGACCCCGCGCCGGAAACGGCAATAACTCCGGGCGCAGACATAACCTGTCCATAGCGAAGTGCATCCACTTTCCCTTGCGCTGTTACAGCTGAATCTGCAGAGCAATTTGTTGCCGCCTGAGCTCTCGCCCAGGCCAGGGGAACGCCCATTCCCTGCTGGTATATCGCTTTGTTTTTTGCAGTAAGAACTGCGCTACTTGTTAAAGCAGGATGGGCAGAGAAGCCGCGCATAGACGTTGACGTCAGAGTCGCTATCGGGATTGGAAGATCTGTTTCCTTATTCTCGACAAGAGCCCAGGTTCGTTTCGGCTTGGTCCCATCAAAACCGAACTCGATTTGCTCAACATTACCGTTCCCGGAGGAGCCGAGAACGAGAGCGGGCTGTATGGGATCGTCATATGGGGGAGGTCCCCAATAGGCAGAGGTTTGTCCAAACAGATCATCGGTACGAATACAGAAAATGAAGGCGTGTGAGGAGGCCAACTGGATAAGTGTCTGCCGATCTGTTCCCATCTGCTGAGGGGTTGTGAAGAGATCAAGAATTCCAACAATGCTTTCACCGATATGTGGAATGATGCCCAACGCCAGGTAAGGCGCAAGGAGGGCTGCGACAATGGCAGCATCCAGACAAAAGGGGTATTCCATGGAACGGTCGATGATATCCATGAAATAGCTTATATCTTCCCCGGTGATTGTGAAGGACCCTTCGTTCGTATCCGTTGGTGGATGATAGGAAATCTGGGTGATGACACCGTCCATAAGCAGTTTGCTGGAGTTGCCGACACTGGCACCGATTTTAACACGGCTACCAATCTGCAGTTCAGACGCTGATGCAACAGAAATATTTTGAAAATCAGATGTTGAATAATCGTCTGTAAAGGTAATTTCAAAATTCTGGGGTGCCTGATCTGACTGGGAAACCGTGACTTGTTCCAGACACCGCATCAAAGAGGCGGGAAAGCCACTTCCAGACGAAGTCATCAAGTGAATTTTGAAGTCAGTAACAGCCATAAACGAAAATGCTCGTATATCTAGAAAGTAGAATTAGAAGGAATGATAAGTACCCGGCCAGGATCATGAGTGAGAGTGAACGGATTCATACATAGATTGTAGTCTGCAAGATGATAATAAAGCAGTGGATTGCTATAAGCACGATAGGAGACCAGATCCGGACGATCCCCTGTCTGTACAGTCTGCGTTCCTGTGGCCTGAACTGATTCTCGTTTCGGAATAAAGCGTCTGGAAAAATATTTAACTAATTGATTTTTATTTATTTTTTTCTCAAGTATTTTTGATTTTTCATATCGGCCACGCTTGCCCGCCTGCGTAATCATTTTAATTGAACTCCCCAAATGTGTCTCTTTTTACAAGCCGGATGCCTTGTTTTTTCAACGGCTTTCCTTTCGATTTCGGCAGATGAAACCTGTCGGAATCGCGAAATAAAAAGAAATTAACTTTTACCTAGACTTGTATATTCTTTGCGTCATATGATTGAAAAGTAAAGTTTAAAAAAATAAATTTCTCTCCTGCATTCAGGGTCGGCAGAGAGCAAAATTAGTGGTGTCCCAGGCGCTGAACTTACGATGTTTAGGTTTCACTGGTTTTCTGAATAAAATCACTTTCAGGGGGTAAAGAAATGACAGTTCAACTCACCTATCCAGGTGTTTATGTCGAACCAATAATCAGTCCGGCTCCGGGGGATCAGGGGGTGGCAACTTCTCTGACGGCCTTTGTGGGTCGCGCGTTAATGGGGCCTGTAAATAAACCGGTTCTTATCAATAATTTTGGAGAGTATGAGCATTATTTTGGTGGGCTTGATCAGCATAGTACTGCCAGCTACAGCGTCCAGCAGTTTTTTAACAATGGTGGTAGCCAGGCCTATATGATCCGTTGTTTCTCGCCTGACATTTCAAGTCCTGAAACAGTTCAATCCCTCACTGCGAGGGGGGAGAAACTCATAGCGGATGCAACGGCCAGATTTAAAGGGAAAACCCCCACACAGGCGCAAATAGATACCTTTCTGACCAACCAACAAGCCGCAGATATGGGGGTCAATCAATGGTATCTCGGACAAGTGAAAAAAGTGTTTGATGCGGATAT
>JAKSCD010000450.1 GCA_022360775.1 Sneathiellales bacterium | reverse complement strand
TACATATCGGTTTTTAATCCTCCCTGTCTGATCGGCAGTATCGGCTTACTGTATAAGCTCTTTTTTTAAAGCCGGGCTGTCGATCAGAACATGATATCTCTTCTCACGCCGAAAGTGCCCGCGTGAAAGATTGATAAACTTTTTCTATCCAAAAGAAACGATTGTTGCGATGAATGCTGGAAAGTGGCGTTTCCTGTAATAGTCCCTTGCGTCCTGACTTTCATGTGTCATAGGGTGGGAAGGCAAAACCTTAACAAAATCATAAAAAACAGGTTTGTAATGTTGTTCTGATTAAATTCCGGGCAGCAGAATTGGGAAAAATGTAGGTTTAAAAAACGGCATCAGACAGGGAGGTGCCTTTAATGGAATATTTTCTGCAACAGCTGATCAATGGGATCACGCTGGGTTCGATTTATGGGCTGATTGCAATCGGCTACACCATGGTTTACGGCATTATTGGTATGATCAATTTTGCCCATGGTGATATTTTCATGGTGGGGGCCTTTATTGCCCTGATCGTCATCACAGCTCTTGGACTGACCATTTCTACCGGGCTTGGTTTTCTGATATTAGCGCTGATCCTGGTGCTGGTTTGCGCGATGATCATCTCTTCAGCCTATGGCTGGACGGTTGAGCGGCTCGCCTATCGGCCCTTGCGCGGATCTTTCCGCCTGGCGCCGCTGATTACAGCGATCGGTATTTCTATCGTTCTGCAGAACTATATCCAGATTGCACAAGGCGCGCGGGTGAAACCGCTGCAACCCATTTTCTCTGGTGGTTATGAGTTGATGCGCAAAGGCGATTTCATCGTGCAGATCTCCAATATTCAGATCATGATTATTGCTGTGACGGTGGTTCTGATGGCGATCTTTTCTCTGATGATTGCCAAAACCTCACTGGGGCGGGCGCAACGGGCTTGTGAACAGGATCGGAAAATGGCATCGCTTCTGGGTATCAATGTGGATCGTACCATTTCCCTGACCTTTGTTATGGGGGCAGCCCTTGCCGCAGTAGCCGGGTTGATGTTCCTGCTTTATTACGGTGTGATTGACTTCTTCATTGGTTTTATCGCTGGTGTGAAAGCCTTTACGGCCGCCGTTCTGGGCGGTATCGGATCCCTTCCGGGGGCCATGCTTGGCGGCCTGGTTATCGGGTTGATCGAAACCATGTGGTCCGCTTATTTCTCAGTGGAATATAAGGACGTGGCAGCCTTTGCCATGCTGGCGATTGTGCTGATCTTCCTGCCTCAGGGCCTGTTAGGTAAGCCGGAGGTTGAGAAAGTCTAATGACAGCAACAACACAAGAAAGCGGAGCCCCGGCGAGCGGTATCAACGTCGCTACTCTCGCAAAGGATCTGGCCGTTACAGCTTTTCTGGCGGCGGCTATTTTCGGAACAACCATCGCCTTTAAAACCAAGACAGCTTCAGGTGGTCTGACACTGGATTTTCATTTAGGAACTGCCGGAATGATCATCGCCGCTGTCGTCATTGGACGGTTGGTTCTGTGGCTGACTTTATGGCGAAAAGCACCGGGCGCATCCATCTCCCTTGTCCCTGAAAGCCTGAAAACAGGGATGAGAGGAAAGATGGAAGCCTATGGTAAATTCCTGGGCCCCACAGCTTTGCTCTTTGCAATTGTCTTCCCGTTCCTGCCAACCACAGATCGATATTTGCTGGATCTCTCCATTTTGATCCTGACCTATATCATGCTTGGTTGGGGCCTTAATATTGTGGTGGGTCTTGCCGGACTTCTGGATCTGGGATATGTCGCCTTTTATGCTATCGGTGCTTATTCTTATGCATTGCTCGCGCAGTATTTCGGGCTTTCCTTCTGGATTTGTCTGCCACTTGCCGGGATCCTGGCAGCTTTCTGGGGTATTATTCTTGGCTTCCCGGTCCTGAGACTGCGTGGTGACTATCTTGCCATAGTAACCCTGGCTTTTGGCGAGATTATCCGCGTTGTTCTTTTAAATTGGTACCAGTTTACCGGCGGCCCTGATGGTCTCTCCGGTATTCCGCGCCCTACTTTCTTTGGTTTGCCTTTCAAGCGGGGTGAAGGAAATTTTGCCGATTTCTTCGGGCTTGATTATTCTTCGATCCACCGGATTATTTTCCTCTATTTCCTCATCCTGATTTTGGCACTGATCACCAATTTTGTGACCAATCGCCTGCGCCGCCTGCCCATTGGCCGCGCCTGGGAAGCCTTGAGAGAGGATGAAATTGCCTGTCGGTCCCTTGGGCTGAACACCACAATGGTCAAGCTCTCGGCTTTTGCGATCGGAGCCATGTTCGCAGGCTTTGCAGGATCCTTCTTCGCAACCCGGCAGGGCTTTATCTCACCGGAAAGTTTTACCTTTATTGAATCAGCTCTGATCCTTGCGATTGTCGTTCTTGGCGGAATGGGATCCCAGGTCGGCGTTGTGATCGCTTCCATCTGTATGATCGGTGGCTTCGAGGTATTCCGTGAAGCGGAACAGTTCCGGATGCTGATCTTTGGTCTTGCCATGGTGGTGATCATGGTCTGGCGTCCAAGGGGACTAATCTCCACACGTGAACCATCGATTTTCCTTAAACGGAAAAAAGGTGTGTCGGCTGATATGGTCGCACAAGGGGAGGGACATTGAGATGAAAAAGTGGAATGACAATGTTCTCCTCTCGGTAGAGCATCTCAGCATGCGTTTTGGTGGCCTGCTGGCCGTCAATGATTTGTCCTTTAATGTGGGGCGCGGGGATATCACGGCCCTTATCGGACCAAACGGGGCGGGAAAAACAACCGTCTTTAACTGCATCACAGGCTTTTACAAGCCGACGGTCGGACGGGTTACGGCCCATCATGAAAGCGGGGAAAGCTTCTATCTGGAGCAGCTGGATGATTTTCGCATTCCCAAAACGGCCAAGGTTGCCAGGACCTTTCAGAATATCCGCCTCTTTGGTGGGATGACGGTCCTTGAAAATCTGATGGTTGGTCAGCATACCCCGCTGATGTCTGCTTCCAAATTCACAATTGGCGGTATTTTCGGGATTAGCAGTTATAAAAAAGCAGAACAGGATGCGGTGGATAAAGCCAAATACTGGATGGAACAGACCGGTCTTTCCCACCGCGCAGATGATGCAGCTGCGGACCTTCCCTATGGTGAGCAGCGTAAGCTGGAAATTGCCAGGGCCATGTGTACAGAACCAAAGCTGCTTTGTCTTGACGAGCCTGCTGCGGGCCTCAATCCTCGAGAATCCGACGAGCTGAACAAACTGCTTCTTTTTATCCGAAAAGAGGTGGATACAGGTATTTTGCTGATTGAACATGACATGAATGTGGTGATGGAAATCTCTGATCATGTGGTGGTGCTGGATTACGGTGAAAAGATTTCTGACGGGACGCCGGATGAAGTTCGAAATGATCCAAAAGTGATTGCCGCTTATCTTGGTGTTGCCGATGACGAGGTGGAAGAGGTTGAGCAGCAGATTGAGCAAACTGCAAGTGAAGGAGGGGAATAAGATGACAAAACAGCCTCTGCTTCAAATCAGGAATGTTGAAACCTTCTACGGAAAAATCCAGGCCTTGAGGGGCGTGACTTTTGACGTTCATGAAGGGGAAATTGTTACTTTGATTGGTGCCAACGGTGCGGGAAAATCTACATTGATGATGACGATCTGCGGAAGTCCGAGGGCAGCCAAAGGACAGATCATATATGATGGAACCGACATCACCAAAATGCCGACCCATGAGATCATGCGCCGGGATATGGCCCAGTCTCCGGAAGGGCGCCGGATTTTTCCGCGCATGACGGTGCATGAAAATCTTCTGATGGGTGCTGCTGTTACAGATGCACAGTATCTGGACGATGATTTTGAACGTGTTTTCACATTGTTTCCTCGCTTGAAAGAGCGTCGGGATCAGCGAGGCGGAACGCTTTCAGGAGGGGAGCAGCAGATGCTGGCGATTGGCCGAGCCCTGATGGCACGGCCTAAACTGTTGCTTCTGGATGAACCCTCTCTCGGTCTTGCGCCGCTGGTTGTGCAGCAGATTTTCGAGGTGATTAAAGAGCTGAACCAGAAAGAAGGACTAACGGTCTTCCTGGTGGAGCAAAATGCCTATCACGCATTAAAGCTTGCGGATCAGGGGCATGTGATTGTGAACGGTAAAATCACCATGAGCGGAACCGGCAAGGAACTTCTGGCAAAAGAGGAAGTCCGGGCAGCCTATCTCGAAGGGGGAGCACAT
>JAKSCD010000434.1 GCA_022360775.1 Sneathiellales bacterium | reverse complement strand
GAACGGCGCTTGCGAGGGTGAAAGGTTTTTCGCGCCGTAAGCCTGCATTTTAGCATCCACCACCATTTCAGGTGCATGCTCAGGCAGATCCAGTAATCCTTTTAACCGTGCATCCTGAGGAATATCAGTGAACAGTTCATCTACCGATCCGACACCGATCCTCTCCAGCATGGCCTGCCGGTCCTCGGCAGTATGCGGCATGTATCTCATTAACCAAGACCCTCAATATAGGCTTTGTAGGCATTGTCATCCATGAGCTGATCGAGCTCGGACGCATCACTGATTTTGATTTTGGCGAACCAGCCCTGTCCCAGTGCCTCATCATTAACCAGTGATGGCGTCCCTTCGAGCTCTTCGTTTACTTCCAGTACCTCACCGGCAACCGGCGCGTAAACTTCAGAGGCGGCTTTAACACTTTCAACAACGGCAAGTTCATCACCCTTGTTCAGATCAGCACCAATTTCCGGTACTTCAACAAAAACGACATCGCCAAGCTGCTGCTGGGCATAATCGCTGATACCAATTGTGGCAACATCGCCATCAACCGATACCCATTCATGATCTTCAGTGTATTTAATGCTCATTTTTCAATTCCCTAGCTTTTATGCTTTAAGGGGTTATCCCCGATAATATCTCTGCTCGACAAATGGCATTTTGGCGACCTTTGCGGCTCTCGCCTTGCCACGTACAATGAGTTGAAGTTCCGTTCCTGAGGCCGATAAGGCCAATGGAACATATCCCATGGCCACAGGGGCCTCCATGCTCGGTCCAAAACTGCCGGAAGTAATTTCGCCGACAATATTGCCATCCATATCTGCTATTTCTGTATGCTCCCGCGCAGGTGCACGGCCTTCAGGCAGGATCCCTACACGCTTCATAGCCGGCTTTTCTGCAATCTCTTTCAGGATAACATCGGCACCCGGAAAGCCGCCTTCCTCACGGCGGCGTTTACTGATCGCCCAAAGGAGACCTGCAGAAACCGGTGTTGTTTCAGGTGTCAGATCATGGCCATAGAGACATAAACCGGCTTCGAGGCGCAAAGAATCGCGAGCCCCCAGACCAATAGCCTCCACCTCAGCCTCCGCCAGCAACTTGCGGCAAACATCTGCTGCTTTTTCCGCCGGAATGGAAATTTCGTAGCCATCCTCACCTGTATAGCCTGAACGGGTCACAAAACACGGGATGCCATCAATTTCCATTTCCTGATAGGTCATGAAGAGCATGTTTGAAACAGCAGGATTATAACGGGAAAGAACATCTGACGCTTTTGGTCCCTGCAGGGCGACCAACGCCCGATCGGCGAGCTCGGTAACCGTCGCTTCTCCTGCAAGTCCTTCTGTCAGGATCTTGATATCCTGTTCCTTGCAGGCAGCATTCACAACGACGAAAAGATCCTTTTCGCGCCGCGTTACGATCAGGTCATCCAGTATTCCGCCTTCTTCATTGGTGAAAAAGGTGTAGCGCATCTCTCCAGGCTGAAGGGCCTGGATATCGCCAGGAACAAGTTTTTCTATGGATTTTGCGGGGTTATCGCCAGAGATGACGACCTGTCCCATATGGGATACATCAAAAAGACCTGCAGCTTCACGGGTATGCAGATGCTCCTTCATTATTCCCAGAGGATATTGAACCGGCATATCATATCCTGCGAAAGGAACCATCTTGGCTCCTTGCTCGATATGCAAGTCATAAAGAACTGTACGATTAACCGCAGTTGTTTCACCCATAATATCTCTCATTCCAGCAAAGCGGGTCCTGCCTCGACGCTTACACATCGACGCTACCCCCTCTGTCTTAAGGACCTGAGAGATTTGACATCATCCGGCTGGACGCTGCTTACCCCTTCGGTGAAACCGAGTATCGGTTTGCTTTCCAGAGTTTCATCCCCCTACGGTCCGGGTGCCTGAGAGTTTCCGGGGCGGTTGCTCCTTCGGCGACAACAGCAGTTGTCTCTCCCGCAGGGATCATCTGTATATTGAGGGGAATAATAGTGAAGGAAATCGATCTGTCAAACGAACAAAACTGTTCTCTCCTGAAGTTTAGCGAAAAGAAAACAGATTATGCGTCAGAATGTCGCAGATTTTCGCAAGTTGACTTACAAACTTTTAACCAATTGACACGAGTATGCCCGCAGTAGATTTTTTACATTACGGTGTTCCAAACCATGAAACCAAGTATCCCGCCCACTGGTCATGAACGCGTTTTAGGCGAAAAAGAGATTATCGTTAGTAAAACCGATTTGTCCGGTAAGATCATATATGCCAACAGGAAATTTCTCGAAATTTCTGATTTCAAAGAAGAAGAAGTTCTGGGTATCCAGCACAATCTAATTCGCCATCCGGATATGCCGAGATCAATCTTCCAGTTTCTATGGCAACAGTTGAAAGCAGGGGAAGAAGTTTTTGCTTATGTCAAAAACCTCTGCAAGAACGGTGATCATTATTGGGTTTTGGCTCATGTCACCCCTTCGATCTCTACAGATGGCGAATGTCGCTCATATCACTCGAATCGCCGCTGCGTCGATCCGGCTATCGTATCCGGAACAATTGCACCGCTTTATCAAAAGCTTGTCGAGGTAGAGAACGAAAGCAATTCTCCGAAACAAGGACTGCAAACCTCTCTTCGGTTGCTGAATGATCATATCCAGAATGCAGGTGGAAATTACCATCGCTGGCTCTTTTCGCTGCATTAAAATCGAGAGTTTAATCAGCCCCTCAAGCCAACAAACAAAAACTAATAAATTAAGGGAATCTTCCCAATGCAGTTTCTTTATATCGCAATCGCCTTTGCAATCCCTGCGCTCGCAGCATTTAAATTCTTCAATGATGCCAGAAAGGCAAAAAAAGCGCTGGCAGATCTTAAACGTCAGGGTTTGTCGTCAGATACTCCTTCGGAAACCTCTTCCGAGGCATCGGTTTTGAAAGAGGAAATCTCTCGTATTGAAGAGATCTGCATTCGTCTCTCCAAAGGGGATTTTGAAGCCCGGATTGTCGGGATTGATCTGGATAGCCCATGCCGACAGCTCATGTGGTCTATTAATGAACTGGCAGACAGAACAGATGCTTTCCTGCGCGAAGCTGAAGCATCAATGAAACATGTGGCAGAACAGAAATATTATCGGCGCATCCTTGAAACGGATATGAGCGGTTCCTTTCAGTATACTGCAAGAGCGATCAATAAAAGCACGCAATCCTTCGCCTCCAAGGCTCATGAATTTGATGACATTGTCTCTGAGTTCGAAAACACGATTGGTGCGGTTTCCAAGTCTATAAATGGAACAGTTCAAGCGCTGCATTCTTCTGCAGACAGCCTCTCCAATCATGCGGGAAGTACCGCTTCACAAGTTGAAAAAGTTGGAAATGCGGCTACCAGTGCTTCGTCCAGCGTACAAACCGTCGCAAGCTCGGCCGAGGAGATGTCCGCATCCATTCATGAAATTGGCCGTCAGGTTCATCATTCACTTGATAGTACAAATTCTGCCAGTGAAATGGTCGAAAGCGGAAATAGCAAAATCAGAGGCCTTGCTGAAGCCGCACAATCCATTGGTGAGGTTGTAAAACTGATTGAGGATATTGCCAGTCAGACAAACCTGCTTGCGCTAAACGCGACGATTGAGGCGGCGCGCGCTGGAGATGCCGGAAAAGGATTTGCAGTTGTCGCCAATGAAGTGAAAAACCTTGCCAATCAAACGGCAAAAGCGACCGAAGATATCAGTTCCCAGATCGTTGAGATTCAAAACGCAACATCTGAAGCTGTGAATTCAATGGAAACAATTAATTCGACATTTGGAGAAATCAACATTTCCATGACAGCGATCTCCTCGGCGATGGATCAGCAAAATAGTGCAACAAAAGAAATTGCTGCCAGTGTGCTCAATGCCTCTGACAATACACGCTCTGTCTCGGATAATATTTCAACCGTTCAAACTGCGGCGGAAGAAACCTCCAAAACAAGCGGAAGCCTCCTGCAAACTGCCAATATTTTGCAAGAACAATCTGCCGGGCTTGAAGGACAGGTTTCAAGCTTCCTCGAGCATGTCAGAAAAGTTGTCTGATTTTTCAGCCCAGACGTCTAAAAGCCGTCTATTCTTCAGGCGGCTTTTTTAATTTGCTGCCTTGCGATTATACTCCAACTGCTCTTTCGTCAGCTGAAATCCCAAGACAATTGTATAATGTCTTCCATCCAGCCCGGCAGGAAGGGGGATCTGATGGACAATCTCTTCCTGTACTGCACCTCTCCTGCGCCCTTCCTGGACCTCTACAGGGCTGTTCAGAACTTTCTTGGCGATAATGCGTTTATCATTGCGCGCAATCGCTACAAAGAACGGGAAGTCTTGCGACTGCGATACAGCTGCAGGCCCTTTGATCGCGCCTATCCTCAAAATAAGCTCGACAACAAGTTTACTGTCGTCGTCTTCATAAAAGCACTCACCACTGACGGGAGCAATAACCCCTTCATAAAGGACATCGACCAGATCCCGGCCAGGCCCTTCTCGAAAAATGGTGACGCTATCCGCATTGGGAAGGACTGATACACGCGGACAGGGAAGTGGTGTTTTGGGACTGAAGATCCCTGTAATATCAGTATCCAGATTGCTGCTGCAGGCAGACAGGAAAACGATCGCAGACAGCGCTGTAACTGTTTTCGCAAAACTTGAAAAGCGTACCATCCCCGACTAGTCTCTCCTTCAGCCCAATACAGTTAGATTTTCCTGTAATACTGGCATCTTCTGGCAATTTGCTATACTAATGCGCCGAATTTAGGATGCTCCGGTAATTTTAGCAAGCATCAGGGCATCAGACAGACGAAATTCTTGAATTATTTGATTTTTCAGGACAGGCGACCAGGTATAAACGATGGAAAAACGCACTCTGTTACTTGCAGCTCCCCGCGGTTTCTGCGCTGGCGTTGACCGCGCAATCCAGATCGTTGAACGCACTTTGGAAAAGTATGGTGCTCCGGTATATGTACGTCATGAGATTGTACATAACAGATTTGTCGTCGAAAACCTGGAGAAAAAAGGGGCGGTTTTTGTCGATGAGTTAAAGGATGTACCAAAAGATGTACCGGTAATCTTCTCGGCTCATGGTGTAGCAAAAGCGGTTCCTGCAGAGGCAGAAGACAGAAAAATGTTCTATATAGATGCGACCTGCCCTCTGGTGAGTAAAGTTCACCGTGAAGCTGAACGTCATGACAAGGATGGTCATGAGATTGTTCTAATCGGCCATAAAGGACATCCTGAGGTCATAGGAACAATGGGGCAGTTGCCTGAGGGGCGTATAAGCCTCATTGAGACTGTTGAAGACGCCGAAAAATTTGTGCCGCAAAATCCAAGTTCAACTCTTGCCTATCTCACGCAAACAACTTTGTCAGTTGATGAAACACGCGATATCGTTGCTATCCTGAACAAGCGCTTTCCGTCCATCTCGGCCCCGAAAAAAGAGGATATCTGCTACGCAACCACCAACAGGCAGGCCGCGGTTAAAGATCTGGCGGAGCAATGTGATGCCATACTGGTAATTGGTGCGCCAAACTCATCGAATTCGATGCGTCTGGTTGAGGTTGCCAAGAATTCAGGATGCGCGGTAACAGGTCTTGTTCAGCGAGCGACGGATATCCCCTGGGAGAAGCTCTCACACTCCCAGAGAATAGGAATCACTGCGGGAGCTTCAGCACCGGAAGAGCTGGTCGAGGAAGTTATTGATGCTTTTTCAAAGCAGTATGAAATTACAATCGAGGAAGTCGTAACGGGTAAAGAGCGCGTTACCTTTAAACTCCCGAGAATTTTAGAACAAGCCTGAAATACCTGAAAGAAGATTAAAGAATGGCTGTCTATACCGACATTTCCGATGAAGATCTTGATTTTTTGGAAAGCGAATATCCCATCGGCGAGATTCTTTCCTGCAAGGGGATTGCCGAGGGAGTAGAAAATTCGAACTTTCTCCTTCATACCGAGAAAAGTCATTTTATCCTCACGATTTACGAAAAACGTGTTCGAGAACAGGATTTACCTTTTTTCCTTGGGTTAATGGAACACCTTGCTGATCAGAATTTTGTCTCGCCCAGGCCAATCCTTAATCTTGCTGGAAAGACCCTGACCACACTGGCAGGAAAACCTGCTGCAATCATTGAATTTCTGGAAGGCCGCTCCATTCGCAGAATTTCAGCGCAGCATTGCTTTCAATTAGGAGAAGCCCTTGCGAAGCTTCACATAGCGGCAGAAGGGTTTTCCCTGAAACGAGAAAATTCCCTCACACTTGAAAACTGGCGTCCCTTGTTTAATGCCTGTGTGAACGACAATGAAAACACGAAATCTGTTCCGCCAGTTGAGTTGGAAGAAGTAAGGGAAGAGATTACACATTTGGAAAAACACTGGCCTTCAGACCTTCCGTCAGGTGTTATCCATGCAGATCTGTTTCCTGACAATATTTTCTTTCTCAACGACCGGGTAAGCGGTGTCATTGACTATTATTTTGCCTGCAATGATTTTTTGGCCTATGACGTCGCTGTTTGCTTGAACGCCTGGTGCTTTGAAAGCGATGCCAGTTTCAATATCACCAAGGCACGCAAGCTCCTTCAGGGATACCAGGCTGTTCGTAAAATGACAGACAGGGAATTTGAAACATTGCCCCTGCTCTGCCAGGGCGCTGCTTTAAGATTTTATCTCACAAGATTATATGACTGGATCAACCAAGTAGAAGGGGCTCTTGTTAAACCCAAGAACCCCTTTGAATATCTAAGAAAAATACGGTTCCACAAAGATGTGAAATCCGTCTCCGCCTATGGAATTGATTAATCAAACAACGCGTCGATTTCATCCTGGGAGATTTCCTGCCCTTCGACAGTTGGACCACTCAGCTCAACATCGCCATCCATGCGGACCTCTTCTTCAACCGCCTGCAGATTACCAAGTTCGCCTTCGCCGCCGAGGATATCAATCATCGCAGCGATGCGGTCTTCCACAAATTTCAGTGTTCCTACAACTTTTGAAATACGTTGGCCGGTAATATCCTGGAAGTTACAGGCCTCATAAATCTTCATTACAGCATTACCAATGCCTTCGGTGATTTCCAACTCGTCAGGATCGGTGGCATTTAGCTGCAGGCTCTCGTTTTTATCTTCAATAACTTCAACGGCTTCCAGGATGGTATTTGTCGCGGCCTCCGTATCTCCGACAACAGCATCGAGCTGATCTGTCATCGCGTGAATTTTCGGGCCTTTTTCATGAGCATTTAGGGAGGCAATTTCACGGCGCGTTTCCATGATAACCTTGGAAAGCTCCTCAAGCTCGTTCTTAAGCTCCAGGGCCTCCCCAAATTCTTTGCGCAAATCCTGGAGAACAGCATCATTGACGGCTGCCGCTGCGGCCTGGCCAACATCTTCGCTGTTATGCCCGGCACCATTCGCAATATCACCGCGAATTGCATTGATACCTTCCATCAGCTCTTCAAATTGCTGCTGGCTGATACCGCCGCCTGCTTCACCATCCTCTGATCCCGCGCTGTCGCGCTGAAGCTGCCTGATTTCTGCTGAATACATCTTTTTCTGTGCCATACTCACGACAACTCCCAATCCATACCTAAAGCCAAATGAGGACCATCAGCGATACATGGTGACAAGAAGCACCTAAAAATGTGTTAATTCGATCAAATTTTCGGAATATTCTGATGACTTCTATGGTAGAGAGAGGCCTTTCAGTTTTCAGATTAGACAGGTGTCGCTTGGCAAAGACTGTTATTATTTACACTGACGGAGCATGTTCCGGTAATCCTGGCCCTGGCGGATGGGGTGCTTTTCTTGAATGCGATGGGCAAGTCAAGGAACTCTGTGGTGGTGAAAAAGAAACGACCAACAACCGGATGGAATTAACCGCAGCGATAAAAGCATTGGGTGCGTTAAAGAGAAAAAGCCAGATAGAACTTCATACCGATAGCACCTATGTGAAGGACGGCATTACGAAATGGATGTTTAACTGGAAGAAAAACGGCTGGAAAACAGCGGCCAAAAAACCTGTAAAAAACCAGGATCTCTGGGTTCAGCTGGATGACGCCATTTCACGGCATGATATCAACTGGCACTGGGTAAAAGGCCACGCTGGCAATCCGGGCAATGAAAAGGCAGACAGCCTGGCAAATCAGGGAATGGAAGACTTTAAGTAAAGGGAGAGGTTCCTCTCCCTTTACTGGAGTGATTAAAGCTGGCCCAGAAGTGTATCCGCGTCAGAGACTTCAAAACCACCTGTTTCTTCAAGATTGAGCTGCGAGACTGATCCATTATCCACAATCATGGAATAGCGGCGAGACCGGACACCAAGACCCGCGCCGGAAGCATCAAAATCCACACCCATTGCCTTTGTGAAAGCAGCATCTGGATCTGCGATCATACGAATTTCACCCGCAGATTGTTCCTTGCCCCATGCTGCCATAACGAAAGGATCGTTCACAGAAAGGCAGACAACTGTATCAACACCTTTGCCTTTTAGCGCATCCATACTGGAAATAAAGCCAGGAAGATGCTTGGCAGAACATGTGGGGGTATATGCGCCAGGAACAGCAAACATGGCAACTTTCTTACCGCCAAAGAGATCCGCTGAAGATACTTTGGACGGACCGCTCTCGGTCATTTCCATCAAATCCATCTCAGGCAGTTTGTCGCCGACTTTGATTGTCATGATTTTTCCCTATTCATTGAAGTGATTGTCTTTGCCCCAACTCCATCCGTCACATGAGGCCAGAGGACATAAGTTAGTTTCGGCGCCTATTTAACCGCGATTTGTCCTTCAACAGCAACCCCCTTGTCGAGAATTGTCACTGTTAAGGTCCGTCCTTTTAACGAACGGCTCGTATCCGCAAGGTCCGCTTTAATTTCAAAGGTATTTTTTATCCCTTTTTTACTCACTGACGTATCGAAACCCGCAATATCAAAGAAGTCTCCTTCTTCTCCTTCAAGAATCACACTTGGAGCAACCAGTTCCTTTTCACTGTGAAATTCGGCAATAAGGTCCTTTTTTGCGACCAGACGCAAAGAGATATCCTGGATAAGCCCATCCCGTTCTGCAGAGACCGGAACCTGTCGTAAATAGGTTTCAATCAATGCAGCATTTGCTGTTTTCTCGCCTTCGCCTGCAGGCAGATTTAGAAAGGCCTGCTGTTTCAGTGGAATACACACATCTTCACAGACCCCATAGAACATCTCCAGATGTAACGAGGCCGCTTTGTTTTTTTCCAGAATCGTAATGTGCAAGGGAAATACGACGTCCTCTTTATATCCCCAGGTTTTCAGTCCTGCTGTTTCAAAAACCTCCGGCTTTGGCCAAAGCACTGTCACTTCACCAATATTTGAAGATCCCGACCAGTTAAACTGCGGTGGTAATCCAGCATCACCCGGACTACGCCAATAGGTTTTCCAGCCTGGAAGCATGGAAATATGCAGGCCGAGTATGAGATCCGCCCCTCCGCCATGAGCTGTTTTTGAAGAGAGAAGATCAATTCTGGAAACCTCTTCGTTCGCGTGAGAAAGTGTGACAATGCCGCAAAGGAAGAGGGAAAATACGGAAAGAAAACAAAAAAGTCGCTGATTTCTCTTCATTTTCCTGTCTCTCGATACCAGATTAATAAATATGAAGTTTCTTTTACCCTAGAATAGAGATAGGCGCGAAACACGTATGTGTCACGATTAAGTTAGAAGAAATCGAAACTTTTTTGAGGATTGGCAAGAGCTGACAAAATATGACAGAAAACGCTTCAGAAAACGGGTATCTTGAAGGACAAATTCTGATCGCCATGCCCAGCATGTCGGATCCACGATTTAAAAAAACCATTATCCTTTTATGTTCCCATAATGAAGAAGGTGCCATGGGGATCGTTCTGAATAAGAACCTGAATGTTCTGACTTTTGAAGATTTGCTGGACCAGCTTAATATCGAATCCAATCACGCCGCGCGGGAGACCGGTGTTCATTTCGGTGGTCCCGTTGAAACGGAACGCGGCTTTGTTCTTCACAGCACGGATAAAATTCACGAAACATCGATTGTTATTGATAAGGATATCGCTCTTACAGCAACGCTGGATATTCTGCAAAGCATGGCCATTGGTACTGGCCCCTCAAACAGTTTCTTTGCCCTTGGCTATTCAGGCTGGGGGCCGGGTCAGCTGGAAAGAGAAATTCAGGATAACGGCTGGCTCGTCGTTGATGCTGACAGGGATCTTGTCTTTAGCCAACAGCTGGACGGCAAATGGAATGCAGCCATTCAAAAGCTGGGATTTGATCCAGGCCTTCTTTCAACCGACCTTGGTCACGCATAAGGCTCTATTCCTGTCCTATTTTTTCGCCTTTTATCATGGCAAACAGCAAATGATCCCTCCATCTGCCATTGATACAGAGATATTCTCTGGCATACCCTTCTTCCGTAAATCCCACTTTTCTCAAAAGGGAAGCGCTGGGTTTATTCTCAGGAACACAAGCCGCTTCCACTCTGCGTAAGGCATATTGATCAAACAGCGCAGGCAGAAGCAGGCTCAGGGCTTCAAACATATAGCCGTTTCGCGCATAGCCTTCCCCTATCCAGTAACCGATTGTCCCTGTTTGGGCGACCCCCCGCCGAATATTGCTTAAAGTAATACTGCCCACCAGTTTGTCATCTGCCCGGCGAAAGATAAAAAAGGCAACTCCACGATCCTCTCGAGCGTCCCTCGCATATTGCCGAAGACGCGCCTTGAAATTGGTTTTAGTAAGAGAATCCGCGGGCCATGTCGGCTCCCAGGGGGTCAGGAAATCCCGACTACTGCTTCTTATACTGGCCCAGGCAGCCCAGTCAGAAAGGCGAGGAGTGCGAATATACAATCTCTCCGACGTCTGGATCTTTTGCGATCCAGAATAGAGAAACCGATCTATAACACTGCGATCCTCCACCACCAGGCCTTTCTTTATACGCGTATTGCAAGCAGTATATTCTTATCCTCTAAATCTTGCAGCAAAGTCACTATAGGGATCAAGATTTTTAATTGGCCCAAGTGCTGCAATACTGGGATCCACTCCAACAAACAAGCGCTTCGCCAGTGACTGCAGCTGTTCTGTGGTCACAGCATTAATCTCGTTCATAATTTCGTGAGGCGGAACAGTGCGACCATAAATCAGCATTTGCCTTGCGTGAACCTCACAGCGCGCAGCAGGGCTTTCCTGCCCCATCATTAATCCGGCTTTATGTTGTGCTTTGGCTCTAGCCAGCTCTTTTTCATCAATTCCGTCTATGGTCTTCAATAGCTCATCACAGATCACACGGCCAAGTTCGGTGATCTGCTGCTCCCCTGTTCCTGCATAGACCGTAAACAATCCGGCATCCGCAAAAGAAGAGGAGAAAGAAAAAACAGAATAGCAAAGGCCTCTCTTTTCGCGCACTTCCTGAAAAAGCCGGGACGACATTCCGCCGCCCAAAAGACCTGACAGTATTTGAGACGCGTAAAAGTCCTTATCCTGGTAGGAAACTCCGGGTACAGAAAGCGCAAAATGAACCTGTTCAAGGTCGCGCTCTTCCCGGTATTCACCTCCGGAATATTGGGCGGCCTCCATTCCGGAAGCGCCTTCAAACGAAAGATCGCGGAAAAGATCTTCGGCGAGGCCAACCAGTTGATCATGCTCGACAGCGCCAGAAGCGCTTAAAACCATTTTCGGCGCATAATACCGGCTTTTCATATAGCCGGCGATCGTCTGCCGACTAAAACCGCGCACACGATCCGCCGTCCCCAATATTGAGCGTCCGACAGCCTGGTTCTGAAAAGCGGTCTCCTGCAGATGATCAAAAATGATATCATCCGGCGTATCATTGGTCTGCCCGATTTCCTGAACAATCACCTCTTTTTCGCGATTAAGCTCCATTTCGTCAAAAGTTGAGTTCTGAAGAATATCCGCAAGGATATCAGCTCCCAGCTTCAAATCCTCTTTTAGTACCCGGGCAAAATACGCAGTTTGGTCGCGGCTTGTATAGGCGTTTAAATGACCGCCTACAGCTTCAATCGATTCGGCTATTTCAAGCGCTGATCTTTTTTCTGTCCCTTTAAAAGCCATATGTTCCAGGACGTGGGAAATACCATTTTCCTCTGGTGTCTCGTGACGAGCACCCGTATCTACCCAGACACCAATAGCTGCTGTTTCGAGGGAGGGCATGGGATCAGAAATGACCCGCATGCCATTTTGCAAGGTGGAAACCTTAACTTCCATATAATTACTTTCTATCAGGTAGCGCTCAAAATTCGCGCTCTTTCCTTAATATAGGTCTGCAAGGTAGCAAGATCATTAGGCAGTTGAACCAATCTTTCCTCGCGGTCAAAAAGATCAGCCATCCGTTCAGGCAGCTCAGGATGAATCTTCGTTGCTTTTTCCACTGCCGCCGGGAATTTTGCCGGATGTGCAGTGGATAACGTCACCATCGGAACGGTCTGGTCTTTACGGCATTTTTCAGCAACATTAAGGCCAACAGCTGTATGCGGATCGACGAGCTTGTCACTTTCCTCAAGTGTTCTTGAAATCTGGCTGAGTGTCTCAGCTTCATCACTACGACCTGCAGAAAAGGTTGCCTCGTTTAACTGTGCCATCTTAACCGAGAAGCCGCCTTTTTCCTCAAGATCAGACATCATTGCGCGAACAGCAGCAGCATCCCGTCCGTAAAGATCAAACAGGAAGCGCTCAAAATTACTGGAAACCTGAATATCCATGCTGGGGCTGATCGTTGGATCGACGCCTTCCTTGATATATTCACCACTGTTAAAAAAGCGGGAGAGGATATCATTTCGGTTGGTTGCCACGATCAGCTGATCAATTGGTAATCCCATTTTGGACGCGCAATAGCCTGCATAGATATCTCCGAAATTTCCACTCGGAACAGAAAAAGAGACCTTCCTATCTGGCCCACCAAGACTGACGGCTGTTGTAAAATAATAAACAATCTGGGCCATAACACGAGCCCAGTTGATGGAATTCACGGCGGATACGCCCAGTTGATCGCGAAAGTCATGATCATTGAACATGGCTTTTACCAAAGCCTGACAATCATCAAAATCTCCTTCAACTGCAATATTGTGAACATTGCTATCCAATACAGTCGTCATCTGCTTACGCTGAACATCGGAAACCCGGCCGGCAGGATGTAGAATAAAAATATCCACGGCATCCCTGCCACGACAGGCTTCGATGGCTGCTGATCCTGTATCACCGGACGTCGCACCGACAATAGTCACTTTTTTGCCTTGCCGCTGCAGAAGATGATCATAAAGCAGACCCAGCAATTGAAGCGCAACATCCTTAAAGGCAAGTGTTGGACCATGGTAGAGTTCCATAAGGAAATCATTTGCCCCAAGCTGCGAAAGAGGAACAACCGCTTTATGTGAAAAAGAGCTATACGCCTTTTCCGTCATCTCTCTGAAATCTTCAGGAGAAATACAATCACCAAGAAAAGGCTGCAGAACCTCAGCCGCTACTTCAGCATAGCTTTTACCTGCAAGCGCCCTGATTTCGTCCTTTGACAGCTGCGGCCAGGTTTTAGGAACATAGAGACCACCATCGCGCGCCAACCCTGTGAGAACCACTTCCTCAAAATTCAAAACAGGGGCTTCACCACGTGTACTGATATATTCCACTTTCTTCTCCCTTTCAGGATACGAGACCAACTGGCCTTTGTTAGAGTTCTGTTTCTATCGCGACTATGTTTCAAAGAACAGGGTAATCAGGACTTGAGATAACGATTGACCAGATGTTTCTTAAAGGCATCCACCTTCAATTCAGACCCGGTTGCCTCCTCCAGCATCCCGTTGGTGGATTTAAGAGAGGCTTTCTCATGAATATGTTTTTTAAGCCAGGTGATGAGAGGAGTAAATTCACCCGCCGTGATTTGCTGTTTCAAGTCCGGCAGTGCATGACCAGCCGCTTCAAAAATCTGTGCCGCAGCCATTGCACCCAAAGTGTAGGTCGGGAAATAGCCTATTGCACCACCAGGCCAGTGAATATCCTGCAAACATCCCAACGCGTCATTTGGCGGGGTGATACCCAGCAATTCCTTCATGCCATCATTCCATGCTGCAGGAAGATCTTTTACCAGGAGATCACCGCTTAACAGTGCCTGCTCCAGGCGATACCGCAAAATGACATGCAAGGGATAAGTGACCTCATCTGCATCGACCCGGATAAATCCACGCTCCACTTTATGATAAAGGCGGGTGAGGTTAAGATCACTCCAATCCTCTCCCTCCCCCTTAAACGCCTTGCGAATAAGAGGGAGCGCGTAGGAAAGAAATTCTTTACCGCGGGAAAGCTGCATTTCAATCAACAAAGACTGACTTTCATGCATGGCCATTCCGCGTGCATCCCCTACAGGCTGATGACGCCACTCGGCCGGAAGGTTTTGCTCATAGAGCGCATGTCCCGTTTCATGCAAGGTTCCCATTAGGCTTTGCGTGAAATCCGTCGTGACATAGCGTGTCGTCAGGCGAACATCGTCAGGAATTCCGCCCGTAAAGGGATGATGACTTACATCCAGACGGCCACGGTCGAAATCGAAGGTGAGAGCCTTCATGAACTCAAGACCCAGTTCCTGCTGGACCTCTACACTGAACGGGCCTTCAGGTTGAGAAACCTCATATACACTTTGCTTGTCCAGAACCTGGTCAAGAAAACCGGGCAGGAAATCTTGCAAATCCTTGAAAAGAATATCGATATCCGCAGATTTGCAGCCCGGTTCAAACTGATCGAGCAAAGCATCATAAGCTGAACAGCCAAAAATCTCAGTTTTAGCTTTTGCCATCTGCTGGTTTAATCTAACGACCTCTCCAAGCTCTTCTTGCAGAAGTGAAAAGTCACTGTCTTCACGTGCCTGCCGCCAGGTCAGTTCGCATTTGGAGGTCGCCAGGGACATGGCCTCGACAAGATCACTTTTCAGGCTGTTTTCATGGCGCCACTCATGACGCATTTCCCGAAGATTGGCGGCTTCCCATTCGCTTAACAGGGATATGCTTTCCTCAGCTTCGTCCAAGAGATCTGAAACTTCAGTGCTACTGATGATCTCATGTGTCAGCAATCCCAGGGTCGCGAGCTGTTCTGCTCGCGCAGCAGCACCGCCATCTGGCATCATTACAGCATTATCCCAGTGAAGGATCGCGCTTGCACCTGCAAGAACAGATTTTTTCTTAAAAAGGTCTTCCAGCTTAACGTAAGCCTTGTTCTTCTGTGTCATTGCGCGTTTTTCTTTGCTTTTGAGATACCGTAAAGACCGTAAATAGCCATCATTGCCGCGGCGAGCGAAAGCCAGGTAAAGAAGTATTCGATGTGATTATTGGGAATGCTTACCCGGGTCTGACCACCAAGTGGAAACCTGCCGGGAACCGGCAAATCATCCAGTTCAACAAAGACAGGAGCGACCTCCAGATTTAGATGCGCCGCCATTTGATCAAGGTCACCATAAAGCCAGACATTTGTATTCGCATTGTTATCTGGCAAAAAGTCATAGCTCTTAGTCCAGGGCTTACGAATAATACCGCTTAACGCTTGCGGCCCTGTTATTTGCCCTTCTTTACGATATTTGACTTCTTTACGGTCTTCAGGGACAAAGCCGCGATTAACCAGAAGAACGCCAGCGCCGTTAGATCGCGTAAAAGGCGTTATGATTTGAAATCCCTTTCTTCCTTTTTCAGCATGACTGAAAAGATGAATTTCCTGGCTATGATCAAACTCACCTTCAATCGATACCCGGCGATGTGCCCATTCTTCAGGATCGATCTTTCCCTCCGGCATGGGAACAGCAGCCTCTGCCAATCGGCTTTCCAGCCGGTCGATAAGATCCACTTTCCAGTTATACCGGTTCAGCTGCCAAAAGCTTAAAGACAGAAGAATAAGGACTGCGGGAATAGTCATGACGGTGGGCCAGAAGCCCGGTGCAAATTTTTTCATGATCGTGAAAGTCTGAAGCTAACAAAATTTCTGCCACTCTAGGCTAAAGCCTTCTCAAAAGAAAGCCTGATACAAGCTGAAAGGCCTGCAAAATAGAAACAGGCCCTTCCAAAGAGAAGGGCCTGTATTTTGTCTTCTGATATGCAACATTTGCAGGCATGCCGCAAATCAGCTGTCAGGTCATATTGGATCGCTGATTATTCGACAATGCGAACAAATGATCCCCACCAGTAAATCGCACCGAAGAGGAACAACCAGACAACATCAACAAAGTGCCAGTACCAGGCTGCCGCTTCAAAACCGAAGTGATGATTTGGTGTGAAATGACCTTTGGTCGCACGGATCAGACACACCAGCAGGAAGATGGTTCCGATCAGGACATGTGCACCATGGAAGCCTGTCGCCATATAGAATGTTGAGGCGTAAATGCCGTCGGTAAATCCAAAGGCAGCATGTGAGTATTCATATCCTTGAACAACAGAGAAAACTGCCCCGAGGATAACTGTCAGGACAAGACCCTGAACCAGGCCTTTACGATCTCCATGTTGCAGGGCGTGATGCGCCCAGGTCACTGTTGTACCGGACGTCAACAGGATCAGGGTGTTTACGAAAGGCAGACCCCATGGATCAAAAACCACGATACCTTCTGGTGGCCACTGGTTTCCAAGCGCTTCACCTGGGAAAAACGCGGCTGCGAAATAGGCCCAGAACCAGGCAACAAAGAACATCACCTCTGAAGCGATGAACATGATCATGCCATAACGGAGGCCGAGCTGAACAACAGGTGTGTGATGTCCCTGATGTTCCCCTTCCTTCACAACATCCCGCCACCAGACGAAAGCTGTATAAAGAAGGAGGATCATACCGATGGTGAAAACAGCATAGCCGCTGTCATGCATCCACATTACAGCTCCAATTGCCGTCACAAATGCGGATAGAGAAGCCAAAGCCGGCCACGGACTTGGATCTACCAGATGGTAATCATGTTGTTTGGCGTGTGCATCTGCCATGTTAAACTCCTGCAATAATGCCGGTTCATCCGGCTTTATCAAAAAGATCCTTTGTGGATCAGTTAGCACTCACGGCCTTGTCGGCCGCATTCTCGTCCAGTGAAGACACTGTTTCCTCCCCCTCTTCTTCCATAGGGAAGAAAGTATAAGAAAGTGTAATTGTCTTCACTTCTTTTGTGTTGGGATCACTGGCGATTTCCGGATCGACATAAAATGTCACCGGCATATCCACCCGCTGCCCCGGTTTTAGTGTTTGCTCTGTGAAACAGAAGCAATCAATCTTGGTAAAATACTGCCCAGCCTTCATAGGCGTCACATTAAAAGAAGCAGTCCCCTTGATCGTCCGATTTGTCGGATTATACGCTTCGTAATATGCAATTCCGGTCTGCCCGATCTTCAAGGTCACTGCCTTTTTAACCGGTTTGAAATCCCAAGGCATCTTGCGCGCTGTATTGGCATCAAAACTGACCGTAATGTCCTGGTCCAGGATGACATCTGATTCTTCTTCGGCCTGCTGCGTTGTCCCGCCATAACCGGTTACCCTGCAAAAAAGATCATAAAGCGGCACAGACGCATAGGCGAGGCCGACCATTCCGACAGCAACCCCAACCAGCACCAAAGCCAGTCTGGATGATTTTCTTGCAGAATTTGCTTCCATCAGGCAGCTCCCGTCATTTTGACAACCGTGATGAGATAAAAAAGGATCACGAGGGCAAACAGAATACCACCCAGAACGAGATTTCTGGTCCTGATCTTTTTCTTCTCGTCTTCGTCTGACATCACAACATGCTCCGAACGATATTCTCGCCGAGAAGCATGGCAAAGATCAGGAAGAGATAGAGCAGCGAAAATGCAAAAAGCTGTTTCGCACTTTTCTCATCCTTCTTAAGCCAGACTTTTACAGCACCATACAAAAAGGCCGCTCCCAGCATTGCTGAACCAATACCGTAGAAAATCCCTGCATATCCCAGGAAATAAGGCATCACAGCAATAGGAAACAGTAACACACTATAGAATACGACCTGTCTTCTCGTGGCTTCACGCCCGGCGACAACAGGCAGCATCGGTACACCGGCATTGGCGTAATCGATATCCCGCCACAGGGACAAAGCCCAGAAATGAGGCGGTGTCCAAATGAAGATGATGGCAAACAGAACAACAGATTCAACACTGATATCACCAGTAACAGCAGCCCACCCGATCATGGGAGGAAAAGCACCGGCAGCCCCGCCGATCACAATATTCTGCGGTGTCCGGCGTTTCAGCCACATGGTGTAAACGAAGATATAGAACCCGATTGTAACCGCCAGCAGGATAGCCGCGACATAATTAATCACCAGCCCCATCATCAACACGGAAGCAACCGAAAGTGTCACTCCAACAGCCAAAGCCTCATTTGCAGTTACCCGACCAGAGGGTACAGGACGGTTTTTTGTCCGCTCCATAATCTGGTCGATATCCGCATCATACCACATGTTAATGGCACCGGACGCGCCCGCACCGATCGCAATGCAAAGCAAAGCGGTGAAAGATAGAACCGGATGCAGAGACCCTGGGGCAACTGCCATACCGACAAGGCCGGTAAAGACAACCAGGGACATGACACGTGGTTTGAGAAGAGCAAAGTAATCGCTGGCCCGCGCGACAGGTTCTGCGGCGCGGGTAGCGTTACCGATCATGCTTGTGTCAGACACAAGAGACTCCGTTCTTACTTGATAACCGGCAGTTCATTGAACTGGTGGAATGGAGGTGGTGATGACAATGTCCACTCAAGTGTGGTTGCCCCTTCACCCCAAGGGTTATCCGCAGCTTTTTCACCGCGCATGAACGCGTGAAGAACTGTGAACAGGAAGATCACGACACCGAATGCAGAGATATAGGATCCGTATGAGGCAATCGCATTAAATCCTGCAAATGCATCCGGATAGTCCGGAATACGACGTGGCATACCGGCAAGGCCCAGGAAGTGCATCGGGAAGAAAATCATGTTCACACCGATGAAGGTGACCGTGAAATGAAGCTTCGCAAGAAATTCGGAGTATGTGTAGCCGGTCATTTTACCGAACCAGTAATAAATACCGGCAAAGATGGCAAAGACTGCACCCAGGCTGAGCACGTAATGGAAGTGAGCAACAACATAATAGGTATCATGCAGGATCACATCCAGACCCGCATTTGCAAGAACAACACCGGTCACACCACCAACGGTGAAAAGGAAAATAAATCCGATTGCCCAGATCATTGGTGCCTTGAACTCGATAGAGCCGCCCCACATGGTCGCAATCCAGGAGAAGATTTTCACACCGGTTGGAACCGCAATCACCAGGGTCGCGCCCAGGAAGTATGCCCGGGTATCCACACTCATACCGACAGTATACATGTGGTGTGCCCACACGATAAAGCCGACACCGCCAATGGCAACCATCGCATAGGCCATCCCAAGGTAACCAAAAACAGGCTTGCGACTAAAGGTTGAAACGATCTGACTGATGATACCAAATCCAGGCAGGATCATGATATACACTTCAGGATGTCCAAAGAACCAGAACAGATGCTGGAAGAGAATTGGATCACCGCCCCCTTCAGGAACAAAGAAGCTTGTACCGAAGTTACGGTCTGTCAGCAGCATTGTGATAGCGCCAGCCAGCACAGGCAGGGACAGCAGCAACAGGAAGGCCGTAACCAATACAGACCAGACGAACAGCGGCATCTTGTGCATGGTCATGCCCGGTGCCCGCATGTTGAAAATGGTCGTAATGAAGTTGATCGCACCCAGGATGGAGGATGCACCCGCGATATGAAGACTGAGGATCGCATAATCAACAGCCGGACCAGGTTGTCCTACAGTCGAGGAGAGCGGCGGATAAATCGTCCAGCCACCACCAACACCGGTTGCTCCCGCCGGTCCATCAGCGAAGATGGAGATCAGACGAAGACCGAGCGCAGGAGGCAACAGCCAGAAAGAAATATTGTTCATTCGCGGGAACGCCATATCCGGCGCACCGATCATCAGGGGGACGATCCAGTTACCGAAACCACCGATAACGGCGGGCATCACCATGAAGAACACCATGATCAGGCCATGGCCTGTCACGACAACATTGAAGAAATGGTAGTTGCCGTTCAGGAACTGGTCCCCAGGCATCTGCAATTCTGCACGGATAAAGACGGACATTGCACCACCAATAATTCCCGCGATAACCGCGAAAATAAGATACATGGTTCCAATGTCTTTGTGGTTTGTTGAATAAACCCAGCGCTTCCAGCCTCTGGGAGTATGATCATCATGCGCTACAGCAGCACCATCAGCCATAATTCTTGCCTCTCTCTAGGGATTACTGGGTTACAGCAGATGCATCAGCCATTTTAGTGGCTGGATCACCTGCGCTGGCGAATTCTTTTTTGGCTTCTACAAGCCATTTTTTATAGTCTTCCTTGCTGACCGCTTTGACAGCGATCGGCATGAAGCCATGGCGTGCACCGCACAGTTCAGAACACTGTCCGTAATACATGCCTTCTTTTTCAATTCGCATCCAGGTTTCGTTGAGACGGCCGGGAACGGCATCAAGCTTCACGCCGAATGCTGGCATGGCCCAGGAATGCAAAACATCTTCTGCTGTCACGAGCAGACGGATATTTGTATCAATCGGAAGAACGATAACGTTATCTGTTGCCAGAAGCCTTGGCTGGCCTTCTTCAAGCTCATCATCCTCAAGCATTACAGCTTCAAAAGCGAGCTCGTCTTCGTCCACATATTCATAACCCCAGTACCACTGATAACCGATCGCTTTCAGGGTCATGTCCGCGTTCTCGATCCGATCACCTTTGTAAAGCAGGTTGAAGGAAGGAACCGCAATTGCGATCAAAACCATAATCGGCACGACCGTCCAGACGATTTCGATCAGGGTGTTATGTGATGTTTTGGAAGGGTTAGGGTTGGCTTTGCGGTTAAAGCGAACCACTACATAAATCAACAGCAATAAAACAAAGACTGAAATTGCAGTGATAATGACCAACAACAAATTGTGAAAGTCATGCATGTCATGAGCGACAGGAGAAAAAGCATCCTGAAGCCCGAGTTGCCATGGAGCAGCCTGTCCTTGAGCTGCAATGGCATTCCCCATTGTCAACACCGTCGCTGCGGCAGCAGCAAACAGGGCGACAACATTCTTAACCATAGCCATCATTTATTCCCGTTTCTATTCGCTTTCTTAAGCTTGGCAAATTCTCATTCTCAGCCGGCAGTGCCAAAAAAGGAATTTTGAGTCATTTACTGTTTATAGCCAGTCTATTGATGCAAATCAAAAATGATTCAGATCAATTTGGAGCGGAACCTACACCATCCGTTGCAAATTGAACAAGCCTCTCCTCCTTCAAAAGCTTTTTATGCCTGATACCTAATAATAAAAGCCTCTGATCAAGACCGCTCAAAACAAACAAAAACAATAAGTTACATAGTTAATTTCTTTATCTGGCTGTCAAGAAAACTTCGAACAGCAGCACTGAATTTTTGTCAAGTTGTGACATTTTGTCGCATCAGGGCAACTGCCAGAACATTTTTCGACTGAATCAACGAAAGAAACCAATCTGTTACTCGACATTCTCACGAAGAACACACATATTCAGAGGAGAGTGTAGGACAGACGATTTCATTATCAAGCGGAGCCAGGCGTGACTGACATCAAAACAGCCAACAAACTTTTCTTTGAGGGAACGGATATGGATCGACAAGCCGTCGAGAAAATCGTTTCGAACTCTCTAAATGGCGCCGATGATGGAGAGTTATTCCTTGAATACCGGCAGTCGGAAGGATTCTCTTTTGACGATGGCCGACTGAAAAGCGCAAGTTTTGATACCACTACCGGCTTTGGACTTCGTGCTGTCAGCGGCGAAGCGACGGGCTTTGCCCATGCTTCAGAATTGAATGAACAGGCGATCAACAATGCCGCAGAGACGGTGAAAGCGGTAACAAAAGGGCATCAGGGTACTGTTGCACTTGCTCCTGCAGGGGCGAACCGGTCGCTTTATACAGATGAAAATCCACTGCAGAACATTCCTTTTGATGCAAAAGTCAAAACTCTGGGTGAAATTGATGCCTATGCACGGTCCCGAGATAGCCGGGTAGTCCAGGTTTCAACCTCTCTCGCAGGCTCCTGGCAGGGAATAGAAATTATCCGTGCTGGCGGCGAGAGAAGCGGCGATATCCGCCCTCTTGTCCGATTAAATGTTTCTGTCGTGGTCGAACAAAATGGTCGCCGGGAAACCGGCAGTCACGGAATGGGCGGGCGCACAGGGTATGACTTTTACCTGGAAGAACAGACCTGGCAAGAGGCTGTGGATGAAGCCTTGCGCCAGGCCGTTGTTAATCTGGATGCTGTAGATGCGCCTGCAGGTGAAATGGATGTCATCGTTGGTCCCGGCTGGCCAGGTATTATTTTACATGAAGCCGTTGGACACGGCCTTGAAGGAGATTTCAATCGAAAGCAGACATCCGTTTTTTCAGGACTTATCGGAGAGCGCGTTGCGGCGCCAGGCGTGACTGTTGTTGATGACGGAACAATTCCGGATCGCCGGGGCTCGCTCAGCGTTGATGACGAAGGAACCGCCTCCTCATCCACGACATTGATTGAAGATGGTATTCTTGTAGGATATATGCAGGATCGCCAGAATGCACGGCTTATGGGGGTTGAGCCCACTGGAAACGGACGCAGGGAAAGCTTCGCCCATATGCCAATGCCACGTATGACGAACACCTATATGCTCGGCGGCGACAAAGAACCGGACGAAATCATTTCATCCGTGAAAAAAGGCCTCTATACCATCAATTTTGGCGGCGGACAGGTTGACATTACCTCGGGAAAATTTGTGTTCTCCTGCACCGAAGCCTATCTTATAGAAGATGGCAAACTGACTGCACCGGTAAAAGGGGCGACATTGATCGGAACGGGTAGTGAAGCCCTTAAACATGTGAAAGCTATCGGGAATGACATGGCGCTTGATAGCGGCATAGGGACCTGCGGCAAAGCAGGTCAAAGCGTACCTGTTGGTGTTGGGCAGCCGACCATGCTGCTGGGAGGACTGACAGTTGGGGGCACTGCCTCTTAAAATCATGCGTAGAAACATACTTAAAGTCGCTTTTGTCGGCGTTCTTTTTATAAGTCTGTTTACAATGATACCTTCTATAATCGCTGATGAAACCCAATGGCTACCCGCTGGCAGTCATACTGGAATGACAGTAATCGCGCCTGAACAATTGGCAAATGGCGCCAGACTTGAAGGGGATACCTTGCTTGGTAAACTCCTTTTCAACAGCCCCTCAATACTTGGTGAAAAAGCCGTTCGTATTGGTTTGTCCTGCAATAGCTGTCATCCGAATGGACATAGAAATTCAGATTTCTTTATCCCCAAGCTTTCTTCCGAACCAGGCACAATCGATTTAACCAGCAGCTTCTGGCATGACGGCGGCGAAGACAGTCTATTCAACCCGATTGCAATACCAACACTTCGAAACATCAGAAATACCGCCCCTTATGGACACCAGAACAATATTCTCTCCCTGCGAAGGTTCACAGAAAATGTCATCGTCAAGGAATTTGGGGGACCGGAACCTGACATAGCGGTTCTTGACCCATTAATGTCTTACATGTCTTTGCTGGAAGAAAGAAAAGATCATGCACATGAACAACACCAACCTGCCTTTGTTCTAGCTGACTTGCTACAACTGTTGAAGGATCCACTTCATTCCGGAGATTGGAGAATGTTAGATCAGCGCGTTGGATTAATTAAGGAAACACTTGAAAGACTTTTGGATAACGGAAATAGGCAGGAACTTTCTTCACTTGCAAAATCCCTGAGTGCCTTAAGAGTTGAAGCACATAAAAACAAAAGGGCTGCAATAAATCACTATAATTCAATACTGAAACAGTATGAATGATTGAGCCAGCTCCAAATGAGCTAGTTTTTTGGATCGATACGTATGTAAAAACCCTCCCACTGAGCATATAAATACTCAAACAACGCCTGGATAAAAAGGATAATTCCAATCATTTCCAGCGTTTCCTCACAAGCATTGAGGACATTATATGTCAGCGTCTCTACACCCTCACTATAAGCATGGCCAGAGCTGATTACCTCCAGGCCCATCGCGCCGCAAATGTAAACTCCGCCAGCAACAATAAACTGCCTGCATGTTTTCTTCGGAATTAACAAAAGGAAACGGAAGTAAAAAACAGCGATGACAAGAAGCACAAAAGCGTAAGGAATGACCCAGGCAAAAAACAGATATCCTTCTGTTTTTAAAGACCTTCTGGTGATCGCGCTGATGGTTTCATGAATAAAAGTGAATTCGTCAATCGCCAAAAACACAAAAATCACACCAAGAACAAACCAGTATATCGTTTCTTTTCGTTTATTCTTTGAGCTTAGGGACGCGATCAAAAACAAAAGAGTGCTGCTCAGCAACAAATTCATCGTCGAGAAAAATGTCGGGAGATTCTGTTCCTCCCCCATATGGAAAAACCGATTGATTGACTCTTTTTCAGCAAGCTGAGGAATGAGTGTTGTCAAAAAATGAGCAACAATCAGAGCCACCACCATACAAATCATCCAACGAAAATATATTCGCGGATTAATACTAACCGTCATCCAAAAAACACCTTGTTATCCACTGTCACAATTGTGAAACAGTTTTCAAGGATACTAAACGGTTTTAGTTTCAATCAAGTAAAGAACGATTTCCAAACAAGAAAATCAACCCAGCTTTTCACCATATGGCGTTAATAGGCAAAGTCACGGAAAACAGGATCAACAGATCCCTTCCACTCTCCCTTAAACAGATCAAGAAGCTCTTCAGCTGGTGTGACACCCGTTTCTACTGTTGTTATCAGGGCATTCAGGAAATGGGTTTCATCTTCACCAAAACTATCCAGACGTTTTCGCGCCTTAAGCCCGGCGGAGGAAATCTCCAGGACATCACGTGCAAGTTCACGTACAGTACGACCATCAGGTGTTGGCGTGGACATGGCCTGGGCAATCACACCGTCTCTTAAATTCTGGCGCTCTTCTGCTGTCCAGTTTTTCACCAGATCCCAGGCTGCATCAAGAGATGCATCATCATAAAGGAGGCCCACCCAGAATGCCGGAAGAGCGCAAAGCCGGCGCCATGGCCCGCCATCTGCACCACGCATTTCAAGGAACCGCTTCATTCTGACTTCGGGAAACAAGGTTGTCAGATGGTTGTCCCAATCCACCAAATTAGGCTTCTCGCCTGGAAGCCCTGGTAGTCTTCCTTCCAGGAAATCCCTGAAAGATTGACCCGAAACGTCAATATAGTCACCATCCCGATAAACAAAATACATGGGAACATCCAGCGCATAATCCACATAGCGCTCATATGAAAAGCCATCTTCAAAGACAAATGGTAACATTCCCGTCCGATCCGGATCAGTATCGGTCCAGATATAGCTCCGGTGGCTCAGATGTCCATTTGGCTTTCCTTCTGTAAATGGTGAATTGGCGAAAAGAGCCGTCGCAACGGGCTGCAGAGCCAGGCTTGTCCTGAATTTTTTCACCATATCTGCTTCAGAGGCATAATCCAGATTAACCTGAACCGTACAGGAGCGGAACATCATATCCAGGCCATGCTGCCCTCGTTTGGGCATGTAGGCTTTCATGATCCCGTAGCGGCCTTTTGGCATAATCGGTGTTTCTTCACGGGTCCATTTCGGGCTGAAACCCAATCCCAGAAACCCTACCCCGATTTCATCACCGACTTCGCGCACCTGAGCCAGATGTGTATGCACCTCACTACAGGTCTGGTGAAGATTTTCAAGGGCCTCTCCTGAGAGTTCAAGTTGTCCGCCTGGCTCCAGGCTGACCGAATGCCCCCGCATTGTAAGGGCAATGACATTGTCGCCCTCGAACTCCGGCTTCCAGCCAAAGCGTTGCAACCCTTCAAGCATTGCTTTAATTCCGCTTGGACCTTCATAGGGGAGAGGGTCAAGTGTTTCCAGGTTAAAACCAAACTTTTCATGTTCGGTACCAATCCGCCAGGCTTCTTTCGGTTTGTTTCCGCTTTCAGCGAATTCAACAAGTTGGGCTTTATTGGTGATTTCCACAGCATCACCCTTGGCAGGTCCGGACATAACTTCCCTCTTTTATACAATTCTGGCCGGACATACGCCCTAAACCGACCGCTTTGACTGACTTAATGGATAGAATTCCATGCTTCAAGTACAAATTCAAAACATGTTAAATCCACGCAAATATTTTTGAGTAACCTGATGGTTACCTTGTTTACTGCCAGTCACCGAGGACTGACTGTACCAGTGTAATCACAGAAATTGCGGCAGTTTCCGCCCGAAGTACACGGGGCCCTAAAGTAACAGGAACACAATTCTCCAGCGACGCGATCTTGTCAGCCTCTTCTTTTGAAAAACCGCCTTCCGGACCGATCAATATAGCGACCTTGGTACTGCCAATAAAAGGCTGCAACGCTTTTATCGTATTTCCCTCATCTGATCTTTCATTACAAAAAACAAGTGTTCTATCTGCTTCCAGTCCGGTCAAAACCTGATCCAGTTTCATCGGTTTATGTATAACAGGTATTGTCAGTCTTTCACATTGCTCAGATGCTTCTAATGCTTGCAGTTCCATTTTATCCAGGCGGATTTTTTCGGCATTGGTTCTACTGGTGAGAACCGGGTATATTTCGGAAACACCGAGTTCTGTCGCTTTTTGGATAACAAGTGATGTCTGAGTTTTTTTAAGAGGTGAAAAATAAAGTCGAAGGTCAGGTTCGGCTTTTTGTTCCCGTAGCAATTCCATTACATGGACCAGGGCAGCATTTTTCTTTATTTCCTGAAACTCTCCGCTCCATTCACCATTTCTTCCATTAAACAGGATGACAGGATCTCCAACCTGCCGTCTCATGACATTGCCAACATAATGCGCCTGGCTTCTATCAAGAAAAACACCCTGATCGGCTTTGAGATCAGAAGTAACATAAAGTCGGATAGGAGATTTTCCTGTGGACATCAAACACCCAATATAGCTTCAGTAATTTAACTTTATTACCTTATATCAATTTGGATCTTGCACAGCAGGAAACTATTCACTCAATAAAATAGAAAAAACTGACATTCATTTGCCCGCAGGAACAGCTTCCATTATAAAGAAGAAGTTACTTTCCTTTTACTGAAATATAAAAATAAGTGTATTCAGCAAGTTGGGGAAATGGTTCAGGGGGAATGAATGAGTATGTGCAGGAATAAACTGTATCAATTTTCCAGCTTATTATTATCCGCATCCGTTCTCCCCTTTCTGACTGTCGATAATTACGCTAATGCAGCAGATTTTGTTTTTACAAGTCAGAATGTTATCACCAATATCGATATGGGTGAGGGTACAGACACACTCACAGCGACAAATTCTACCTTCAGCGGCACCATTACTGGCGGAACGGATGAAACGGATACAGTCACGTTCACTGGCTCCACTTTTACAGGGACGGCTTTCGACCTTGAAACCGGTGACAATATCGTGTCTCTCGATAACAGTACATTTACGACCGGCGGTACGACTTTCACGATGGACGGAACTGCAGCAGGCGATTATCAAACGCTCACATTAAGCAACGGAACCACCTTCAATAACCCCACCCTTGTCTTCACCGTCGGATCCGGCAGCATTGGTACAATCACAGTTGATAATTCCAATTTAACACTGGGCGGGAACCTCGCTCCTGGAAACGGTACTTTAATTCTAGATGTTTCAAATAGTGGAACCGTTGACCTTGGGGCCAATAATATTACAGGCGGAACAAGTGCGGATCAGCTCATCATAGAAGATGCCACGGTGACAGCAGGGACTGTAGATCTCTCATCAGGTGATAATGTTGTTCGCATCACTGGAACCGGCTCACTGGTTGGAAATCTCACTACAGGCAGCGGCGAGAACAACCTTACTTTCGGTGGTACCGGAGCAAAAGTAACGGGAACCATAACGCTCGCCGGGCAGGATAATATCCTAACCCTAGATGAGCTGAACACAGTACAAGCTAATCTAAACGCTCTCGATTTCACTGCGCTGAAAACGCTAACCGTGGATGGAGGTGCCGCCTTTGACCCTGATGGCGCTTCAACAACATTCGGCACCGCTGGAGAAGCTCTTGTCCTTAATCTGCAAAATGGTGCACAGTTTCAAAACAACTTTCTGTTTGTTGTGGGTGGTGCTTCTGCGGAAGTAAATTTCAGCGGCGGGTCAGCTCTCAATGGTAACCTGCGTGGAACCAGCAGTGATGATGTTTTTAACATCGCCGGTGGATCTACCCTAACTGGCAACATCACTTTCCTGGGGGGAGATGATACGCTCAATCTGGATGCATCGGATATCAACGGAAATGTTGATATGGGCAATAGTAATACAGCCACGCTTCTGATTACAAACAGCTCCACAGTTTCCGGCACGATCGACACCAATGCCTCCACATCGGAGGATATAGATATCGATGATTCCACTATCACCGGCCTGATTACACTCAGCGGTGCAGGCACAAAGGATATCGAGCTTTCAGGTTCCACTTTTACAGCCGGATTTGATATTGATGGTGCTGGTGATCTCACCTTCACCTCCTCAGGAGACCAGTTCGACGGCAATATCGACGTCAGCGGGACCACTGGAAATAACTCCTTGTCCTTTTCGGGAAGCAGCATCAACGCAGATATTATTTTCGACACTGATGATGACACTCTGACCGTAGAAAACTCATCATTTGCAAATGCGATTAATGCAGGAGCCGGTGGTACAGATGAGCTCATTTTGAGTGGTACAGGATCGTTGGCATCTGATTTCAATCAGTTCGAGAATTTTTCCATGAACGGGACAGCCTGGACCTTGAATACAGCACTTACACTTGAAGGAGGCGGTACAGCTGCTTTTAATTCCGGAACCTTCACGATCGCAAGTGGTAATAGCTTCACGACAACCAACAGTGCGACAACAGTGTCAAATGGCGCGACACTTTCCCTCGCCGGTACTTTGGATGCAGGGAGCGGTACATTTAACAATACCGGTACGCTATCCTTCAGTGGCGGAACACTAACGTCAACAGGATTGATCAGCCTGGGTGGGACACTGAGCACAGGAACTGGTGGCACGATCACCGGTGATGGAACAGACGGAAACCCGGTCACCCTGACTGGCACTATTACCGGCAGCGATAGCAGTACTGTTCTGACCATTAACGATGATCTGACACTCAATAACGGATCCACAATCAACTCGACTGTCACGTCGGGAGGTGCAGCTTCACTTGTCAGTGTTGCCGGTGCAGGATCTGTTATTGATGACAGCGCCGGCGGAATAACCCTTAATCTGATGGAAGATGGCTCAACAACCCCGGCAGATGGAGATACGTTCACTCTTATCGTTTCCGCAAATGGAGGAATTGATAGCTCCAATTATGTCCTTACAGACGATTTTCTTTTTTTCAGCTTTGACCTTGATGCTTCCGATGCAAATACCCTTGTCGCGACAGCGACTGAAAGCCAGGTAGAATTTGCAAGCCTGGCAACCAACAGCTCAACAAAATCGGTGGCCACAGCACTCGATAATGGAACGATCTCAGCTGAATTGGATGCGATCATCTCCGGCTTTACGACCAATAGCGAATTTGTTGATTTTCTGGAGACACAGTCCGGTGTGGTCACAACAGGGACGGTTAATGCCGTCGGTTCTGCGGCAAGCCAGATTACCGATGTTGTTCGAGGTCGCATTTCACGTGTCGGCGGGGCAAATGTATCTGAACTTACTGAAGACGGTGTTGTTATTGCCTCTTCAGAAGCCGTTCCAGTTAAATCGTTACCAAAACGGGAATACTGGATTGAAGCGGCCGCCGGATTTGGCTCTGTTGATGGCGATGCCAATGCTCAAGGAAGTGAACACAATACTTATGGGCTTGCCTTCGGTGCCGAACAGAATTTCTCTTCCTTATTCCGTGCCGGGCTTTTTGGGGCAGTATCCTATACCGGCTCTGATGTTGATGGCCTGGAAGATGATAGTAAGACCATTGCTTATCGCGGCGGCCTTTATACCGGCCTGGACCTCGGTCAAAACTGGCATTTCAGTGGTTCTGTTTCAGGCGCCTATATTGATTATGATACATCACGATCTACTGTATCCGGTGAAGCAAAGGCGGAATTTGACGGTTATGGTGCTTTTGCGAACGTCGAAGTCGCCTATGATTATCAATTCGCCGGAATGTCAGCGGCCCTCTCCCCCTATGTCGGTCTGGATGGCAGCGTGATCCAGCATAACGATTATAATGAAACAGGCGCGGGCGCGCTCAACATGTCTGTGGATGGTAATCGTGTAGAAAAACTCTCCTCAAATCTCGGACTACAATTTACTGGCGAGCAAAAGGGAAAAGATCTGACAGCAGCAATTGTTGCTCGCGTCGGATGGGCCCATGAGTTTCTGGATCAATCAGCGAGCCAGTCTTCGCGTTTCATATCCAGCCCAACTGTTTCTTTTTCCAGCAACGGGCCAGAGGTTACCAGAGATTCAGCAAAAATCGGTCTCACATTATCCGCTAAATCCAATGCCGCGAATTATCTATTTTATGCCAAATATGATGGTGAACTCTCCAGAGATCTCGAAAATCATCTTTTTGCAGCAGGCATAAAGTTCCAATGGTGAATTTGCCAACTGTAAAGTAAATACGCACCTTCTCGACAAAGACCCGTATCAGGCGTAAATTCGCGCGCCATAATATCCATATAGTCAATAAAGTCACACTCATCAGATTTTAATAAAACCGGTTAATCAACCCGATTGACAATCCTTTGCCGCCATACAAAACTTATAGTTGAATATTCGTGTAAGATCTAAAAAAAATAGTACGAAATTCCACAAAATAATGTTCCATGGAGTAGGTTTTGAGTAATTCAGTCAACAGCTTGAGTGTATTTTCTTTGAAAAACGAAAAGATTTCACCTTCAACCAATCAGCGTTTTTCCCGCTTCCTCCTGGCCACGACACTTGCCCCTATTCTGCTTATCAATGGGCATGCGGCTGCAGATGATTTTTCTTTCTCAAATACAACGATAACAACAAATATCGATCTTGAGGAAGGAACTGACAGCCTGACACTCAACAATGTCACTTTGAATGCAAATGTTAATGGAGGGGCGGATGCAACCGATACTGTGACCGTCACAGACTCTTCCATCAACTCCGCATCTTTTGATCTGGAAACCGGTATAAACGTTCTGACCCTGAATAACAGCACGATGACAAATGCCGGCACAACCCTCACATTGGATGGTTCAGGGGCCGGAGACAACCAGACATTGACCCTTGAAAATGGATCCACCTTCAACAATGGAACACTTGTCTTCAGTGTTGGCGCAGGAAGTACAGGTACACTTAACATAGACAACGCCACAATGACCCTTGGTGGTAACCTCGCTCCTGGCAATGGTTCTTTGATTATAAACGTCACCAATAGCGGTACGCTTAATCTCGGTGCAAATAATATCACCGGGGGAACAGCTGACGACCAATTTAGTTTATCGGACGGTGGCTCGGTGACGGCCAGCACGGTTGATCTTAGCAGTGGTGACAATACGGTCAGCATAACAGGGACGAGTACTCTTACAGGCAATCTCACCCTTGGTAATGGAGAAAACACACTCACTTTCAGCGGCACAGGAACCAAGATAAGTGGTGCGATAACGCTCGCTGGTACCGATAATATTGTTATCCTGAGCGATCTAAGCGGTTCTCAAAACAGTATTGAAGCCATTGACTTCACAACCGTCAAATCACTGACGGTCGACGCTGGTGCGGCTTTTGATGCTAATGGCGCGTCGACCTCTCTCGGAAGTGGTGGTGAAGATCTGGTTTTTACGCTTCAAAACGGCGCGGGATTTAGTAACAACCTGACCCTCGCGGGCGGAGCGACTTCCAGTTCAGTCAGTATTTCCGGGGGCTCAACGCTAACAGGAAATCTGAACGGTTCAAATAACGCGGATACTGTCACTATTGTTGGAAGTTCTACGGTCACCGGTAATGTGAATCTTGGAACCGGTGATGACAGCCTGACCCTTACCGCCTCCACAATAAACGGCAATGTTAGTCTGGGGTTCGGAAATACTGTAACTATGCAGATTACCGGTGGCTCTGACATAACAGGAACCTTAAGTGCCCAATCCGCAGTCAGTGATGATCTGGATATCACAGATTCCACTATTGGCGGACTCATAACGCTCAATGGTGCTGGCGCGAAAGATATTGATCTTTCGGGAGCGACAGTGACAGCAGGCTTCGATATTGATGGTGCCGGTGATGTCGATATCCGTTCTTCTGGCGATACATTTAACGGCAATATCGATTTTTCAGGAACGTCCGGAACCAACACGCTTGCCTTTACGGAAAGCAATATCAACGCCTCCATGACATTAGGGACCGGCAATGATACCTTAACCCTTCAAAACACCTCGGTAACAGGCACGGTTAATGCCGGTGCAGGTGATACGGATAATCTGATTTTGAACGGAACCGGAACAATCGGATCTTCCTTCAATCAATTTGAAAATTTCACTATGAACGGTACAGCCTGGACGCTGAGTAATGACCTGACATTGGAAGGCGGAGGCACTGCAACTTTCAGTTCCGGTACCTTTACGGTCGCTTCTGGCAATACGTTCACAACAACAAATAGTACCGTTACAGTTGACAACGGGGCGACACTGTCTCTTGGCAGCACTCTAAACGCTGGCAACGCCTCCATTAACAACAACGGAACAATTAATTTCTCCGGTGGTACGCTCACAAGCACAGGTCTTATCAATTTAAATGGCACTGTGAATATTGGCACAGGGGGCACAATCTCTGGCGATGGAACGGATGGTAACCCGGTTACCCTTTCCGGCATAATTGCAGGCTCAGATAGCAGCACCATTTTAACTGTCAATGATGATCTTACTTTCAATTCCGGATCTAGTATCGTCACGACGGTTAGTGCAGGTGGCGCAGCATCTCGTATCAATGTAAACGGCGCTGGCGCGGTCGTAGATGACACAGCTGGGGGGATCACTATTAGTATCCAGGAGGATGGATCAGGCAACCCTGCAGATGGAGATACTTTTACGATATTGAATTCGGCAAATGGCGGGATCAATAGTGCGAATTATACCGTCACTGAAAATCTGACCTTCATCGATTTTGACTTGAATTCTTCAAATGCCAATAATCTGATTTTGACAGCCAATAAAGAAGCATACACGACAGCTGCAAACAATAACGCCTCCAGAAAAGTAGCAACGGCACTGGATAATGGAACTGTTTCAGTAGACTTGGCAGCATCTCTCAATAGTATCTCCATCGCAACAGCTGCGGATCTATTCAGCTCCCAGTCTGGCCTCGTTACAACCAGTACAATGAAGGCTGTGAACACAGCGTCTGACAAGATCACTAACATTGTCCGAAACCGAACTTCCAGAATTGGCGGGACCAGTGTCGCAAGCTTGTCGGAAGATGGTGTCGTTATTGCCTCTTCGGAAGCTGTTCCTGTCAGATCAGCAGGGGGACGGGAATACTGGATTGAGGGTGCGTATGGTTTTGGTTCAGTCGAAAGCAATGAAAATGCCCAGGGTAGTGATCATCGCACTTTCGGCACCGCTTTTGGTGTGGAACAGAATTTTTCACCATCCACAAGCGCAGGCCTCTTTGGCGCGGTTTCCCATACGAATTCAGATGTAGATGGTCTGGATGATGAAGGAAATTCCATTGTTTTTCGCGGGGGACTTTACGGCGCCCGGGACTTAAATGGTGGTTGGCATATTAACGGATCAATTTCAGGTGCCTATATTCACTATGAGACGTCGCGTTCAACTATTTCCGGCAAAGCAAATGCCGATTTTGGTGGTTTCGGTGCTTTTGCAAATGCTGAAGTGGCCTATGACTACAAAATGAATTCACTTTCCGGTGTCATCTCCCCTTATGTCGGGCTTGATGCCAGCATTATTCAACATGAAGATTATGATGAAAGTGGTGCAGGGGCACTGAATATGTCTGTTGACAGCAGTACAACTGAAAAACTCGCTTCAGAACTTGGTATTCAATATACAGGCACACGCGTTGGCAAGACTTTCACAAATGGCTTGGTCGCGCGCATCGGATGGTCTCATGAATTCCTCGATCAATCTGCGGATCAATCTTCGCGCTTTGTTTCCAGTCCAACTGTATCCTTCACCGCTAATGGTCCGGAAGTCGCACGTGATTCAGCCAAAATCGGCCTCGCCTATTCCGCAAAACCGAATAATGCCGATTATTTGTTTTATGCCAAATATGATGGTGAGATTTCCGCTGACTTTCAGGATCATCTTTTCTCAGCAGGTCTTAAATTTAGATGGTAAATATTCCCGCGGGGAATTGCTAAATGTACAGGGGTCAGGATTGCTGTATAAGTGTAGTCGTTCATTCAGATTTTATGTAGATCCCCATGCGCAAGACAAGCGATATCAAAACAGATAAAATTATTGCTGATGCCAGCAAGAAAAACTGGGTTGACGCCTATGCGCCTGACGCGCTGCAACCCTATTTAAAACTTTCCCGATTTGATCGCCTTATAGGGAGCTGGCTTCTGCTCTTCCCTTGCTGGTGGTCGGTCACCCTGGCGACCCAGCCGGGACATTTTCCAGACCCGTTTTTGCTTTTGTTATTTGCCATTGGTGCTTTTGTAATGCGCGGTGCCGGCTGTACAATCAACGATATCGTCGATAGAAATTTCGATGGCATGGTTGAGCGGTCAAAAAAAAGGCCAATTCCCAGCGGACAGGTTACTGTCTTGCAAGCTTTCCTGTGGCTTGGCATTCAATGTCTTATCGGGCTACTGGTCCTTTTGCAGTTTAACCTGAACGCGATTTTGGTGGGGCTTGCCAGCCTCATACTTGTTGTTATCTACCCTTTTGCCAAGCGATTTACCTACTGGCCTCAATTTTTCCTCGGGATAGCCTTTAATTATGGCGCACTTCTGGGCTGGGTTGCTGTCACCGGCACACTATCCTGGGAGGCCGTTATACTCTATATCGCCGGGATAACCTGGACTCTTGGATATGACACTATTTACGCCCATCAGGACAAGGATGACGACATCCTCATCGGTGTTAAATCCACAGCGCTCAAACTTGGCGACAAGACAAGAGACTGGCTTTTCGGTTTCTATCTGATCACCTTTGTCGGTATCTGTTTAGCCGGATGGCTT